>NZ_JBMSDZ010000004.1:0-240441 GCF_049445995.1 Dyella sp. KRB-257 | reverse complement strand
ATCTTCGTTCAACGCCGGCTTGCGCCCGCGCTTTACGTCACTGCGCTTCTTTTGTTCCATGAGAACCGTCCGCTCGTGAGACCTACGGCAGATTCTACAGGTTTGTTTTATTTTGTCGACACCCTCTGAGAGGCTGAGGAAAATTCGACCGCCGTAGCGAGAGCGCCACGGGCAAATCGCAGCCGCAAAAAAGCCCGGTTTGACCGGGCTTTTTTTGTGTCCCGCCGACGAACATCAATCGTCGTCGTCATCGTCGCCGATGTAACGGGTCGGATACCCGTCGTCGTAGATCACCGTGCGCGTACGCACCACGCGACGCTCGATCACCGGACGCTCCTCGTAGATCACGGTGCGCGGACGGCTGTAGACCACCGGGGGATCGTAGTAGACCGGCCGCGGGTTGACCGCCGCGTCGACCAGGCCGACCATGGCGCCGGCCACCAGCGCGCCGGCGATCCAGCGACCGCCTTCCCAGTGGCCCTCGTGATGACGGTAGCCGCCGTAATAGCCGCCGCGATAACCGTGATGCCCACCGTGGTAGGCGCCGTAGTGACCACCACCGCGACCCCAGCCGTGGCCGTGTGCCGAGGCGGCCACCGGCATCGCCAGCGCCGACGCCACCATTACCGCGACTGCCGCCATCTTGGTTTTGCCGTTGATGCGTGTCATGTGTCGCCTCCATCAGTGCCGGATGAATGCTCGGCCCCGCCGACTTAATGCCCACTGAAACCTCAGCGGCGCTTGATCCGGGCGGTATCCCACGGGTTCACGTCGCCCTCCACCGCGTGCGGACGCAGCAGCCAGCAGCCGTGGATGTCAGCCCGTCGGGTGAAATCGAACGGGATGCCGGGGGCGGTCCAGTCCTCGATGGTGAAGCGCTCCTCCAGCGTCGCGCGATCCAGTGCGAAGCGGCGGAAGTTGTTGGAAAACACGATCACCCCATCGTTCGCCAGCCGGTCGCCACAGGCCATCAGCAGGGCGACGTGATCGCGCTGCACGTCGAAATCCTCGGCGCGCTTGGAGTTGGAGAAGGTCGGCGGATCGACGTAGATCACCCCGTAGCGATCGCGCTCGCCGCGCAGGAACTCCAGCGCATCGGCCTGGATCAGCTTGTGCGCGCTGCCGATGAAGCCGTTCAGCGCGAGGTTGCGCGAAGCCCATTCAAGATAGGTCGCCGACAGGTCGACGCTGGTGGTGTCGCGCGCGCCGCCGGCCGCGGCGTAGACGCTGGCCGTGGCGGTGTAGGCGAACAGGTTGAGGAAGCGTCGGCCCTTGGCCAGCTCGCGCAACCGCGCGCGCACCAGCCGGTGATCGAGAAACAGGCCGGTGTCGAGGTAGTCGGTGAGATTGACCAAAAATTTCAGGCCGCCCTCTTCCACCTCGACGAATTCGCCGCGCTGGTCGAACTGGCCGTACTTCGATCCGCCCTTGCCGCGCTCGCGGGTCTTCAGCGCGATGCGCTCGCGCGGCAGGCCGAACACCTCGCCCGCCACGCGGGTGATCTCGCGCATGCGCGTGCGCGCCGTTTCCACCGGGATCTCCACCGGCGCGCGGTATTCCTGGATGTGCAGCCAAGTATCGCCCGCGGCATTGGCGTAGACGTCGATGGCGGCGGCGTACTCGGGCAGGTCCTGGTCGTAGGCGCGCCAGCAGTGGATGCCCTCGCGCTGCAGCCGCTTGCGCAGGTGCCTGAGGTTCTTCTCCAGCCGGTTCTTCAGCATCTGCGCGCCGGGCGACAGCGGCTTGGACTCGTGCGGCATCGCCTCGCGCGCGTGCAGTTCGAAGATCAGCAGCACGGTTTCCAGCGCGCCGTTGTAGAGCGTGTATTTCTTCTCCGCGCGCAGCGGCATGGCGCGGCCGAGTTCCACGTCGCCAGCCAGCACCGCGGCGCGCCAGCCGGTGAAGCGCGCGCGCAGCGTTTCGCCCAGCGCGCGGTACAGCGGCGGCATCTGCTCGCGCTCACCCAGGCGCTCGCCGTAGGGCGGATTGGTGATCACCAGGCCGCGCGACACGCCGGGCGGCGGCGCCACGTGCAACGCGTCGTGGCGATCGAGCGTGAAGAAGCCGGCGACCCCCGCTTCCTGCGCGTTGCGCTTGGCGGTCTGCACCATGCGCGGGTCCGAGTCGGAACCGAAGAAGCACGAGCGCAGCGCGCGCAGGCCGGCCTCGGCGCGCTGCGTAGCCTCCTCGTGCAGGCGCTTCCACAGCGCGATGTCGTGCTGCGCCCAACCGAGAAAACCGAAGTACTCGCGGTGCAGGCCCGGCGCCACGTCGGCCGCCATCCAGGCGCCTTCCACCAGCAGCGTGCCGGAGCCGCACATCGGGTCGAGCAATGCACCACCCTCGGCGTAGATCTGCGGCCAGCCGGCGCGCAGCAGCATCGCGGCGGCGAGGTTTTCCTTCAGCGGCGCCTCGCCGTGCAGCTCGCGCCAGCCGCGGCGATGCAGCGGGCTGCCGGAGAGATCCAGCGACAGCGTGGCGCGATCGCGGCGCAGGCGCACGTTGATGCGCACGTCCGGCTCGTCGGTATCCACGCTGGGACGCTCGCCGTCGCGCTGGCGGAACTGGTCGACCACCGCGTCCTTCACCCGCTGCGCCAGGTACTGGCTGTGAGTGAGCTTGCTCAGCGTGGTGTGCGCGTCGACCGCCAGCGTGGCATGGCTGGCGAGATGGGTCGACCAGTCGATGGCCTGCACGCCGGCATACAGCGCCTCGTCGTTCGCCGCGTCGAACTCGCCCAGCGGCAGCAGCACGCGGCTGGCCAGGCGCGACCACAGGCAGGCGCGATAGGCGGTTTCCAGCGTGCCGGCAAAGTGCACGCCGGCGACGGTCTCGCGCGTGTCCTGCGCACCGAGCGCGGCCAGTTCGTCCTTGAGCAGGTATTCCAGGCCCTTCGGGCAGCTGGCGAAGAACGCCGTCATGCGCGCGCCGCCAGTTGGTCGAGGAACAACCGGAACTGGCTGGCGATCGCCTCCACGCTGTCGCCGAGGCGGTGGTCGTCGTCGAGGATCAGCAGCGGCAGCTGACGACGCGCGGCGAAGGTGTACATGTCGTCCAGCGGGCACAGTTCGTCGCGCCAGCCGTGGATCAGCAGGGTGGGCACGTCGGGGGTGACGTCGAAATCGACCTCGCAGCCTGGAATGCTCTCCGGCGTGGCCAGCAGGAACAGGCCGGCGACCGGATGCTCCAGCGAGGCCAGCCCGGAGACGAAGGCGCCCATGCTGGAGCCCACCAGCACCGGCGGCGCCGGTTGCGCCTCGATCACGGCGCGCAGCCGGGCCAGCCGGGCCGGCACCGAGCCGGCGTATCCCAACGCGTCGTCCTCGCGGTAATCGGGGCGCCGCGTGCTCCAGCCCAGCGATTCGGCTAGCGCGGCCAGCGCGCTGACCTTGGTGGCATCGGGGCCGGAGTCGGAACCGTGCGAGAGGATGATCGGGCTGCGCATGGCGGCTCCTGGGCGGGGCGGGCCGTCCATGATACCCGGCGCCGTGCGAGACTTTCGCCCATGCCACCGCTCATCCGCGACCACCCCCTGCCCTACGTCGACCGCCTCGCCGAACGCCCGGCCGACGCGGTGCGCCGGGTGGTGATCCACTGCACCGAGCTGCCGGACCTGGCCACCGCGCGCGAGTACGGCGAACGGCTGCAGCACGCGAGCGGCACCGGAAACAGCGGGCATTACTACATCGACCGCGACGGCCGCATCGAACGCTACGTGCCCGGCACCCGCGTGGCGCATCACGTGCGCGGCCACAACGCACACTCCATCGGCATCGAGCTGGTGAACCGGGGGCGCTACCCGCACTGGTGGGACTCGCGCCAGCAGACGATGACCGAGCCCTACCCGGACGTGCAGATCGCCGCATTGCTGGACCTGCTGGCCGAGCTCCGGCGCGAGTTTCCCCACCTACGCGAGATCGCCGGGCACGAGGATCTGGACACCGCACGGATGCCGGCCAGCGACGATCCCTCGCGGGAGGTGCCGCGCAAGCTCGATCCGGGGCCGCTGTTTCCGTGGGATGCGGTGCTGGCGGGGTGCGGGCTGCGGCGGGTTCAGGGTTGACGAGCCGCTACCTGCGTTCAGCACGCTGGCGAGCACCCGCCCCTCACCCCAGCCCTCTCCCCGACGGGGAGAGGGCTGGGGTGAGGGGCGGGTGCTCGCCGCGGATCCCAATGGCCAGCCCGGTGCTCGTCCGGATCCCCACCACCCCACCCCGCTATAATCGCCGGCTGATTTCCTCCACTTATCGAGCAGCCCATGCGCGAGGAACACGTCCAGGAACTGGTCGACCTGCTGGACCTGGAACGGCTGGAAGACAACCTCTTCCGTGGCCAGAGCCGCGACATCGGCACCCGCTTCGTGTTCGGCGGCCAGGTGCTGGGACAGGCATTGTCCGCCGCCCAGCGCACCGTCGACCCGCGCCGCGAGGCGCACTCGCTGCACGCGTACTTCCTGCGCGCCGGCGACATCGACGCGCCGATCGTCTACAGCGTGGAGCGCACCCGCGACGGCGGCACGTTCTCCTCGCGCCGGGTGGTGGCGATCCAGCACGGCCAGCCGATCCTCAACGGCTCGATCTCGTTCCAGGAGCCGGAAAAGGGCTTCGAGCACCAGACCTCGATGCCCGAGGTGCCCTCGCCCGACGACCTGGAGCCGATGCGTCACCTCAGCCCCGAGGAACTGGCCAAGCTGCCGGTGAAGCTGCAGCGCTGGCTGGGCATCGACGGTCCGTTCGAGTTCCGCCAGGTGTGGCCGCGCGACGACCTGCATCCGGTCAAGCGTCCGCCGATCCAGCACATCTGGTTCCGCCTCACCGCGCCGATCGGCGACTCGGCGATCCTGCATCGCGCACTGCTGGCCTACGCCTCGGACTTCCACCTGATCGGCACCGCCACGCTGCCGCACGGCATCTCGTACATGACGCACAACGTGCAGATGGCCAGCCTGGATCACGCGCTGTGGTTCCACCGCCCGTTCCGTGTGGACGAGTGGCTGCTGTACTCGTTCGACAGCCCCACCGCACAGGGCGCGCGGGGACTGGCCCGCGGACAGATCTTCAGCCGCGACGGCCGACTGATCGCCTCCACCGCGCAGGAAGGCCTGATCCGCCTGCGCGACAGCTGACCGACGGAATCCGACCATGCGCCAGCTCTACACCTCACCGCACCAGCCCAACATCGACCGCCTCGTCGCCCTGCTCAACCAGCACGGCATCGAGTGCCAGGTGCAGAACGTCTCGCGCTGGAACCGCCGCGCGCACCAGCGTTTCAGCTACATCCAGCAGCGCGAAAGCCGCGAGCAGTGGCCGCAGGTGTGGGTGACCCACGCCGACGACTACACCCGCGCGCGCGAATTGCTGAGGGAGATCGGCATCGATCCGGTGATCCGTCACGGCGACGCGCTGGCGGCGGCACGCCATCCCTCGCCGATCACCCGGCGCCAGCACACCGTCACGCGCGTGCGTCGCATCGTGCTGCTGGCGGTGGGCGGCGCGGTCGTGCTGCTGATGCTGCGCTACATGGGTCTGATCTAATGTAGTGCTTGCGAAATAAATGAACTATTTTCCTTCGCTTGGGTCCAGTCGACGTTCCTCGGGACTGGAGCGAACGATGAAGAGTGCCGTTGCCATCACGCTGACCGATGAACAGCGGGCCGAACTGAAGCGTCGCGCGCGCTCGCAGACGATGGATGCGCGGACGGTGCGACGCGCGCGGATTGTCTTGCTGGCGGCCGAAGGCATAGGAAATCACGAGATCGCGCGGCGTCTGCAGATCAGTCGCAATCAGGTCATCGAATGGCGCAAGCGCTTTGCGCAGGGCGGCATCGCGGCGGTATCCGGCGATCTGCCGCGCAGCGGACGCAAGTCCCATATCGATGCGGCGCACATCGTGCAGATGACGACCCGACCTTGCCCGAGAATGCCACCCACTGGAGCACATGTACCCTCGCCGCCAAGCTGGGGATCTCCGACACCACCGTGCTCAAGGTCTGGCACGCCCACGGGCTCAAGCCGCACCTGACCGAGACCCCCATCGCCACATCAAGTGGCTGAAGTTCCTGTGTTCCTGAATTGATCGCGGCCATCGGCATCGGCGCATCCGGATGCGACTGCCCCCCCGACAGAGGCCATCGGGCACGCCATCGACCGAACGATGACGGCAGATCGCAAGGGTTCAGTCCATGCTATTGCAAATCATTATCATTTAGATATGATTGTGGCCTCCGCGCCCAGCCCTCGCCTCACGCCCGCCAGCCAGCGCACCCACCAATCCCGGTCTCCGGCACCGCACCAGGCGGTATCGGACGGTGGTGACTTGCCCGTATTCACCACCGGACGGCAAGACCGATGCGACAAGGACAAAGGCATGGCTTTCATCACTGCGCGCAAGCGCGCCCTTCCCACCACCGCCCTGCTCGCCGGCATGACCATCGCCCAGACGGCCGGGGCCACCGACGTAGGCACCCACGCCCAGATAGCCCAGGCGCGCAACCTGCCCGGCCTCAAGGTGGAAGCGAACCGCGGCCCGGATTACCGCGTCGACCAGCTGTCCTCGCCCAAGTACACCCAGACGCTGCTGGATACCGCGCAGACCGTGCAGGTGATCGGCCGCGACCTGATCGAACAGCAGGGCGCCACCACACTCACCGAGGCGCTGCGCAACAGCCCGGGCGTGGGCACCTTCTACGCCGGCGAGAACGGCACCACAACCACCGGTGACGGCATCACCATGCGCGGCTTCGACACCTCGGGCAGCATCTTCGTCGACGGCGTGCGCGACCTCGGCTCCTACTCGCGTGACGTGTTCAACCTCGAGCAGATCGAGGTCACCAAGGGTCCGGACGGCACCACCTACGGCCGCACCGCGCCCACCGGCGCGATCAACCTGGTCAGCAGGCAGCCGATGCCGGCCGATGCGCTGGCCGGTTCCCTCGCCTACGGCAGCGCCACCCAGCGCCGCGCCACCGCGGACTGGAACCAGACGCTGTCGCCCACCGCCGCCTTCCGGCTCAACGTGCTGGGCCAGGACAGCGGCGTGCCCGGCCGCGACGACGTGCGCAACAAGCGCTGGGGCGTGGCGCCCTCGCTGGCGTTCGGCCTGAAGACGGCCACGCGGATCTATCTCGATGCGCTGCACGTCACCCAGCACAACCGTCCGGACGGCGGCGTCCCCACCGTCGGCCTGCCCGGCTACGGCACGCCCGACCCGACGCGCCCGTTCCTGGATGACGCCGCGCCGGTCGACCCGTCGAACTTCTACGGCACCCTGGGCGACCACGACGACGTGCGCTCGGACATGCTCACCGCCATCGTGCAACACGACTTCTCGCCCGACGTCACGCTGCAGGACACCGCACGCTGGGCCCGCACCCACCAGGACTACCAGCTGATCTCCTACCGCACGACCGCGGCCAACCTGCTCACGCCCGACCCCGCCGATCCCGGCACCTGGACGATCACCCGCGACCTGCCCACGTTCAAGGACCAGACCCACCGCATCCTCACCAACCAGACCAATCTGCGCGTGCACGCCGAAGGCCGCCACGTCGATCACGACCTGAGCCTGGGCGTGGAGCTGACGCGCGAGGAAGCCCGTGCGATCGGTCGGGCCGCGCCGGGCGACAGCAAGCTCCCTGCGGCCAGCCTGTACGCGCCCGATGCCGACGTCGGCGGCTTGCTGGTGGGTCGCACCGGTGCGCGCAGTCGCGGCGTCACCCGCACGGCCGCGGTCTACGCCTTCGACACGCTGAGCTTCGGCGAACGCTGGAAGATCCATGCCGGCGCACGTTTCGACCACTACACCACCGACTTCGACAGCACCGTGCTGTGCGGCGCACGCAACGCGCCGGCCTGCGGCGCGCTGCCCAAGGGCACGCCGGTTCCAGGACTGGCCACGCGAGTGTCCGGCAACCTCCCCAACTACAAGCTCGGCGTGCTGTACAAGCCGGTGGCGAACGGCAGCCTCTACGTCAACGTGGCGCAGTCGCAGGAGCCGCCGGGCGGCAATACGCTCACCCTGAGCAGCGCGGCGAACAGCGCGGACAACCCCAACCTCGATCCGCAGAAGGCCCGTACGGTGGAAGTGGGCACCAAGTGGGATGTGCTTGACGGCAAGCTGCTGCTCACCGGCGCGCTCTATCGCACCACCGTCAGCAACGAGCTGGTGCAGGACCCGGTGGACCAGCAGTACTACCAGGTGGGCCGCAAGCGCGTGCAGGGCGTGGAGCTGGGCGCGATCGGCCGGCTCACCGAGCACTGGGCGATCAGCGCCGGCTTCACCACGATGGACGCCACCGTGCGCACCGGCGCCGTGGTGAGCAGCGACGGTTCGCGCGACCTGGCCTACACCCCGAAGCGGGCCTTCACCAGCTGGACCACCTACCGCTGGACCTCCGGCCTCACCCTCGGCGGCGGCGCGCGCTACGTGGGCGGACTCAAGCGCGGCACCGATGGCGCCATCGGCACGCCGACCTCCACCGGGGCGTACTGGGTGTTCGATGCCGTGGCCAGCCTGCCGGTGAACCAGCACCTGAGCGTGCAGCTCAACCTGTACAACCTGTTCGACAAGCGCCACGTGGCCGCGATCAACAAGAGCGGCTATCGCTACACGCCCGGCACGCCGCGATCGGCGATGCTCACCGCCAACTTCCGCTTCTGACCGGACTCTGCGCCATGCTGCTGCACCTGCCTGCCGTGCTCGATTCCGTCGAACTGAGCCAAGTGCGCCGTGCGCTGGACGACGCCGACTGGGCCGACGGACGCGAGACGGTGGGCGCACAGGGTCGCGAGGTGAAGCGCAACCGGCAACTGCCGGACGCCTCGGCGCTGCGCCATGCGCTGGCCGCGCAGGTGCAGTCGGCACTGGCGCGCCATCCGCTGTTCCACGCCGCCACGCTGCCGCTGCGCATGCTGCCGCCGCGCTTCAACCGCTACGAGGGTGGCGGCGAATACGGCTTCCACGTCGACGGCGCGGTGATGGCACTGCCCGACGGCAACCAGCTGCGCAGCGACATCGCCGGCACGCTGTTCCTCGCCGATCCGGCCAGCTACGACGGCGGTGAGCTCATCGTCAGCGACACCTACGGCGAGCATGCGGTGAAGCTGCCGGCCGGCGACCTGGTGATCTATCCGGCCAGCAGCCTGCATCGCGTGATGCCGGTGACGCGCGGCGCACGTCTGGCCGCGTTCTTCTGGGTGCAGAGCCTGGTGCGCGACGAGCGCCGCCGCCGCACGCTGTTCGAGCTCGACCAGTCGATCCAGGCGCTGCGCGCCAGTCGTGCCGACGCGGCGGCGGTGCTGCAGCTCACCGGCGTCTACCATAACCTGCTGCGCGAATGGAGCGAGACTTGATCGGCGCGCGCTGTTCCCTGCGCGCGACAAGGGGCGGATAATCCTCGGCCTTTGTCGCTGCGCGGTTTTGCCATGTTCGTACCCGGTCAACGCTGGATCTCCACCGCCGAACCCGAACTGGGCCTGGGCACCGTGCTGCGCGTCGAGGGCCGCGGCGTGCAGGTGCTGTTCGCCAAGGCCGGCGTGCTGCGGCCCTACGCGATGGAATCTGCGCCGCTGGTGCGCGCCGAGTTCCGTCCCGGCCAGCGCATCGCCGGCAAGGGCATCTCCTTCCTGGTCGAGCGCGTGGACGTGCGCGAGGGGCTGTTCGTCTACCGCGGCGAGGGTCGCGAGATGGAGGAAGGCCAGCTCGACGACGAACAGAGCGTCAGCCAGGCCGACGATCGGCTGATCGGCGGGCGCACCGATCCGGTGGCCCAGTTCGAGCTGCGCCTGGACGCCCTGCGCCGCCGCGCCGAAGCCCGCCGCTCGCCCACCTGGGGTCTGGCCGCCGCGCGCGTAGGCCTGGTGCCGCACCAGCTGCGCGTGGCTGGCATCGCCGCGGCGCGCCGTCCACCCCGCGTGCTGCTGGCCGACGAAGTGGGCTTAGGAAAAACCATCGAAGCCGGCATGATCCTCGCCCGCCAGCTCGCCACCGGCCGCGCCGCGCGCGCGCTGGTGCTGCTGCCGGACACGCTGGTGTACCAGTGGTTCGTCGAGCTGATGCGCCGCTTCAACCTCAGCTTCGCGATCTACGACGAGGAGCGCTGCGAGGCGCTGGAGCAGTCCGAGCCGGGCAGCAATCCGTTCGAGGACGAGCAGATGGTGATCGCCGACTTCGGCTTCCTGGAATCCTCGCCCAGGCGCGCGCAGCAGCTGCTCGACGCCGGCTGGGATCTGCTGGTGGTCGACGAGGCGCACCACCTGGAGTGGACGCCGGAAGCGGCCAGCCCGCGCTACGCGCTGGTGGAAAGGCTCGCCGCGCAGACGCCCGGCGTAATCCTGCTCACCGCCACGCCCGAGCAGCTCGGCCGCAGCGGCCATTTCGCCCGCCTGCGCCTGCTCGATCCGCAGCGCTACAGCGATCTGGACGCCTACCTCGCCGAGGCCGATACCTTCCAGGCGCTGTCGCAGGTGGCCGACCGCCTGCTGGAAAACCAGCCGCTCAGCGTGGAGCAGCGCAGCATGCTGGCCGCCGCGCTGGCCGGCGACACCGAGCTCACCGCGCAGCTGGCCGAGACGAAGATCAAGCCCGAGCACGCGCGCGCCATCCTCGCCGCGCTGATCGACCGCCACGGCACCGGCCGCGCCATGTTCCGCAACCGCCGCGCCGGCATCGGCGGCTTTCCCAGACGCGTGCCGGTGTGGCACCTGCTCGATCCGGACCTGCTCGACGAGGGCGCGCGCCAGTCATTGCTGGCCGAGTTCCACGCCGACATCCAGCAGCCCGCGCCAATCCTCGCGCTGGACTACAGCGAGGACGCGCGCCTGCAGGCGCTGGTCGACCTGCTGGAAAACCACCCGCAGGACAAGTTCCTGCTGATCTGCCGCAGCCAGGCCAAGGTGCTGGCGCTGGAAGAAGCCCTGCGCACGCGCACCGGCGCCGGGCTGGCGCGCTTCCACGAAGGGCTGGGCATCATCCAGCGCGATCGCAACGCGGCGTTCTTCGCCCAGCCGGATGGCGCGCGCCTGCTGCTGTGCTCGGAGATCGGCTCGGAAGGACGCAACTTCCAGTTCGCCCATCGCCTGGTGCTGTGGGACCTGCCGCTGGATCCCGACCTGCTCGAACAGCGCATCGGCCGGCTCGACCGCATCGGCCAGCAGCACGACATTTCCATCCACATCCTGGCCGTCGAGGGCAGCGCGCAGCACGTGCTGGCGCGTTGGTATGACGAGGGCCTGGACGCGTTCCGCACCAGCCCGGCCGACGGCCGCGAACTGCTGCGCCGCTACGGCGCGCCTCTGGCCGAGCTGGCCAGCGAACATGCCCGCAGTGCGGACGGCCGCGACCAGGAGCTGGACGTGCTGATCGCCGAGACCCGCGCCAGCCACGAGGAGCTGGCCGAGCTGATCCGCGCCGGCCGCGACCACCTGCTGGAACTGGCCGCCAGCCGCGATCTGCACGCCGAGGAGCTGAGCCAGGCGTTTCGTCGTGAGGATGTCGACCCCTCGCGCGACGCCTTCGTGCAGCGCCTGCTGGAACAGTTCGGCATCCACGCCGAGGAGCTCGGCCCGAAGGTGCTGCTGCTCGATCCGCAGTATCTCTCCACGGATGCCCTGCCCGGCTTCGCCGACGGGCCGATCTCGGTCACCTTCGATCGCGACGTGGCGCTGGCGCGCGAGGAGCTGCCGCTGCTGCGGCTGGATCACCCGCTGGTGATGGGCGCGATGGATCTCGCGCTCTCCGGCGAGCAGGGCAACGCGGCCTTCATGGTCGACGACGTGCTCGGCCCGCGCAGTGTGCTGCTGCAGGCGGTCTACCTGCTCGAATGCGTGGCCGACCGCGGGCTCGATGCCGAGCGCTTTTTGCCGACGCTGCCGATCGTGGTCACCATCGACACCCGACTGGCCGAGCGCGACGACTTCCAGCCCAGCGAGATCGCGCTGCGCAAGGCGGCCGACCGCAGCATCGAGGTGGCGCGCTACCGCAAGTTCCTCAACAAGCTGGTGCCGCCGATGCTGGAGAAGGCGGAAGCCGCCGCCGGCAGCCGCGCCGCCGAACGCGTGGCCGAAGCCACCGCGCTGGCCACCGAGACGCTCGATGCCGAACTGGCCCGCCTGCACGCGCTGCGGGCGGTGAACCCCTCGATCAGCGCCGACGAAATCGCCATGGTGCAGGCCGAGCGCGACGCGCTGCTGGAAGCGCTGCCCAGGTCGCGGCTGCGACTGGATGCGGTGCGCTTCGTGGTCAGCGCGGATTTCCTCGCGCTGCGCTGAGCGTTTACGTCGAACTCAACCATCCGGCATCAAGCGTCGACCTTGCAGGCATGGGACGCTTGCTAGCGCAGCAATCGCCGCCGTGGCTTGATCGGAAAGCGCCCGCGCCAGTACTGGATCAGCAGCCAGCCACCCAGCATGCCGCCCAGGTGCGCGAAGTGGGCCACGCCCGGCATCCAGCCGAACACGCCCGAAAACAGCTCCAGTCCGCCGTAGAGAATCACGAACAGCCACGCCGGCATCGGGATCGGCAGCAGCATGAAATACACCTTCTCGTGCGGGTACATCATGCCGAACGCCAGCAGCAGGCCGAAAATCGCCCCGGAGGCGCCGATCGTGGGCGTCTGGAAGTCGTGCGCGAACCAGCGCAGCACCACCAGTTGCAGCAGCGACGCCACCACCAGGCAGATGAAGTAATAGATGGTGTAGTGCCGCGCGCCGAACAGCCGCTCGATCTGCCCGCCGAACATGTACAGCGCCAGCATGTTGAAGGCGATGTGCGCGATGCCGCCGTGCATGAAGCCGTTGGTCACGATTTGCCACGGCTCGAACAGTCCGCTGCCCAGCGGCCACAGCGCCAGCCAGTCGAGCAGGCCCGGCATCACCTGCTGCAGCAGGAACACCACCACGTTGGCGATCAGCAAGTTGCGGGTGACCGGTGGAAGCGAGATCGGCATGGGGTTTCCTTGGAGCTGCGGACGGCAGCGGCATCACAGACCGCGCGCCGCCCCTTCGGTTCGCTCGCGGGTAGCGCCCTGATCCGTTGTAGATACCCGCTCGCGGGCGATGCCTTTGCTCATGATCCGCACCAAAGCAAAAAATGCATCGTCCGCGAGCGGGCTCCAGGGAGGCGCGGGTGGCGGTGATTACACTGCCAGCGACGTGGGTTGCAGGATCTCGATCCAGTAGCCGTCGGGGTCCTTGATGAAGGCGATGTGCTTCATGCGAATCATCGTGTGGTTGAACACGTAGCCACGGGTGGCGGCCTCGGGCTCGGCGGTGACGCCGGGCAGGTTGAGCAGCGGGGCAAACGACATGGGCACTCCGGGAGTCACGGGGACACAGCCGTCCGACATGGGGCCGCGGGCGGCCACGCGCAACCGGTGCTGCCCGTCGCACCACCGCACGCGGGCAAAAAAGGCCGCGCCTCGTGGCGGCCCTGTCGGATGTCGATGACGATCGCCGGTTCAGCTCTTGCCGGGCACCTGCTCGATCCGGGCGATGCCTTTCGGCCGCTTGGCACCGGCGAAGTGGCGCGCCCAGTAGGCGTCGGCCAGGTTGTCCACGCGCACGGTCTGGCCGCGCGAGGGTGAATGGATGAACCGGCCATGGTCGATGTAGATGC
The DNA here is from genome assembly GCF_049445995.1 of Dyella sp. KRB-257. Taxonomy (NCBI): domain Bacteria; kingdom Pseudomonadati; phylum Pseudomonadota; class Gammaproteobacteria; order Lysobacterales; family Rhodanobacteraceae; genus Dyella; species Dyella sp. KRB-257. The sequence goes on along the minus strand of NZ_JBMSDZ010000004.1, from coordinate 226,830 downwards.
CCACGTGCGAGATGCGCCCGCGGCGGCCGGCGGTGCGGAAGAACACCAGGTCGCCCGGCTGCATGTCCTTGCGGCTTACCTTGAGGCCGGCGAGGAACTGCGCGGCCGAATTGGACGGCAGCTGCAGACCGACTGCGTGGGCGAACACGTAACGCACGAAGCCGCTGCAGTCGAAGCCGGTGGACGGATTGCGCCCACCACGCACGTAGCGGATATGGCGCAGGGTCATCGCCAGGTCGACCAGGGTTTTGCGCAGGTCGCTGACGACATCGACCGGGGCCGTCCGCGCCGCAGATTGCAGCAGCGACGACGGGTTCGCCGGCAACACCGACTGCGCCAGGCGGGCGGCCGGATTCACCAGCGGGATGGCATCGGCAAGAGGGGCGGCCACGATGTTCATCGGCAGCCGGGCGGCGGCTTCGCCGGCCTGCAGCGGGGCGGCAAACACGGCGATGGCCAGCGCGACCAGCGCGGTCAATGACTTCAATGGCATGCGGGACAGACTCCCCCTGACGAGCTTGGCGGGTTTGCATCACCCTTCGCCGGAGGCACCGGCGCCGGGACAACCGGGTGAAACTAGCAAAGGAGCCGGGGGGTGAGGTTGGATCGGAGTTAAGTGAACCCTGATGACCGGTATTGCGGAGTACTTCGTTCAGCCTGTGCGCCCCGCAAGCGCGGTTCAGCGTGCCGCCGCAGTCCGCGCGCCGAAGATCGCGCTGCCGATGCGCAGCTCGGTGGCGCCCTCGGCGATGGCCAGGGCGAAATCGCCGCTCATGCCCATCGACAGCCGCGGCAGCGCATGACCCTCGGCCGCCATGGCGTCACGCAGCTGGCGCAACTGACGGAAGCAGCGGCGCACTTCGACCTCGTCGTCGGTGTGGGTGGCGATGGTCATCAGGCCCTGCGCGCGCAGGGTGTCGAAGCGGCGCAGGCCGGCCAGCAGGGCGGACAGGCCCGCCGGGGCGATGCCGTGCTTGCTCTCTTCCGGCGACGTCTTGACCTGCACCAGCACGTCGAGCGCGCGGCCTTCGCCCTGCAGGCGGCGATCCAGCGCCTCGGCCTGCTCGATCCGATCCAGCGTCTGCACCTCGTGGGCGAGACGGGCGACATCCTTCGCCTTGTTGGTCTGCAGCGGACCGATGATCACCCACTCGATGCCGCAGTCGGCGAGCTGCGGCGCCTTCTCGCGCACTTCCTGCACGCGGTTCTCGCCGAAGCGGTGCAGGCCCAGCGCCGCGGCCGCACGCACCACCTCGACGCCAAAGGTCTTGCTGACCGGCAGGATCGCCACCTCGGCCGGCTCACGCCCGGCGTCGCGACACGCTGCGGCGACGCGCTCACGCACGGCGGTCCAGTTCGAAGCGAGGTAGGAATAGTCCATGCGTATGGCTCTGCTTTTTTTGCCTCCTCTCCCCGCCGGGGAGAGGGAACGGAGATGGTCAGCTCGTCGCGCCCTGCGCGTAATGCCTGGCCACCACCTCGGCCACCACCATCGACACCCTGGTGCCGGTGGGGATGTGCAGGAACTCGTTGGGGCCGTGGGCGTTGGAGTGCGGGCCGAGCACGCCGGTGATCAGGAACTGCGCCTGCGGAAATTTCTCGCCCAGCATGCCCATGAAGGGAATCGAGCCACCCTCGCCCATGTACGCCGCCGGCGCGCCAAAGTAGCGCTCGGACGCCTCGCTCACCGCCTGCGCCAGCCACGGCGAGAGCGGCGGCGCGTTCCAGCCGCTGCCGTCCTTCTCCACCTTGAAGCTCACCCTGGCGCCGTACGGCGGATCCTTCTCCAGCAGTTGCTTGACGAACTCGCCGGCCTTCGCACCGTTGAGCGTGGGCGGCACGCGCAGGCTGAGCTTCACCGCGGTATAGGGGCGCAGCACGTTGCCGGCGCTCTCCAGCGGTGGCAGGCCGTCCACGCCGGTCACCGCCAGCTGCGGCCGCCAGCTGCGGTTGAGCACCAGCTCGACCAGGTCGTCGGTGACCGGCCGCATGCCGTCGACGAACGGAAACTTGTCGTAGACCGCGGTGCCCAGCACTTCAGTGGAGGCCTTGGCCTGCGCGATCCGTTCGGCCGGGATCTCCACGTAGAGTTCCGGCGGCACGATGCGGCCGGTGGCCGGATCCTCCAGCCGCGACAGCAGCTCGCGCAGGATGCGGAAGCTCGACGGCACCACGCCGGAGGCGTCGCCGGAATGCACGCCCTCCTCCAGCACCCGCACCGTGAGCTCGCCGCCGGTCATCCCGCGCAGCGAGGTGGTGAGCCACAGCTGGTCGTAGTTGCCGCAGCCCGAGTCCAGGCAGACCACCAGCGACGGATTGCCGATGCGTGCGGCCAGATGGTCCACGTAGTACGGCAGGTCGTAGCTGCCGGATTCCTCGCAGGCCTCGATCAGGATCACGCAGCGACTGTGCGCGATGCCCTGCTCGTGCAGCGCCAGCAGCGCCGCCAGCGAACCGAAGATCGCGTAGCCGTCGTCGGCACCGCCGCGGCCGTACAGCTTGTCGCCCTTGATCACCGGCTTCCACGGGCCGAGGTCGTCGGCCCAGCCGCTCATCTCCGGCTGCTTGTCGAGGTGGCCGTAGAGCATGACGGTGTCGTCGCCCTCGCCCGGCACCTCGATGTAGATCAGCGGGGTGCGTCCTTCCAGCCGCACCACCTCCAGCGTGGCACCGGGGAAAGCGGCCAGCTTGCCGCGCGCCCAGCTCGACATCAGCTCGACGGCTTGCTCCATGTAGCCGTGGGCGGCCCAGTCCTTGTCGAACATCGGCGACTTGTTGGGGATGCGGATGTACTCCACCAGCTGCGGCACGATCTCGTCGTACCACAGGCCGCTGACGAATCGGGACAGGCGGGTGGTATCCATCGGCAACTCCACGCACAGGGCAAAGAGCGCCATTGTATCAGCGCCCTCCCCGAGGCCCGCCGGAGCTGACGCCGCAGTCGGCGCATGCGCACAACCGTACCTGCCCGGATGCCCCACCGCCCGGGTCATGCACCGACAGCCGCGAGACCACCGGCGCGGGCACAGTGGCAGCGCCAATCACGGCTCCAGTCATGCATCACGGAGGATCGCCATGCTTCGTTCCCTGTTCGCCGCCGCGCTCGCGTTCGCCATCGCCCTGCCCGCGTTCGCCGCCACTCCCGTCAACATCAACAAGGCCGATGCGGCCACCATTGCCCGTTCGCTCGATGGCGTGGGCGACGCCAAGGCCAGGGCGATCGTCGCCTGGCGCGACGCGCACGGCCCGTTCAAGACGCTGGACGACCTGGCCCAGGTCAAGGGCATGGGCCCGGCCACGCTCAAGCGCAACAGCGAGGCCATCCAGTTCAGCGGCAATGCCGCCGGCGCGTCGGCCAAGGCGCCGAAGGCCGCCAAGGCCAAGAGCAAGAGCAAGGCCAGCGCCAAGTAATCCCCCCGAGGACTCTCCAGCCCAGGGATGGGGCGGCGTTGCGGGCGCCTGATCGCCCGCAACGCTTGCGCTACACTCCGGCGCGCCCGATCGGGGCCCAGTTCGCCGCGCCTGCCATGATTCTTCCGCGTTACCGCATCGCCGCCTCCGCCATCGGCGGTGCCGGCCAGGGCCTGTTTCTCGACGAGGCCGTGCGCGCCGGCAGCATCATCACCGCCCCGGACGCGATCGAGCGCACCTGGCGCCACGACGAACTGGCCAGCTCGCCGGAGCTGGCGTCCCTGCGCCACACCAGCGCGCGCTGGTTCGAGGATCGTTACACCGTCTCGCCCGACTGGCCGGACGAGTGCTACGTCAACCACAGCTTTTCGCCCACCGGGCTGTGGCACCTGGGCTTCATCTTCGCGCTGGCCGACCTGCCGACCGGCACCGAAATCACCGTGGACTATCGCCACCTGCTGCCGCCCGGCGAGGCGGAGGACTTTGTGGATGCGGCCACCGGTGAGACAATCATCGGCTTCGCCTGGGAGGACGCCCTGGCCTCAAGTACCCTCGCGCTCAGCCGATTGCTGGATAGCCGTCGCTGACCAACGAATGGCCATGTCCCAGATTCCCACCATCGAAACAGCCCGCCTGCGCCTCACCGCGCTCACCGAACGGCACTTCAACGACTACGCCGCGATGCTGGCCGACCCGGAAAGCACCCGCTGGATCGGCGACGGCCAGCCGCTGGACCGCACCAACGCCTGGCGCTCGCTGGCGATGCTGCTGGGCCACTGGCAACTGCGCGGCTGCGGCATGTGGGCGCTGGAACGCAAGGACACCGGCGAATTCATTGGCCGCGCCGGCCTGATGTTCCCCGAAGGCTGGCCGGATCTGGAGCTGGGCTGGATGCTCAAGCCCGAACACCGCCACCATGGCTACGCCACCGAGGCCGGAGCGGCGGTGCTGGACTTCGCCTGGCACACCCTGCACGCGCAGCGCGTGATCAGCCTGGTGCGCATCGGCAACGAGGCCTCCGACCGCGTGGCCGAGCGACTGGGCGGCGAGCACGTGGACAACATGGATTTCTACGGCTGCAACACGCACCTGTTCGCCTACTACCCGCCGATCCGCGAGCCGCGCCGCGCCTGGGCATGAGCGTCGGGCCGGCGCCGGTCGATGCATGGCCCGACGGCCCGACCACAAGCGCGGGCGAGGCATCCCAGCCACTGCTGGGCACCGTCACCGGCGAGCCGCCGCAAGGCAGCGATGACTGGCACTGGCAGCTCGCCTTGCACACGCTGGCGGCGGGCGCCGAACTCCCTGCCACCCCCGGGGAGCCGGGCCAGATCACGTCGCTCGATGCGCCGCTGCAATTGCATCAGCACGACGGCCGCTCCCGCGCACTGCTGCGCCTGCAGATTGCGCACATGCAGATGGCCGACCGTGCCCTGGCCACCGAGTCCACCCGCGTGGTCAGCCTGCATATCCGCGACGGCGTGGCGGCCGAGCTGATCGCCCGACCGCTGCAAGGCCCCATGCTGCTTACCGCCGGCGCCCGCTGGATGACGTGGCTGCTGGCCGGGCGGGCCGAGGTTCAATGGGGTGACGCGCGCTGGCCGCTGCCGGTCGACCGGCCGATGTGGTTGCCCGACGACGCCGCGCGCCGGCTGCGCATCGACGGTGGCGGCGAAGTGCTGCTACTGAAGATCGACGCGCGCGGCGTCGATCCGCTGAGCCTCGATACGCTCGCTGACTGACGCCGTCGGCGCGGTGCACCGGCGGCATCCCGCACGATCTCAGAGCGCCGGCGGCAGGCCGCCGCGACGGACCGGCTGCAGCGAACCGGCTACCCGCGCCAGCGTGAACACGCGCGCGGCGTGCATCCAGCCGGTCACCGCCACGGCCAGCTGGCTGATCAGCAAGGCCAGCACGAAACCGCCCACGCCCAGCGCCGGCGTGCGCACGCGCCACATGCCCAGCGCCAGCGCGATGGCCAGACCGATCGCGCTGATCAGCACATAGCTCAGCAAGGTGCTGAGCGGACGGCGCAGCAGCTGCATCACGCCGCGGCCCAGGGCGCGCGTGGCCGAGCGCAGGCCCACGTCGGCAACGAACGCCGCCCGTGCGGACTCCACCACTGCCTGCGCCAGCACGAACAGCACGCCCACCACCCACAGCGCGGCGTGCTGTGCCACCTGCGCCTGGGATTCCAGCGTGGCCGCTTCGGCCTGCTTGCGCGCCACCGACATCGCCATGGCGGCCAGGCCGAACATCACCGCATACGGCAGCACCGACCACAGCATCAGGCGGAACATCCGCCCGTACTCGATCAGCCCGCTCTGCAGCAGGTGGCCGAATCCGAGCGGTCGGCCGGCGCGTCCGGCCGCCACCACCATGCCGTGCAGCAGCGGCAGCAGCGCCACGGTAACCACCAGGCCGGCGAGACCGGCCCCGCCCAGCCAGCCGCTGTTCTGCCCCAGCTGCATGATCACGTCGCCGAACATCATGGCGTGGAACGACTGCGCCCACGCCGCGGCATGCACGGAGTGATCGAGCAGGCCGCCCAGCGATTTCCACAGCGGCAGGCTGACCACCGCCGTGGGCAGCAGCAGCAACACCACCCACAGCAGCAGCAATCGCCACTGCATGGCGGCGAACGGAGCGGCGACGAGCGAGCCGGGGTCCACCCGGCGCGAATGCATCCTGGCCATCAGAGGGTCCCCAGCAAGGAATAGAGGTTCTGCAGCAACGCGGCCGCGTCGGCGGCCCAGCGTCGGGCGGCGCTGCCGTCCGGCTTGCTGGCGTAGCTGTCGTTGAGCTTGTTGGCGTCCAGGTACACCGTCTGCGCCGGGTCGAGCTCGGCGGACACCACCTTGGACGGCTTGGTCACCACGAAGCGCACCCAGCGGCGGTCATCGTTCCAGCGCAGGTCCTCGTGGCTGCCGTCGGCATAGCCGAGGCGCAGCGTCTGCGGCGCCCCGGCGCCGTAACGGCGCACCGTGACGGTGCTGCGCCAAGGGAACGGACCCTCACCCGGCTTGGCCTTCGGATGGGCCTTTTTCCAGTCGGCGCGCTGCTTGGCGAGCTGCTTGTCCAGCGCGGCAGTATCGATCTCTTTGCGCTGGCCGTCCTTGCGGAAGGTGCCGGCCTGCGGCGTCACCTCCACGGTGTCGATCGCGGTGACCGCGTCATCCACCCAGGCGGTGCCGTAGACCACCTGGTCGAACACCTGATTGACCACGTCGGGCTTGCCGGACACGTCGATCAGCGCGGCGCGCAGGTCGGCCACCGACGGATGGCGGAAGCGCCAGCGCCTGTAGTACTCGCGCAAGGCCTGTTCCATCACGCTCGTGCCCAGGCGCTCTTCCAGATCGTGCATCGCGGTGGCGGTGCGCGAATACACCGTGCCGTAGCTGGACGAGGACAGGCGATCCCACGCGTTCTCGCCGATCGGGTCGGCCGGCTGGCGCAGGCCCGCAGTGAGCCGCTCCTGCACGAAGCCGCTCATCGTCGGCGCCACCCCCAGCCACTTCATGAAGGGCGTGGCCAGGTCGATGCCCTGCTTGCGCTCGCGCAGCATGCGCTGGTCCCAGTACTCGTTGAGACCCTCGTCGAGCATCGGCTCCTCGAACTCGTTGGAGGCGAGCAGGCCGTAGAAGTAGCCGTGGCCGAACTCGTGGATGGTCACGAAATCGATCATGTACTGGCTGATCGTGCCCGGCTCGACGTCGCTGTAGCCCTCGGCGGTGAAGAAGGTGGGGTACTCCATGCCGCCGGCCTCGCCGGCGTTGTATGGCGGCACCACGGCAGTGAGCGTCTTGTACGGATACGCGCCCAGCGTCCTGGAGAAGTAGCCCAGCGAATCGATGCTGGCCTTCAGCACCGGCTGCGCGCTGGCCACGTATTCGGGCGGATAGATCACCCGCACCGCCACCTTCGGGCTGCCGGGGCCTTCGTACGTGCCGTCCAGCGTCCGGTAGCCCTTGGCCGCCACCCACGCGAAGTCGTGCACGTCACCCTGCACGAAGTGGTAGGTGGTCTTGCCGCCGTCGCTCTGCGGCTGGCCCCGCAGCTCGCCCACCGCGCCGACGGTGTAGTCCGACGGCACCGTGAGCCTGACGTCGTACCGGCCGAAGTCCGCATAGAACTCGCTGTTGAAGTGGAACTCGTGGCAGTTCCAGCGCACCTCGGTGGCGCCGCGCTCGCCCGGCAGCTCCAGCACGCCGATCTTGGGAAACCACTGCGCCACCAGGTTGAAATCGCCGAACCAGCCGGTGCGTTCCACCACCCGCGGCAGCTGGCTGAGGAAATCGATGTCCAGCGTCAGCGTGCCGCCGGCCGGCACCGGCCGGGCCAGATCCACGCGCACCACGCTGCGATCGGTGGCCGGGCCGTGGTCCGGCTGCACGTAGCTGACCTTCAGGTCGGTATCGGCCTGGCGCACGCTGTTGAGGTCGATCCAGCCCCATTGCCCCTTCTTCAGGCTTGCGCGGCCGCGCGAACGGCCGTGCGCGGTCAAGACCTTGCGCTCGGTGAAGAAGGTACTGCCCTGGTTGGCGAACGCGTTGAGGTACAGGTGCATGTAGATGCTGCGCACCTCGCGGTCGCTGCGGTTGCGCCACTGCAACTGCTCTTTGCCGTGCACCGCATGTTTGGCGGCGTCCAACTCGGCGTCGATGCGGTAGCTGACCACGCGGTCGGACAGCGTCGGCTCGTTGCCGCGGCGTTCGCCGCCCCAGGCGCCGGGCGCACTGGGCACGCTCACCGCCGCCGCATCGGGCGCCGCCAGCGGGATCGGTGCGGCAGACGGCATCGCGGTGCTGGTCGCCGGTGCCGGCTCGGGCGCTGACGCCTGCCGGGCGGGCGCACACAGCGGCCACGCCAGCAGGAAAAGAACGGGCAACAGCCCGTCGGATCGCTTCAAAATCGCCATGACTCCCCCCTGTAGACAGGCAATGCGCCAGACTGGAGCAAGCTCGGGACAGCGGCAAGACCCCCTGCCGGAAGTCACGAAGGCATCGCGAAAGGTGCAAGATGTTTCGATGCAACTTTGCCCGGATGGTGCCGGTCTGAGCGCCGCCATCCAGCGCATGCCCCTCTTCTCCTGACCCCCCCCGACGCCATGCGCATCCTGATTGCCGAAGACGATTCCGCCATCGCCGCCGCCATCCTCGCCTCGCTGCGCCAGGACGGCCACGCGGTCGACCACGTGGCCAGCGGTGCGCAGGCCGACGCCGCCCTGCGCGACGCGGCGCACGACCTGCTGGTGCTCGACCTGGGCCTGCCGGCGCTGGACGGCAGCGAGGTGCTGCACCGCCTGCGCCAGCGCGGCTCGGGCATGCCGGTGCTGGTGATCACCGCCCGCGAGGGCCTGGCCGAGCGCGTGCGCGTACTCGACCTTGGCGCCGACGATTACCTGGTCAAGCCGTTCGCGCTGGCCGAGTTCGAAGCCCGCGTGCGCGCGCTGCTGCGCCGCTCGGCCAGCAAGGGCGCCACCGAACTGCGGATCGGCCGGCTGCGGCTGGACGTGCCCGGCCACCGCGCCTGGGTGGACGACCAGCCGCTCGACCTGACCGCCCGCGAGTTGGGCCTGCTCGAGGCGCTGGCCAGCCGCCCCGACCGCATCACCAACCGCGCGCAACTGGTCGAGGCGCTGTGCAACTGGGACCAGGAGCTCACCGACAACGGCCTGGACATCGCCATCCACCGCCTGCGCCGCAAGCTGCACGGCAGCGGCGCCAACGTGCGCACGGTGCGCGGCCTGGGCTACCTGCTGGAGGAAGACGCGGATGCATGACGTCGTGCGCGCAGGTGCCGGCCGGCGCCCGAGCCTGCGCCGACGGCTGTTGCTGCTGCTGCTGCTGCCGATGCTGATCCTGCTGACGATCGATGCGGTGGTCACCTACGGCGTGGCGCTGAACTACTCCAACCGCGTGCACGACGCCGACCTCGCCGACGACGTGCGCACGCTGGCGCAGATGTTCCGCTCGGGCGAAGTGTCCGGCGACCTGCCGGCCGAGGCGCGCTTCCTGATCGAGTACGACCCGGACAGCCACAACTACTACACCGTACGCAGCCGCCGCCGCGGCCTGCTCAGCGGCAACGGCACGTTTCCGGAACCGCCCGCTCCGGCACTGGGTGCGGCGCCGGAGCTGTTCTATTCGCGGCTGTCTGGCCGCACCCTGCGCGCCGCCTCGCTCAGCCTGCGCGCGCCGAACGATCCGGGCGACGTGCTTACCGTCACCATCGCCGAGACGCTGCATGATCGCCAGCGGCGCGCGCGCGAGATCCTGCTGCTGGCAGTGCCGCTGCAGACCATCCTGATCCTGGGCGCGCTGTCGCTGATGTGGCTGGGCATCAATCGCGGCCTGCGCATCCTGCAGCCGCTGACCGACCGCCTGGCCGCCCGCGAGCAGGAACTGGAACCGATCACCGGCGAGGATGTGCCGGTGGAGATCCTGCCACTCACGCGCACCATCGACGGCCTGTTCGAGCGGCTGCGGGCGATGCTCTCGCTGCAGGAGCGCTTCATCGCCGACGCCGCGCACCAGTTGCGCACGCCGCTGGCCGGGCTGCGGCTGCATGTGGATCGCGCCCGCGCAGCCACCGATCCGGCCACCGTGCGCGACGCGCTCGATCACATCGACCAGCTCACTGGGCGCACCGCGCGCACTTGCACCCAGCTGCTCGCGCTCACCCGCGCGCAGAACCCACGCAGCGAGTGCGCGGCGCACGTGCCGGTGGATCTGGCGCGGCAAATCCCGCAAGCCGTGGGCCAACGCGTGCCCGAAGCCATCCGCGCCGGCATCGATCTGGGCTACCAGGGACCCGGTGGTCCGGTGTATGTGCAGGGCGATGCAACCGCCCTGCAGGAACTGCTGGACAACCTGATCGACAACACGCTGCGCTACGCCGGCCGCGGCGCCCGTGCCACCGTCTCCCTGCTGCCGCTGCCCGACGGCGGCGTGCTGCTGCAGGTAGAGGACACCGGACCCGGCGTGCCGGCCGGGATGCTGCAACGGCTGGGCGAACGCTTTTTCCGGGCACCCGATGCGCCGTCCGGCGGCACTGGGCTGGGACTGGCGATCGTGCAGCAGATCGCCCGCCAGCACGGCGCGCAAGTGACATTTGCCAGCGCACCCGCGGGCGGTCTGCGGATCAGCCTCCACTTTCCGCCGCCCGCGAAAAGTTGATGAAACCCTCATCGTGGAAACTTTCGGCATGACTCTGCGCTGCTCCTGCCTGCCCCGCACGCCGACGACTCCCCGCGGCGCCCGATTCGCCGCCATACCAGCAACCTGTCGGACTTTGCTCGGCCAGGCTGCTGGCGCCGCCGGTACCGGTCGGTGGACGGTGGATGGCGGACCGGCATTGAAATGAGCCCACCAACCCTCCATGGTGCGCGTGCAACGCTCGCCGGCGTGCTCGTCGCCCTGCTGCTGGGCGGCTGCACCGGCATCGACATGCCCCAGCTCAAACCGCCCGCGCCGGCGCAGTGGCGCCACGCTTCGAACGCGAGCGCAGCGCCGGCGGACCTGCGTGGCTGGTGGCACGCCTTCCACGATCCGGCGCTGGACGCGCTGGTCGACACCGCCCTGCGCGACAACCTCGACGTGGCCCGGGCGAAGGAGCGTCTGCTCGCCGCCCGCGCGATGACCCGCAGCGCCGATGTCGCTTACCGGCCGCGCCTGCGTGCCAAGACCCAGGATGCGATCGACCCCGATGCCAGCGCCTCGTTCTTCGTGGCCGGCTTCGACGCCACCTGGGAACTCAACCTGTTCGGACGCGGCACCGCCACGAACCGCCAGGCGCGCGGCCAGCTCGACGCCAGCGCGGCCGACCTGCAACAGGTGCGCGTGACGCTGGTGGCCGAGGTGGTGCGCAACTGGCTGGAACTGCGCGGCGCGCAGCAGCGCGAGGCCACGCTCACCGCCATCCGCGACGCCCGCCGGCAACAATGGCAGCTGCTGCGCACCCGCGCGCGGCTGCAGCTGGCCTCCCCCCAGTCGGTGGACGCGGCCGAAGCCGTGCTGGCCCAGGCCGAAGCCGCACTGACCGGGCCGCGCGCAGAGGCCGATGCACTGGCACAGCAACTGGCCGTGCTGCTCGGCCGCAACGAGCCCGATCCGGCCTGGCTTGCGGCGGCACCGCTGCCGGCACTGGGCGAGCTGTCGCTCACCCAGGCGCCGGCCGACCTGCTGCGCAGCCGTCCGGACATCGCCCGTGCCGAGGCCGGCGTGCTCGCCGCCGCGGGCGATGCCGGCGTGGCGCGCGCCGACCTGTACCCACGCATCGGCCTGGGCGGCTCGCTGGTGTGGTCGACCAACCTCACCACCCACCGGCGCACCAACGACAATGCGCTCGCCTCAGCCGGCCCGATGATCGACATCCCGCTGTTCGACTGGGGCGCCCGCGAGGCCACGCTGCACGCCCGCAAACACGACCTCAAGGCCAGCGTGTACGCCTATCGCCAAGCCGTGCTGCGCGGCGTGGCCGAGGTGGAAACCGCACTGGGCCAGCTTCGGCAGCAGCGTGAGCGCGAAGCGCACACGGCGCAGGCCCAGGCCGCGCTGACACGCGCGGCCCAGGCCACGGGTGTGCGGGTGAACCTGCACCTGGCCTCACCGGCGCAGCAGCTCGACAGCCAGCTCGCCGTGGCGCAGTCGACGATCGCCCTCACCCGCGCCACCCTGGCGCGCGACCTCGCTTTCGTCAGCCTGTACAAGGCGCTCGGTGGCGCACCGTTGCCGGAGGCCGACGCCAGCGCCGCCAACGACACCCGAACCGCGGACACGCACTGATGGTCGCGCTGGCCCGCAAGACGTTGATCTACGAATGGCGCCGCTTCCTGCCGGCGATCCTCGCGGTGGGTTTCGCCGGCTTGCTGCAGCTGCTGCAGGCGGCGCTGGTGCTGGGCATCTTCGGCAGCGCCAGCGTGTACATCACCGGCTCCACCGCCGACCTGTGGGTGGGCTATCCCGGCACGCAGAGCGTCAACCTCGGCCGCGCGATCGATCCGGACGTGGAGATGCGCCTGCGCATGGACCCCGAGGTCCGCCACGTCGAACCGTTCCTGTGGATCGACGCCGACTGGCGCGGCGCGCACGACACCGGCGGCGAGTCGGTGTTCGTCTCCGGCATCGATCCGCGCGCCGACGGGCTGATGTTCTCGCGCACCCTGCCGCCCGCGCTGCGCGCGCGGCTGGCCGAGCCGGACGCGGTGATCGTCGACCGCGCCGACATCGACAAGCTCGGCGTGGCGATCGGCGACCACGCGGTGATCAACGGCCATCGCGTGCGCGTGGTCGGCGTGAGCAGCGGACTTCGCGCGCTGGGCGGCGTCAACGTGGTCAGCTCGCTGGACACCGCGCGCCGGCTCGACACCGATCCGAGCGACGCCGGCCGCCCCACCTACCTGGTCGCCGCGCTGCGCGATCCGGCCACCGCCGACGCCGTGGCGGCCCGTCTGCGCGGCGACCACAGCTTCGGCCCGTACGACGTGTGGACAGCCAGATCCTTTGCCCGCCGCTCGGTGCTGTACTGGATGCTCGACACCGGCGCCGGCGCCGGCGTGGTGTTCCTGGCCGGCATCGTGTTCCTGGTCGGCGCGGTGATTACCAGCCAGACGCTGATGGCTGCGGTGGCCGGCTCGGTGCGCGAATACGCCACGCTCAACGCGCTGGGCGTGGGCGTGGTCAACCTGCGCTGGGTGGTGCTGGAACAGGCGTTCTGGGTCGGTGCGATCGGCCTGCTCGGCGCCACTGCACTGGGCGTGCTGCTGCTGGAACTGGCGCGCAGCCAGGACGTGCCGGTGGTGCTGAGCGTCCCCATCACCCTGCTGTGCGTGTTGCTGGCGATGGCGCTGGCCGCCGTCTCCGGCCTGGTGGCGATGCGCAGCCTGCGTCGCGCCGATCCGGCGAGCCTGCTGCGATGAACGCGCTCGCCCACGCCACTGCCGGCCCGGCGCTGCGTGCCGAGGGCATCGCCAAGGCGTTCGTCTCCGGCAAGGTGCGCACGCAGGTGCTCGATGGCCTGTCGCTGAGCATCGATGCCGGCGAGCTCACCCTGATTTCCGGCCCGTCCGGCTGCGGCAAGAGCACCCTGCTGGCGATCCTCAGCGGCCTGCAGCAAGTGGACGCCGGCCGCGTCACCGCGCTGGGCAGCGAACTGGGCCAGCTCGACAGCCGCGCGGTGGAACGCTTCCGCCTGCTGCACACCGGCTTCGTGTTCCAGGGCTTCAACCTGTTCCCCGCACTGAGCGCGCGCGAGCAGGTGGAACTGCCGCTGCACTACCTCGGCCTGTCCCGCCAGCAGGCGCGCGAGCGCGCCATGCAGTCGCTGGAGGAAGTGGGCATGACCCCGCGCATGCAGCTGCGCCCCAGCGAACTGTCCGGTGGCGAAAAACAGCGCGTGGCGATCGCCCGCGCGCTGGCCAAGCGGCCGGAACTGCTGTTTGCCGACGAGCCGACCAGCGCGCTCGACGCCGCCAATGGCCAGATGATCATCGACATCCTCCACCGCATCGCGCGCACCCACGGCACCACCGTGCTGTGCGTCAGTCACGATCCGCGACTGATCCACCACGCCGACCGCATGCTGGCGATGGAAGATGGCCGCATTCTCAGCGACCGGCGCGCCTCGCCGCCGGCCGCCATGGACACAGGAACCGCGTCATGAAACCGCTGCGCCTCGCCGCCCTCGTCGCCGCCCTGCTGCTGGCCGCCGGCTGCTCGCACGATTCGCCGCCGCCCGCCGCGACGTCCGCCACCGCCGCGTACGCCGCGGTGGCGCGCGGCCGGGTCGACGTGGAAGGCGGCCTGCTGGTGCTGGGCACGCCGCGCGACGGCACGCTCACCGGTGTGGCCGTGCACGAGGGCGACCGCGTGAGCAAAGGCCAGGTGCTGGCCACGCTCGACCCCGCGCCGGCCCGCCTGCAGCTGCAGGCGGCCGAAGCGGAGCTGGCCCAGGCCCGGGCGCAGCGCCAGCTGCTCGACGGCAAGCTGGCCGCCGTGCGCGTGCAGGCACAGCGCCTCACCGCCGCGGCCAAGGCCGGCGCCGGCGATGGCCAGAGCGCCGATGCCGCCACGGCCAGCGTCAACGAACTGGTCGCCCGGCGCGCCGCCGCCGATGCCGCCGTGGCGATGGCCACGCAGAAGCGCGACGAGGCCCGTTACGAACTGGGCCTGCGCACGCTGCGCGCGCCGGTCGACGCGCGCGTGGTGCACGTGACCGCGCAGGCCGGCGCCAGCGTGTCGACCGCCGCCGGTGGGCCGCTGTTCACCCTGCTGCCGCTCACCCCGCCGATCGTGCGCGCCGAGCTGAGCGAATCCTTCGTCGATGCGGTCAAGCTCGGCATGCCCGCCACCGTCGCCGCCGACGGCGGCGGCAGCACCCGGAGCTGGCCGGCACACGTGCTGCGCATCGGCAGCGTGGTCGGCCCGTCCACGCTGGAAGACGACCCGCAGCTGCGCGCCAACGCCCGCACCGTCGCCTGCGTGCTGGCCTTCGACACCCCGCCGCCGACCGACGTGCGGGTAGGCCAGCGCGTGCTGGTGCGGTTCGGGGCGCCGGCTGCGTCCGCCGCACCGACGAAAGGTCGCTGACACGAACTTGCGATCACCTTTACGGCGTCATCCCCGCGAACGCGGGGGTCCATCTTCGCTCCATGGCGGTGGATCCCCGCGTTCGCGAGGATGACGAGCAAAGACTGCGAGGCTGCGACCAGGCGGCCCGCTTGAGCCATGGAAAAGCCGAGGCATGACAGCCTCACCGCCCAGGATGTCCCCATGATCCAACCCACCGACTTCATGCTCGAAGGTGACCGCCGCGGCGTGCTGCTGATCCACGGCCTCACCGGCACGCCGATGGAAATGCGCCTGCTCGCCAAGGGCCTGAACAACGCCGGCTTCACCGTCTACGGTATGCAACTGGCCGGTCACTGCGGCAACGTCGAGGATCTGCTCGCCACCAACTGGCGCGACTGGTACGCCAGCGTTGAAGCCGCCGCCGACAAGCTGATGCAGCACGTCGACCACCTGTTTGTGGGCGGCCTGTCGATGGGCGCGCTGCTCTCGCTCAAGCTCGCCGCCGAGCGTCCGCAGCAGGTGGCCGGCGTGGGCGTGTACGGCGCCACCTTCCGCTACGACGGCTGGAGCATTCCGTGGTCGGCGCGGTTGAGCTTCCTGCTGCCGCTGGTGAAGAAGCTCGGCCTCGGCCGCGACCGCGCGTTCGAGGAGCAGCCGCCCTACGGCCTGCGCGACGAGCGCCTGCGCGCCCAGGTCGCCGCCGCGATGCGCTCGGGCGACAGCACCGTGGCCGGCCTGCTCGGCAACCCGTGGCACGCGCTGGCCGACCTCCACCAGCTCTCGGCGCACGTGCGACGCCGGCTGCCCAAGGTCACCTCGCCCTGCCTGGTCGCCCACGCCAGCGAGGACGACGTGGCCAGCGTGCGCAACGCCGAGCTGGTGCTGCGCGGCGTGAGCGCCCCCACCGAACTGCTGCTGCTCGACGACAGCTACCACATGATCACCATCGACAAGGAGCGCCGCACCCTGATCGAGCGCTCGGCGCGCTTCTTCGATGCCATCGTCGCCGGCCGCACCGCCGAGCGCGCGGCGGCCTGAGACCCGCATGCCCCTGCTCACCATCATCCTGTGGCTGGCCAACGTGGTGCTCGACACCGGCGGCCAGCTCGCCTTCAAGGCCGCCGCCGGTGACCGCGCCGCGGGCGACGGCCTGGCCCGCTGGAGATACATGGCCGCGCGCCCGTGGCTGTGGATCGGCGTGGGCTGCTACGTGTTCGAGTTCCTGGTGTGGATCGCCTTCCTCTCGCTGCTGCCGTTGTCCGAGGGCGTGCTGCTGGGATCGGTCAACATCGTGGCGATCATGGTGGCCGGGCGCTTCCTGTTCGGCGAGAAACTCACCCGCCTGCGCGTGGCCGGCATCCTGCTGGTGAGCCTGGGCGTGGCGATCGTGGGAGCGGGCGCATGAAGCGCTTCTACCTGATCGGCTTCGCCCTGCTGATGGGTTTCGACACGCTCACGCAGATTTCCTTCAAGCTTGCCGGCAACCATGCCCTGCCGGTGGAGGCCAACCTCGCCTGGCTGCTGCGGCTGTTCGGCGAGCCGTGGGTGTACGGCGCGGTGCTCGGCTACCTTGGCGCGTTCTTCACCTGGATGAGCCTGCTCAAGCACGCGCCGATCGGTCCGGCCTTCGCCGCCTCGCACCTGGAGGTGATCAGCGTGATGGCGCTGTCGGTATGGCTGTTCCACGAACCGCTCACCACCACCAAGCTGCTCGGCGCCGCGGCGATCCTCGCCGGCATCGTCTGCCTGGGCCTGGCCGAACGCGAGGCGGCGCCCGTGAGCGCTCCTGAAGCACCATGAGCTACGCATACGCTAGAAGAAGAGATAATCCACTACATGGCGGAATCATCCTTGGCCGTCATTCCCGCGAAAGCGGGAATCCATTGTCCTCAAATCGACCGTGGATTCCCGCTTTGCGGGAATGACGTCCTGATGTTGTTCTTCGGGATCCGACCCTGAGCTCCATGCGCCGCCTGCGCGAAATACCGCCCACCGCCGGCCTGCCGCTGCAGGCCGCGGACCTGCTGTCGCGCCGCGATGCACTCACTGCCACGCTCGCCGCGCAGTTGAGTACGCCGCCGCTGCAACTGGAATGCTCCGGCACCGCGGCGCTGCTGGTGGCGCTGCATGCGCTGAAGGGGCGCGCGCCGGACCGCCGCGTGGTGGTGGCGCCGGCCTACACCTGTCCGCTGGTGGCCATCGCCGTGCACCGCATGGGCCTCACGCTGCGTCTGTGCGACACGCGTCCGGACCACTGGGACCTCGATCCGCAGGCGCTGGCACTGGCCTGCCGCGAGGACACACTCGCCATCCTCCCCACCCACCTCGCCGGCCTCGTCGCCGACATGGATGCGCCGCTGGAGATCGCCCGCGCCAGCGGCGCCTTCGTCATCGAGGATGCCGCGCAGGCCTTGGGCGCGCGCGATGGCGGGCAGAGCGTGGGTTTGCGCGGCGACATCGGCTTCTTCAGCCTCGCCGCCGGCAAGGGCCTGTCGATCCACGAAGGCGGACTGCTGGTCACCCGCGACGACGCACTGCGCGAGGAACTGCGCGCCGTCGGCGCCGCCATCGTGCCGCGCGTACCGCTCTGGGAGCTGCGCCGCAGCGTCGAACTGCTGGGACTCGCCGCGCTGTATCGGCCGTCGCTGCTGGGCCTCGCCTACGGCATGCCGCTGCGCCGCGCGCTGCGGCGGGGCGACCCGATCGCCGCCGTGGGCGATGACTTCGCGCCGCAGATTCCGTTCCATCGCGTCGGCCGCTGGCGCCGCGGCGTCGGCACCCGTGCGGCGGCGCGACTGCCGGATTTCCTCATCAACAATCGCGCCCGCGCGCTGCAGCGCGTGGCCCGGCTGCGCGCCCTGCCCGGCATCACCGTGTTCGACGAGGCTCCGGGCACCAGCGGCAGCTGGCCCTTCCTGCTGCTGCTGATGCCCACCGCCGCGCACGCCGACGCCGCGCTGGACAAACTGTGGACCGCCGGCCTCGGCGTCAGCCGCCTGTTTGTCCACGCCCTGCCCGACTACGCCTACCTCGCCGACCGCGTGCCGCAAGCGCCCATGCCGCACGCCCGCGACTTCGCCCAGCGCGCGCTGACCCTCAGCAACAGCCCGTGGCTGGACGATGCGGCCTTCGAGCGGATTGTCGAGGCGATGGACCGCACGAGTGGCTGAGGCGCCGCACCTTTTCCTGTCTCGCCGCCACGTCGGCATGACGCCTTGCTGCCGAGTTCAACCCTTGCCCAGCGGCAGATACAGCGTCATGGCATTGGCCGCGACTTCGCGGAAGCCGCAGGCGCGATAAAAGCGGGCGGCGCGCTCGTTGAGAGCATCGACCAGCACCAGCTTCACACCGAGCTGGGTGCGCAGCTGCATGGCGCAGTTCATGGCATGACCCAGCAGCAATGCACCGTAGCCGTTGCCCTGTCCGTCGATAGCCACTGCCAGCCGGCCAATGCGTACAGCGGGTACGGGATAGGCGGGAAGACGCTTGCGGTCAGTCGGTTGCAGGTCCTCGATATTTGCCTGAGCAGCCGCAAGGCTGCAGTAGCCCAGGATACGCGACGTGGCGCTGTCATCGATCAGGACATGGGTGGTGGCGATGCCGTCGCGCTGATGCTGCCCGGCCTGGTGGCGCAGATAGGCGTCCAGCGCGGGCTCGCCGCAGGTGAAACCGTTGCGGTCGTGCAGGCGCGCATCCAGCCGTACAAGGCGCAGAGGCACGTCAACGGATCAATTTGGCGGCGTCGGCCATCGCCTTTTTCAAACGGGCATGGGGCTTGAAAGGCTTGTCCAGCGTATCGAGGAAGCGCCGCGACTCGGCTACGGAAAGGGTGACGGTAAGCTCAGCCGCCATCACGGTTTCAGCCTCGCGCAACACCGCGTCGCGCACGAAGGCCGACAGCGGCACACCGCGCAGACCGGCGGCACGGCTGATGCGAGCCTTGTCGGTAGGAGAGAGGCGAAGATCGAGGCGGGCGGCGGCAGTCATGGCGGGCTCCATTTGTACGGAATACTACCGTACGCAATGGTCAACCGCAAAACCACAGCGGGACACCCATCACGCTTGCGCAGCGATCGCCTCCAGCAACTGCTCGTTCAACCCATGCTGCTGCGCCTGCCAGCGGGCCAGTTCGCTTGGGTCGACCGGGGGCTGGTCGTCGATGGCAGAGAGTCGGCGCTTCCACCAGCTCTTGTAGCGGTAGGCGGAGATTTCTCCGGTGATGTCGCTGCCGACGAGGCCGGCGCGCAGGCTGGCGATGATGGCGGTGGCGTGGTGGAACTGCAGGCTGCCCTGGTCCCAGTTGGTGCGCGCCACGTTCTGCGCGAACACGTCCTTGTCGATCGACAGGTACGTGGGCTGCGGCGCGGCAAGCTGTTGCGCGGTGAAGGCGTCGACCAGCGCGTCGGCGTGCTCGAACGCGTGGAAGGCCTCGCCGAGGCCGGCCTTCGCTGCCCAGCGCACGTCCACGCCCACGCTCCAGTAGCTCAGGCGGCCGGCGCGCAGCGGGGCGAGGTAGTTTTCCCACGCGTGGCCGGCACCGATGTCGGTCGAGCCGATGCCCACCACGTGCACGTGGCTCACCTGCGGCAGCATCGCCACGCGGCGCACCCACGAGCCGCAGTGCACGCCGAACGGGTAGCGCATGTTGTCCGGGTGGTTGTCCAGCACCGCCACCTGGAACGGCGCGGCGTGCCGCACCCGCTCGATCAGCGGCCAGCTCAGGTGATGGAAGTCGCCGCTGCCAAGCAGCACGGTGCCGTGCTCGGCCGGAAGGGTGTCGTTGAGGACTTGGCGGAATCGATCCAGCGTGCGCAGCGAGCAGCCGAAGCGCAGCGCCTCCTGCCAGTGTTCCAGCGGCACCACCAGTCGCCCGGGCAGCGGGCCGACGGAGTGGTCGATGTCCAGCACGATCGGGCGGGTCATGCCGATTCCATGGCGGGCGCCGGCTGCACCGGCTCGCTCTCGAAGTGGTGGGCGATGCGGCGGAAGACGGCCCGCAGCAGCGGGTTGCGCACGTACACCGCGTGGCGGGTGAGGCAGAAGCGCGCGCCGAGCTGACGCTTCACCGCGGCGTCGGTCCAGCCGGCCACGTAGTGGCTCAAGTCCCGGCGGCGCGCGTAATCGAGGTTTTCCATCCAGCTGACGAAGTACAGGTTGTGCTCGCGCGCGGCCGGATAGGCCAGGCCGATGTACTTGTCCACCAGCTTGCCGGCGTGCTCGTAGCAGAGGTTCCAGCCGATCAGCGCATCGCCGTGGAAATAGGCGAACACCACGCCGCCGCTGCCGCCGTCGCGCAGCACAGCGTCGAGGAAGGCCGGCGTGAGGCGATCGAAGTGGATCTCGCTCTGCGCGTAGACGTTCTCGTACAGGGCGTGGATGCGCGCGCGCAGGGCGGCGTCCTCGAACACCGGCGAGCCGGTGGGCCAGGCCTCGATGCGCAGGTCGGCGCGCGAGCGCAGCTTGCGCTTCATGTCCTTGCGGCGACTGCGCGAGAGGCGCGCGAGGTAGTCGTCCTCGCTGTCGAAATCGATCGGCACCCAGGCCAGCGCCATGCCTTCGAGCAGCACGCAGCCGGCCTCTTCCAGCGCGCGGGCAAAGGCGTTGGCGCGCTGGCCGTCGGCCACGTCGAGCAGGGGCGTTTCCGGCGCGATGTCCTTCACCACCAGCAGGGCGCAGTCGCGACCGAGGCCCGGTACCAGCTCGCGCGCCAGCGCCTCGGGCGAGACGGTGCGCGGCAGCGGCGCGAACTCGGTGACGGTGCTGCCGGCAAAGCGCGTGCGCCAGCGCAGCAGCCGGCCCCAGCGTCCATACCCGGGCAGCCGCGTGAGGCGCCGTCGCAGCGTGTCGTCGGCCGTGGTGAGCAGGTCCAACGGCGCCACGAAGGTGGGCATGCCCGATTCCGTGGTGCCGGCCACGAAGCCTTCCGGCGGGTGAGCGAGGAACTGCCGCAGCAGGCTCTCCGGTTCGAGTTGGGCGAGGTAAGGCATGGATGCATCCACTGCGGCGAGCGTTCCGTTGCTCAGGGTGCGCGCACCGCCAGCACGGCGTTGAGCCCGCCGAACGCGAAGGAGTTGCTGAGCGCCGCGCGTACGCGCATCTGGCGCGGCACGTTGGCAACGTAGTCGAGGTCGCAGGCCGGATCAGGCGCGTCGAGGTTGGCGGTGGGCGGCACCACGCCGTCACGGATCGCACCGAGCACCGCCACCAGCTCCAGCGCACCGGAGGCGCCCAACGCGTGGCCGTGCATCGACTTGGTGGAGGACACCGCCAGCCGCGGCGCATGCGTGCCGAACACCCGATGGATCGCCCTGGTTTCGGTCGGATCGTTGGCCGGCGTGCCGGTGCCGTGCGCGTTGATGTAGTCGATGTCCCCGGGCGACAGCCCGGCGTCGGCCAGCGCCTGCGCCATCGCCGATGCACTGCCGGCCGCATCGGGCGCCACGATGTCGCCGGCGTCGGCGCTCATGCCCACGCCGGCGAGCACGCCCAGCACCTGCGCGCCGCGCGCGCGGGCGTAGGCCATGGATTCGAGCACGAACATGCCGGCACCCTCGCCCAGCACCAGGCCGCGGCGGTTGGCGCTGAACGGGCGGCAGGTGTCGTCGGCGAGCACGCGCATCGCTTCCCACGCACGCATCGCGCCGAAGCTGAGGCACGCCTCGGTGCCGCCGACCACTGCCACGTCGACCAGTCCGGCACGGATCATCATCGCGGCCTGGGCGATGGCGTGGTTGGCGGAGGCGCAGGCGCTGGCCACGGCGAAGGCCGGACCGCGCAGACCGTGCGTCATGGAGATCTGGCTGGCCGGCGCGTTGGTCATCAGCCGCACAATGCTCAGCGGATGCAGGCGCGAGGCGTTCTCCGCGTAGAGTCGGCGGCTCTGCTCGTCCTGCGTGGTCTCGCCACCCACGCCAGTGCCCACCACCACCGCGGTGCGCAGGCCCAGGCCATCGGCGGCGAAATCCAGCCCCGACTGCGCGATCGCCTCGTTCGCCGCGACCAGCGCGAGCTGCGAGGTGCGGTCGAGCATGGACAGCTGGCGCTCGGAGAAATGTGCCGCCGGATCGAAATCCTCCGGCACCTGCGCGGCGACGCGCACGCGCAAATCGGCGGCACGCTCGTGGCGCAGCGGGCGGATGCCGCTGCGCCCTTCGCGCAGTCCGGCCCACAGCGTTTGCGCGCCCTCACCGAAGGCGCTGATCGCGCCCATGCCGGTGATGGCGATGGCGCGGGATGCGGCGTCGCTCATACCGATCCGTCGGCCTTGGCGGCCTGCGCCGCCACCACCGCATCGACCAGATGCTGCACGGTGTCGGTGTCGAAGTTGGTGCCCTGGTCGGGGAAGGTGATGTCGAAGTGCTCCTCGATGTCGAAGATCACCTCGATCGCGTCCAGCGACGCCACGCCGAGATCCTTCAGCGTGGAGGCCGGGGTGATCGTCGCCACGTCGATCTTGGCCTGCTTGGCGATGATCGCGAACACCTGGTCGCGGACGGCGTCGGCGGGGAGTGGCTCGGTCATGGTCGGGTCCGTTCGCTTGGGATGGGTGTGTCTTCGAGCCGTCATTCCCGCGCAAGCGGGAATGACGGCCATGGGACACGGTTCGCTTCTAAAGACTTGTCGCACCACCTTACGCCGTGCGCTTGGCCTTGGTGAGCAGCTGGTCGAGCAGCGCGATGGCCAGGTCGATCTCCTCGTGGGTGATTTCCAGCGAGGGGGCGAAGGTGATGACGTTCTTGTACCAGCCGCCGACGTCGAGCACGAGGCCGATCTTCTTGCCGTTGTGCTCCAGGTCGCCGGCCAGGCCGATGTCGACCATGCGGTCGAGCAGCGCCTTGTTCGGGGTGAAGCCGTCCTCGGTGCAGATCTCGGCGCGCAGCGCCAGCCCCAGGCCGTCGACGTCGCCGATCTCCTTGTGCTTCTTCTGCAGGTCGCGCAGGCCCTCCAGGAAGTGCACGCCCTTCCTAGGCACCGAGGTCTCGTAGTCCAGCTCGTAGCCCATCTTCATCACTTCCAGGCCCAGCGAGGTGCCCAGCGGGTTGGAGTTGAAGGTGGAATGGGTGGAGCCCGGCGGGAAGATGGTCGGGTTGATCATCTCCTCGCGCGCCCACAGGCCCGACAGCGGGTTCAGGCCGTTGGTGAGCGCCTTGCCGAACACCACCACGTCCGGCGTCACGCCGAAGTGCTCGATCGACCAGAGCTTGCCGGTGCGCCAGAAACCCATCTGGATCTCGTCGACCACCATCAGGATGCCGTACTGGTCGAGCACCTTCTTGAGGCCCTTGAAGAAGCCCATCGGCGGCACGACGTAGCCGCCGGTGCCCTGGATCGGCTCGACGTAGAACGCGGCGTACTCGCACTGGCTGGTCTTGGGGTCCCACACGCCGTTGTATTCGGTCTCGAACAGGCGCGCGAACTGGTTCACGCAGTTGTCCGAATACTCCTCGGCGGTCATGCCCTTGGGGCGGCGGAACGGATACGGGAACGGCAGGAACATCGCGCGCTCGCCGAAGTGGCCGAAGCGGCGGCGGTAGCGGTAGCTGGAGGTGATCGCCGAGGCGCCCAGCGTGCGGCCGTGGTAGCCGCCCTCGAAGGCGAACATCAGGCTCTTGCCGTTCTTGAAGTTGCGCACCAGCTTGAGCGAATCCTCGATCGCCTGCGCACCGCCCACGTTGAAGTGCACGCGGCCGTCGAGGCCGAACTTCTTCTTCGCGTCGAGCGCAATCGTCTTGGCCAGCTCGATGCGGGTCTGGTGCAGGTACTGGCTGGCCACCTGCGGCAGCAGGTCGATCTGGTTCTTCAGTACGTTGTTGAGGCGCGGGTTGGCGTAGCCGAAGTTCACCGCCGAGTACCACATCTGCAGGTCGAGGAACGGCGTGCCCGCGGTGTCGACCATGTAGCTGCCTTCGCAACTGCGGAAGATCTTCGGCGGATCGACGTAGTGCACGGTGTCGCCGAAGGAGCTGTACCTGGCCTCGTCGGCGAGCAGCTGCGCGTCGTCGATCATCACGGCGGTGTTCTTGTCAAAGACGTTCATGGGGATGTCCGAAACGGGTCAGAGAGATGTGGGGGAAACCTTGAACAGCCCTACTGCGGGTTCGTCATCCCGGCGGCTCTTAACAGCCGAATGGCTGGTCAAGCCGGGATCCAGCGACTTGTCGGCGAAATGCAAAGACGCTGGATTCCGGCTTTCGCCGGAATGACGGAGGCTTGAGGGTTCTTCGACGTTTCCGGAATCGGTTGGCCTAGCCTGCTCGGCCTCCAGCAGGCTGCCGTCGAGCAGCTTGGGCAGGAATTCCAGCGCGTCCTCGAAGCCGGTGATCGGCACGTAGGGGATGCCGGCGGCGCGGCAGTGCTCGATGAGGCGGTGCTTGGCGAAGACGAAATCGACGCGGTCGGCGGCGCAGAAATCCGAGGCGCCGTCGCCGATCAGCAGCGTGCGGGTTGCCCCGCCAGCGCGGGCGCGTTCGACACAGGCGCACTTGCAGGTGCCGCTGGCGCAGCCTTCGGCCTGGAACGGCGATGCGAGCTGCCAGCGCTGCGGCGGCGTGGCCGGCGACAGGCGGTTGGCGGCCAGCGGCAGGTCGTCCAGGCCATAGCGGCCGAGGATCTTGTGGATGGCGTAGTCGAGCCCGTCGCTGACCACCCGGATCGGCACGCCCAGCGCACGGGCCCTGGCCACGAAGCCGGGGAAGGCGTGGTCGATCCACAGCGTGGCGAGGTGGGCATCGAGCTGCTCACGGCTCATGTCGAGCAGGGCCACCTGGCCGCTCATGCACTCGCGCGAACCGATGCGGCCGGCGCGCCAGTCCCGCTCCAGCGCTTCCCAGCCGGAGCGGCCGTAGCGGTCGAGCAGCGAGTCGATCACGTCCTCGACGGCGATGGTGCCGTCGAAATCACACAGGATGGTCCACCGGAAGGCGGTGTCGGGCGTTGAGGCATTCGTAGGCATGGCGAAAGGCTAGGCCGCCAGTCTTTCCATGCCCTTTCCCTTTCTTGCGAATCCGGGATGGCTGTTTTTCCTCGTCATTCCCGCGATTTTCAACGGCCGCAAGGCTGTCAGGCGGGGATTGCAACCGAAGTAAGCCTGGCCATCCAGGCTGCTGAGTCCAAAGATCAAAATGGATGACCAGACGTTCGTTTGTTGAAAGCCCCGCGTGCGCGGGAACGACGCCGACTTGAGGTGTTTCCGGGTTCGTCGCCACGCTCCTGCCGTACCGATGGGCGTCCGGATCACCTCCACAACCCCCGACTGCCCATGCCTCGACATTCCCGTTTCATCCTCCTGCTGGCGTGCACCCTGCCCACCCTCTGGCCGCTGACCGGCGCCGCTGCCGACAGCACCGTACTCGCCGTCGGCGCCGGCGTGCAGCGCATGCCGGCGTGGGCCGGCGCACGCAGCAGTCGCGAGGATCCCGTGCCCTACATCGACCTGGAACTGCCGGGCGTCGGCAGCTTTTCCACGCTGAACGGGCTGGAACTGGAGTTCCTGCACGGGCCGGCCCTGCGCGGCGGGCTTTATGGCGCCTATCAGTGGGGCCGTGAGCGCACCGAACTGGGCACGCTGGGCGGCAAGGTACCCACCCTGTCGCCTCGGCTGAATCTTGGCGGTTACCTCGAATGGCAGATCGGCAAGGCGCTGGACGTGGGCGCCAACCTCAGCCACGACACCGAGGGCGCGGGCGCCTACCTCAACCTCTACGCCGACACCGACCTGCCCGCACTGGGCCCGGTGGAGCAAGCCGCCACGCTGCGCTGGGCGATGATGAACGGCCCGGCGATGCGCCGCTTCTTCGGCATCGGCCCCGCATCGGCCACGGCACTGGGCGTGACGCCCTGGCATCCGTCCGGCGGCAGCGAGATGGCGTCGCTGGAGTACGACCTGTTCGTGCCCACCAGCCGCCACACCGGCGTGGCGCTGGCGCTGGTCTACGGCCGCCTGCTCGGCGGTGCGGGGAACAGTCCGCTGGTGCAGCAGTTCGGCACCGCCAACCAGTGGTCCGAATCGCTGGCCTTCATCTGGCATCCGTAGCGGCGGGCCGGCGCGATGCCGGCACGCCGAACAGCAGCACCACCAGCAGCAGGTGCACCGCGAAGCTGTGCAGCCAGCGCCCACCCACACCTTCGGCCGACTGGTACAGCACGAACAACAGCGCGAAGACGATCCCGCGCGAGCGACCCGCTGGGTCATGGCGACTTTCTCCCCATCGCGATGCCGCGCGCAATGTAGCCGGGTGGTTGTTCGGCAGCCGATGGCCAACGCGCCCTGCTCCCCCAGATGCCACCTGTGCTGGCCTCGCTTGCGCCAGCAAGGCGGGGCGAGGCAGCGCGCGAGGCGCTTCGACTCCGGCGCTTTGCGCCTACGCTCAGCGCGAACGCGATCCGAGGCGAACGGAGATGGGAGCTGCGCCTTATCGATCGTCGCGGGTGAAGATCAACCCGCCCTCTTCCCTCACCGGAAAGCAGGCGATCGGCTCGTACGCCGGCGGGCAGGTGACCGCGCCGGTGCGCAGGTCGAAGCGCGCGCCGTGGCGCACGCACTCCACCTCGAAGCCGTGCACCTCGCCGCCGGCCAGTTCGGCGCCGTCGTGGGTGCACACGTCTTCCACCGCATAGAGCGTGCCGTCGATGTTGTAGACGGCGATGGCGGTGTCGCCGTCCCACACCACCTTGTATTCGCCCGGCAGGATCTCGCTGCGCGTGCCCACCTTCACCCAGCCCGGCGACGCGCTCATGCCAACTCGCCAAGCGGCTTTTCCAGCACCTCGAAACGCAGGTCGTCGCGGCGCGGGATGCCGAAGCGCGCGTCGCCGTACGGGAACGGATTGATCTGCCCGGTGCGCGCGTAGCCGCGGCGCTGGTAGAAGGCGATCAGCTCCTCGCGCTGCACGATCACCGTCATGCGCATGCGATCCACGCCCCAGCGCGTGCGCGCCAGCTGCTCGGCGTGCGCGATCACCTGTTTGCCGACGCCGCCGGTCTGACGTGAGGGATCCACCGCGAACATGCCGAAGTACGCCGCGCCGTCCTGCTTTTCCAGGTGGCAGCAGGCGACCAGCGCGCCCTCGTGCTCGGCCAGCAGCACCAGGCTGTCGGGGCGCTCGATCGCCTCGCCCACGTCCTGCGCGTCGGTGCGCTGGCCGTCGAGCAGGTTCGATTCGGTGGTCCAGCCGCGCAGGCCGGATTCACCGCGGTAGGCCGATTCGACCAGCGCCACCACGGCGGGAATGTCGGCGGCGGTGGCCGCCCGGAAAGCGAGTTCGTTTGCGTGCATCCATCGATGATAATCCGCCGCCGCACGGCGCAGGAGAGCCTGGCCGCACCAGAGCGCGCACCAGAGCTGCGCCGCGAGCCAGAGGACGTCGCCGCAGGCGGCAATCAGCCGATCTTGCGGGCGACCGCGAAGTACACCAGGTTGCCCAGGCCGGTGGCGCCGGCGAGCACGGCGATCATGCCGGGGGTCAGCTCGTGCCAGTTGGACTGCTGGATCAGCGCAAAGCCGCCGGCCAGCGCCACCAGGATGATGCCCCAGCGCAGCGAGGCGTGGCGGCGGCGCACCTCCTCCCCCTGCAGGATCGAGCGAATCAGCTCTTCCGAGCCCCCGGCGCCGACCATCTTCTGGCGGAAGCGCGCATCGACCACTGCCTTGATCGCGTAGGTGATGCACAGGAACAGGGCAATGGGAACCAGGTTGCCGTCGATCATGGGGTGCTCCTTTGGGTTGGGTGACGGGGCCATGGATACGGGCACCGCGGCGGCGGTTGCATCGGTCGACTGCCGGCCCCGCAGGCCATCGCACCCTCACCGTTCGCCCCGGACGAGCCCGCGAAAGCCCCCGAAACACCACACTCGCGCGGGGTCTCGGGCTGCCGTCATTCCCGCGAAAGCGGGGCTTTCAACAGACGAACGTCTGGTCATCCACTTTGATCTTGGCGGCGAGCCACATGGATGACCGGCATACGCCGTTGAAAGGCTCCTCCCGCTTTCGCGGGAATGACGACACAGATGCAACCGTCCGGCACATGCGCGTATCCATCAGCCGATGGAAGCTCGCCCCCGATGACCGACGACCGCGCCCTGGTGGATGCCATACTGGCGAATGCGCCAGGTGCGTTCGCACGCCTCGTGCGCGAGTACCAGGGCCTGTGCTGGCACATCATCCAGCGCATGGTGCGCAACCCGGAGGACACTCGCGAGCTGTGCCAGGACACCTTCTTGAAGGTGCACCAGAACCTGCACCAGTACCGCTACGAGAGCGCGCTGAAATCGTGGATCGGCCGCGTGGCCTACACCGTCGCCCTGCGCCACCTGGAGCGCAAGCGCATTGCGCTGGTGGATCCGCACACCGGCGGCGACGAGGATTTCTCGCTGCTGGACACCCTCGGCGACGGCTTCGACCTGGAAGCCAGCTGCGCCGATGACGAAATGAGCGCGCACCTGCACGCGGCCATCGACACCCTGCCCCCGCTGCCGCGCACCGTGCTCACGCTCTACCATCTGGACGAGCTGAGCATTCCCGAGATCGCGCAAGTCACCGGCCTGGCCGCCGGCACCATCAAGAGCCACCTGTTCCGCACGCGCCTGAAACTGCGCGAGACGCTGGAAACCCGGTTGGGAGTCATGCCATGAGCAAGCATCGCGACATCGATTTCTTCCGCCACCCCGCCGCCGAGCGCGAGTGGCAGGCACAGGAACGCGCCGTGCACGCCGCCCGCACCGGCGAGCCGGCCGCCGACGACGCCCGCACCCGCGCCTACCGCCAGATCGACGCCGCCCTGCGCGCCGACGATGCCATAGGCCTGCCCGCCGACTTCGCCGACCAGCTCGCCACCAAAGCCGGCCCCGTACCCACCGCCGCCATCGCCCCGGAAACCGGCTTCGAGAAACAGCTCACCTGCCTGCTGCTGGCCGCCCTCGTCATCGCCGGCCTCGTTTTCGCCGTGCTCGAAGGCGGCAGCTGGTTCAGCGCCGATCCGGCCGCGTGGTCGGTGGCTGGCAATCCGTGGGTGTTGGCGTTGCTGGCGTGTCTTGGAGCGTCGCAGGGGGCGGAGCTGTTGCGGCGGAAGTTGGGCTGATCGCGCGACGACTTCCTCTTTCCGTCTTCCCGTCCGAACGCCATGGGTGCGATCGCGGCGCTGCCCACCAAGTCACTTCCTGCCAGATACGGCCACCTGGAAGTACCCTTTGGCCCAGGTTTTGGCCGAACATGAAGGCCTGGACTTGCTGTACGCGCATCGCCCCATCGCACGGCGTTTGCTCGCTGACGCCGCGGAGCGTTCCACGGCCCTGGGATCGCTGCGCGTGATCAGTGCCGAAGGCCTGATCGGCTTCAAGCTGCAAGCGCTGGTCAACAACCCGTCCCGCACCCGCGACCTCGACGACATCCGGGCGCTGTTGCGAGCCCAGCGCGGGAAGCTCAACATGCCCGAAGTCCGCGAATACTTCGCCTTGTTCGATCGCACGGAATGGCTCGATGAGATCCTCGCCCACATTGCCGACCAATCCTCCTGACCGGGTCGCCGAGCCGCTGGCCGGGGGCTACGTCGAGTTGGCTTCGCTGCCAGCAAAAGGCGACCTTTTCGACTGGGTGGAGTTGATGGAAGCGGTGGAGGCGTTGTGCCCGGTGTGGCCCGAGAGGGTGGTCACAACAAGTTCCTGGGGAGGTTTGCTGTGACCGCGAGCATCGAGTCGATCAAGCCGGTCGATTTACCACGTACGTCGGCAGCCAGAAGTACACCCTGTTGTCCAACCGCGAGAACCTGACGCTGCATAGGGCGTCGCGCACAGGGTGCGCTCCTACAGATGGGGTGCGTTGCTCAAGGTGCCGCGATTTCGTGATGCGGGCGAGCAAGCAAATCTCGGATCAGAGTTCGCTCTCGCGTGGCCGCTTCGGATGGAGGGTCGCTCCGATCCAATCCTGAGCAAACACCTCCAGTCTCTTCCGTGCCGGCACGGTGAGTGCAAACACCCGCACCAATCCATCCACCGCCACGATAAACCCCTGCCGCGCCTGATTCGTCGCCTGCCGCGCCGCCGCCTGCTGCTGGCGCAATCGCACCAGATGCGGCGACGGCGCACCCGGCCGAACGAACTTCTGATCGCGACGCAGCGCATCGGCCACCTGCATGGTGCTGACGCCTGCGCGATGCACGGCCTGACTCGCTTTCAGCAACGCATGCAGCGCCTCGCGCTTCTGCGGTGTGTCGACAAATTCAGCCGGCAGGCCCACGAAGTCGCCGGCATCGAGGCGAGCCAGCACCGCGGCGTGGGGAAAAGCTGCGGGAGTCGTCATGCCGGTGGGCTCGCTGAGGAAGCGCACAGGTTGGCGCATTGTCGACGCGAGCGCCACTCGACATCGAGCGGCTTCGGCATACGGAAGAAGTGCCTCGATCAGTGCAAGGCGCCGGTTCGTGCCGAGGCATGACGACTTGCGACATATAACGGGTAGCGTTATGGTTTCTCCGTGATCAGGAACTTTGCCGACAAGGAAGCGGAAAAGATCTGGCTCGGAACGCCTTCTCGGCGATTGCCTGCCCATATCCAGTCCGTGGCGCGCCGCAAGCTGCGCATGGTGGCCAATGCATCCGCACTGGATGACCTGCGCGTTCCTCCTGCCAATCTGCTGGAGGCCCTGAAAGGTCAACGCAAAGGCCAGTACAGCATTCGTATCAACAACCAATGGCGCGTCTGTTTTCGATGGATCGACGGCGACGCCCACGACGTGGAAATCGTCGATTACCACTGACGCTGACGAATTGATCATGAAGAAACTGCCCAACATCCATCCCGGCGAAGTGTTGCTCGAGGAGTTTCTGATGCCCATGGGCATCAGCCAGAACGCCCTGGCGCGTGCCGCCGGCGTACCGCCGCGCCGCATCAACGAGATTGTGCTCGGCAAGCGTGGCATCACGGCGGATACCGCCGTGCGCCTGGCCGCTGCGCTGGGAACGAGCGAACGTTTCTGGCTCGGGCTCCAGGCAGACTACGACCTGGAAGAAGCCCATCGGGCGCTGGGGAAAGCCGTCGACCGTATCGAGCGCATTGCCGCGTAAAGTTCTCCGCTTCAGAACCCCGGCGGGCGCTCCCCGGCCACACCCACCTTCTGCTCCAGCGCGCGGCCCACGCGGCCCAGCGTACCCTCCTCGAACAGCCGACCAATCAGCGTGACGCCGTACGGCACACGGTGCGGCCTGGCCAACATGGGGCGCGGGTGCCTGGGGTCGGGCGCCCAGTCGCTGCGCACCTGGTTCACTTCCACGAAGCCGGTGCGCAGGGTGAGCGAGGGCTGGCCGGTCATGTTGGAGATCACCATCATCTCGTCGCGCATGGACGGCACCAGCAGCAGGTCGACCTCGCCCATCACGCGCGCCATCTCGTTCGCCACCTTGCGGCGCAGGCGGTCGGCCTGGACGAAGTCCACGGCGGAGAGGAAGCGCGCTTCGCGGAACAGGTTGGGCCAGGCGTCTGGAGTCTGCTCGCGCATTTTGTCGACCTCGCCGGAGAGCGTGAGCTCCTCGAACGCGGCGCCGGCCTCGGCGAACAGCAGCAGGTTGAGGTCGTCGTAGGGCCAGTCGGGCAGCGACACCTCGGTGGGCACCAGGCCGAGCGCGCGCAGCTGGTCGAGGGCGGCGCGGTCCAGGTCGGTGGCCGGCGCCTCCTTCATCCACGCGGGGAAGTAGCCGACCTTGAGGCCCTTGATGGATGCGGCGGCGTCGTAGTCCAGGTGCGCGGCGACGCTGGCGCTGTCGCCGGGGTCGGTGCCGCGGATGGTATTGAGCACCAGCAAGGTGTCTTCCACCGAGCGGGCGATGGGGCCGAGCTTGTCCATCGTCCAGCACAGCGTCATGGCGCCGGTGCGCGGCACGCGACCGTAGGTGGGGCGCAGGCCGGTGGTGCCGCAGCGCATGCACGGGCTGATGATGCTGCCCTGGGTTTCGCTGCCGATGGCGAACGCCACCAGGCCCGCCGCCGTGGCCGAGGCCGGGCCGGCGCTGGAGCCGGAGGAACCTTCCTGCGGCAGCCACGGGTTCATGGTCTGGCCGCCGAACCAGATGTCGTTGAGCGCCAGCGCGCCCAGGCTGAGCTTGACCAGCAGCACGGCGCCGGCTTCGTTGAGCTTGCGGGTGACGGCGCCGTCGTCCTTCGGTACGCGGTGCCTGAACGGCTCGGCGCCGTAGGTGGTGGGGATGCCGGCGGTGTCGAGCAGATCCTTCGCGCCCCACGGCATGCCGTGCAGGGGGCCGCGATAGTGGCCGGCGGCGATCTCCTGGTCGGCCTGCGCGGCCTGCTTCAGCGCGTGCTCCTCGCACAGGGTGATGACGCAGCGCAGCTGCGGGTCGAAGCGCTTGAGGCGATCGAGGTAGATCTTCGTCAGCCGGGTGGAGCTGAGCTTGCGCGTGCGAATCCACTCGCCGAGCTGGGCGACCGAGGCGAAGGCGATGTCCTCGTCCTTGGCCGGCAGCGGCGTGGTGGCCACCTTGGCCGGCACGAAACGATCGTGCGCGGGGCCCACATGCGCCTGCCCCATCGCGGGGAACCAGGTGGTGGCCGGCGGCAGGCCCTCTTCCAGCGCGACCTTGCGCGGGCCGGTGCGGCGTTCCAGCAGCGCGGCCATCGAGGTGGGCCAGCTGTCCACGGCCATGGCGCGCTGCGGCTCAGTCATCGTCACCTGCTGCAGCTTCTCCGCCTCGGCGAAGGTGGCCGCGGTGAGCTTCGGGCCCACCGGCGGCGCGGTGTTGAACGCGCCGGGCGAACCGGGTGGCGGCGCAGTGGTTTCGCCGGTCTGCGCCAGCGCGCCACTGGCCACCACGGCACCCAGCAGGCCAAGCGGCGCCTGGGTCAGGAAATCGCGACGAGTCTTCATGGTTCTCCCCGATGCGCTCCAGCAGGAGCGCGTTGCTGTCGATGCTGTTGCCGGCGCCGTGCTGCGCGCAGGCGGTTTCCGGGCTGGCCGGAACGGCTGCCTACTGTGGACGAGCGCCGGGGCGTGCACAACTCGACTTCGGTGAGGTGGAAAGGCGCAGTGGGGGCAGCTTCTTGCGCCGGGTTCACGGTGACCTGCGAGGTGTCCTGCCGGATGGCCGCCTGCGACCCAAGGCAGATAGGTTGGCCGAGGGACCCGCCAAAAAACTCTCCCGGTGCACGGTCGATTTGCGGACATCCGCTTCGTCGTCAGTGCATCCCAACCCAAGGACCTCCCATGAAATACCTCGGCCTCGCCTACTTCACTCCCGAGAAATTCGCCGCGCTGCCGCCGGACGACGTCAAGGCGATCGTGAGCCAGTGCCCGGCGCTGGACGAGAAGATGCGCGCCACCGGCAAGGTGCTGGTGTCCGCGTCGCTGGGCGATCTGGAAAACTGGCGCACACTGCGCCCGCGCAACGGCAAGACGCAGATCACCGACGGGCCGTACATCGAGTCGAAGGAAGTCGTCGGCGGCCTGTTCATCATCGAGGCGGACAGCCACGACGAGGCGCTGCGCATCGCCTCCATGCATCCAGCCGCGCAGATTGGCGAGGAAGGTGAGTGGGCGGTCGAATTGATTCCGATGGATTTCTATCTGGCGCCGTGAGGGCTTGGAAGCCCGCCCAAGACATCGCGCGGCTTGAGCCATCGTCTTGGTCGTGCCATATCTGGCTCTAAACAAAGAGCCAAACTATGGAAGCCATCCTCTCCCACGCAAGCGTCAGCATCACCGAACTCAAGCGCAATCCCAGTGCCGTGATCGAAGCGGCCGACGGCGAGTCGGTCGCGATCCTGGTGCACAAAAAACCCAACGCCTATCTGGTGCCGGCCGAAACCTACCAGCGCCTGATGTAACGGCTGGGGGACCTGGAACTGGCCGAACTGGTACGCACCCGCCGCAGCAAGCGGAGGGTGAAGGTCAAGCTCGATGAGCTATAGCCTGGAGTTCGTCGAGTCCGCGCTGAAGGAATGGCGCAAGTTGTCCCCCGATATCCGCCAGCAGCTCAAGGCCAAACTCGCCGAGCGTCTTGAGCATCCACGCGTCCCCGCCTCGCGCCTGCACGGCATGCCCGACTGCTACAAGA
This sequence comes from Dyella sp. KRB-257, assembly GCF_049445995.1. Classification (NCBI taxonomy): domain Bacteria; kingdom Pseudomonadati; phylum Pseudomonadota; class Gammaproteobacteria; order Lysobacterales; family Rhodanobacteraceae; genus Dyella; species Dyella sp. KRB-257. The sequence continues at coordinate 192,800 of NZ_JBMSDZ010000004.1, read as the reverse complement.
TCAAGCTGCGCGCATCGGGCTATCGGCTGGTCTATCAGGTGCACGACAAGGTGCTCGTGGTCACCGTGATCGCGGTGGGCAAGCGGGACAAGGGGCTGGCCGAAGATCGAGACCAGTCAAGCTTCAGTTTGTAGCTGAAAGCAACCGCCCCACTTCCGCATCCTTCTCCGCCCACAGCGCATTGACCCACGCCTGGAAGCGCTCGCGAAACGCCGCGTCGTTCTCGTAGTCGCCGCGCAACGCGGGATCGATGGCGCGCTGGCGGATGTGCACGCGGATATCGCGGACGCGGCCGGCGATGAGATCCATCATGGAGCCGGCGCCCTGGGCGTAGACGATGGTGACGTCGACGATGGCATGCAGGCCTTCGCCCATCGCATCAAGCACGAAGGCGACACCGCCGGCCTTGGGCCGCAGCAGGTGCGTGTACGGCGCGCCCTGGGCGTCGTGCTTGGCGCGGGTGAAGCGCGTGCCCTCGACGAAATTCATCACCGACACGGGCATGTGGCGGAATTTCTCGCAGGCCTTGCGGGTGGTCTCGCGATCCTTGCCGGCCAGCTCGGGATGCCTGGCCAGTTCCTCGCGCGAGTGGCGCTTCATGAAGGGGAAATCCAGCGCCCACCACGCCGGCCCCAGCAGCGGCACCCAGATCAGCGGGCTCTTGAGGAAGAAGCGCAGGAACGGAATGCGGCGGTTGAACACCTTCTGCAGCACCGGGATGTCGACCCAGCTCTGGTGGTTGCACAGCACGAGGTAGTTGCCATCGCGCTTGAGGCCTTCCAGCCCCTCGATGCGCCACTGCGTGCGGGTGAACAGGTCGAACAGCGCGCTGTTGATGGCAATCCAGCTCTCGGCGATGGCGACCAGTGCGCGCGACAGCGCCACGCGCATGCCCTTCAACGGCAGCAGCAGCTTGACGAAGGTGAGCGCGAACAGCGGCAGCACGTGCGCGATCGTGTTGAGGATCAGCAGGGCGATGGCGAGCGGGATGCGCAGGAAGGCGGGGAGCGAGGCGAGCATGGGGGTACCGTCGTGGGTGGGGGACAGCGTAGCGCGGCGGTGGGGTCGTGGTTTGACTGGGGTCAGGGGGTGTGGCGTTCTGCGTGGTGTGGGGGCGGTGTGCCGGCCTTGTTTGCCGTCGGCTCGATGGACCGAATCCACGTGGATATCCCAGAAGCCTGATCTCCGTCATCCCGGCGAAAGCCGGGATCCAGTGACTTAAGGTAGGCCAATGCGAAGACGCTGGATCCCGGCTTTCGCCGGGATGACGGTGAGGAAGATGAGGCTTGAGGGAGTGCAAAGGCGTTGGATGACTCGCTTCGCTCGCCCCTTCGGGGCCACCCTGCGGGCGTTCTGCGCGCGTCGCGCTTGTCCGGTTTGACCAGCCTGCGGCTGTTGAAAAGCTCCTCGCCGGGATGGCGTTGAGGGCAATGATGGTAGAGGGAACCCAAAGCGGTCTGCGAATGATGGGGCAAACCCAAGCCCCCTCACATCAACAGCTTGCGCACCTTCACCAGCGCCTCGACGAAGGCATCCACTTCCTCGCGAGTGTTGTAGAAGGCGAACGAGGCGCGCAGCGTGGCGGGGACGCCGTAGAACTGCATGAGCGGATGCGCGCAGTGGTGGCCGGAGCGCACGGCGATGCCCTGCAGGTCGAGCAGGGTGGCCAGATCGGTGGCCTGGGCACCTTCGATCAGGAACGAAATCACCGGCTCTTTCTCCGCGGCCTCGCCGAAGATGCGCAGGCCCGGAATCTCGCGCAGGCGCTCGGTGGCGTAAGCCAGCAGCATCTGCTCGTGGGCGTGGATCGCCTCGAAGCCGAGCGACTGGTAGTAGTCGGTGGCAGCGCCCAGGCCGACGAAGCCGGCGATGTTCGGGGTGCCGGCCTCGAACTTGTGCGGTGGCTCGGCGAAGGTGGTGCCGTCGAAGCGCACCTCGCGGATCATCTCGCCGCCGCCGAAGAACGGCGGCATCGCCTCCAGATGTTCCTTCTTCGCCCACAGCGCGCCGGTGCCGGTGGGCGCGAGCATCTTGTGGCCGGTGAGCGCGTAGAAATCGCAGCCCAGCGCCTGCACATCCACCGGGCGATGCGGCAGCGCCTGCGAGCCGTCCACCAGCAGCGCAATGCCGCGCTTGCGGCACTCGCGGGCGATCTCGCGGATCGGGTTGACCGTGCCGAGCACGTTGGAGACGTGGGTGACGCAGGCAAGCTTCACCTCCGGCGTGAGCATCTCGACGAAGCGCTCGAGGATCAGCTCGCCGCGCTCGTTGATCGGCGCGGCCTTCACCGTAGCGCCGGCGCGCTGGGCGACGAGCTGCCACGGCACGATGTTGGCGTGGTGCTCCATCACCGTGGTGAGGATGGCGTCGCCCGGTTGCAGGCGCGGCAGCGCGAAGCTGTATGCCACCAGGTTGGTGGCCTGGGTGGTGCCGGAGGTGAGCACCAGCTCGTTGCGCGAGGTGGCGTTGATGAACTTCGCGAGCTTGTCGCGCGCGCCTTCGTACGCGGTGGTGGCTTCCTCACCGAGCAGGTGCACGGCACGCGACACGTTGGCGTTGTGCAGGCGGTAGTGCTGGTCCACCGCCTCGATCACGCAGGCCGGTTTCTGGCTGGTGTTGGCGTTGTCGAAGTACACCAGCGGCTTGCCATGCACGGTGCGCGACAGCAGCGGGAAGTCAGCGCGGATGCGCTGGATGTCGAGGGCGGCCGCGCTGGTTTGCATGTTCATTTCCAAAATCCCGTCATGGCCGCCCTGTAGGAGCGCACCCTGTGCGCGACCGCTTTTTGCTCGGAGCGCGAGAAGCGTTCGCGCACAGGGTGCGCTCCTACGCGTTCTTTCGCATCATGCGGGCAGCCTCGCCACCAGCAGGCTGGCGAGGTACTCGCGCAGCGCCTCGTTCGGCAGGTCGTCCAGCACGGCGCGACAGAACGCGGCGGTGAGCATGGCGCGCGCCTGCGCCTGCGGGATGCCGCGCGAGCGCAGGTAGAACAGCGCGCGCGGATCGAGCTGGCCGACGGTGGCGCCGTGCGCGGCCTTCACCTCGTCGGCGTGGATCTCCAGCTCGGGCTTGGTATCGATCTCGGCGCCGGCGGACAGCAGCAGATTCTTGTTGCTCAGCGCGGCGTCGCTGCCGTCCGCGCCGGGCGCGACGTAGATGGCGCCGCGAAACACGCCGCGCGCGCGACCGTCGGCCACGCCGCGCCAGAGCGAATCCGATGCAGTGTGCCTGGCGGTGTGGCGCACCAGCATCTGTGTGTCCGCGTGCTGGCGGCCGTGCAGCACGAAGGCCCCGCGCGTTTCCAGTTTGGCGCCGTCGCCGGCCAATTCCACCTGCAGCTCGTGGCGGCCGAGGCCACCGCCGAGCTCCAGCGCGTGCAGCGTGGCGTGGGCACCGGCGCGCAGCTGCACGCTGGTACGGCGCACCAGGGTGCTGCCTTCGGCGGCGGCCTGCACGATCACGTGCTGCAGGCGCGCGCGCGCGCCCACCACCACGTCGGCCACCGAAGTGCCCAGGTGCGCGTGTGCGCCGCTGCCGGCGTGGTGTTCGATGAGCGACAGCGCCGCGCCCTCGCCCAGCTCGATCACATGGCGCAGGTGCCAGGCGACATCGCCCTGTGCCGCGGCACCGACGACGCACAGCTGCACCGGCGCGGCGATCTGCGCGCCAGGCGCCACGCGCAGCACCATGCCGTCGCTGGCGAACGCGGCATTGAGCTGGGCAAATGCATCGCCGGCCTCACGGTAATGCCGCGCCAGCGCGAAGCGCAGCGGTTCGGCGTCGGTATTCAGCGCCTGCGACAGCGGCTGCACGGTGAGCCCGGCGGGCAGCGCGTCGAAGGTGGACAGATCCAGCCGCAGTGCACCGTTGACGAACACCAGCCGCGGGCCGTCGACGCCGGGCAACTGCAGCGTGGCCGGATCGACCGCGCGGGTGGCGATGTGCGCATCGCCCAGCGCAAAACTGCGCTGGCCGAGCGCGCGCAGCGCGGTGTACTTGAACGCTTCCACCCGCGTGTCGGGCAGGCCGGCGGCAAGGAACGCATCGAGGTTGTCGCGCCGCGCCGCGTCCAGCCAGCCGATGCCGCTGCGCGGCAGTTCGGCGTCGTGCTGCGAGGCGACGAAGGGGGTGATGGCCGCGGCCTGGCTCATGCCGGGGCTCCCGCCGGCTCGCCGTGCTCGCGCAGCCAGGCGTAGCCCTGCGCCTCGAGCTTGAGCGCCAGCGTCTTGTCGCCGCTCTCCACGATGCGGCCGTCGGCCAGCACGTGCACGAAGTCCGGCTGGATATAGTCGAGCAGGCGCTGGTAGTGGGTGATCATCAGCATCGCGCGCTCGGGCGAGCGCTGTGCGTTGACGCCGTGGGCGACCTGCTTGAGCGCATCGATGTCCAGGCCCGAATCGGTCTCGTCGAGGATCGCCAGCTTCGGCTCCAGCACCGCCATCTGGAAGATCTCGTTGCGCTTCTTCTCGCCGCCGGAGAAACCCTCGTTGACGGCGCGGTGCAGCAGCTCGTCGGAGATCTGCAGGTCCTTGAGCTTCTCGCGCACCCGCTTGAGGAAGGCCATCGAGTCGAGCTCCTTCTCGCCGCGCGCGCGGCGCTGCGCGTTGAGCGCGGTGCGCAGGAAGTAGGTGTTGTTCACGCCGGGGATTTCCACCGGGTACTGGAACGCGAGGAACACGCCGGCGGCGGCGCGCGCCTCGGGCTCCATCGCCAGCAGGTCGACGCCGTTGAAGCTGACCGAGCCGGCGGTGACCTCGTAGCCATCGCGGCCACACAGCACGTTGCCCAGCGTCGACTTGCCGGCGCCGTTCGGACCCATGATGGCGTGCACCTCGCCCGGCCTCACAGTGAGGCTGAGGCCCTTGAGGATGTCCTTGCCTTCGACGCGGGCGTGGAGGTTTTCGATGATCAGCATGGCATTCACACGGCAGGTGCGCCGTCCGCGTCAGCGCGGCGGCGGAGGTGGACGTAGGTGAAACTCTGGTCGGTGTCGAACGGCGTGCGATGCACGTCGCGGCTGTCGCCGAGCTTCTCGAAATACGGGGCGAAACGCGCCGACAGCGACGCGGCGTCATAGCGACTGACCGGCAGGCCGCTGCAACGCTCGGGGCCATCCAGCGCAAACGTGGCAATCACCAGGTGGCCGCCCGGCCGCACGGCGTGCGCAGCGATCTCCACGTAACGGCGCTGGGCGGTGACATCGGTGAGGAAATGGAACACCGCGCGGTCATGCCACAACGCATAGCGACCGGCGGGCAGCTCGATGGCAGTGATGTCGCCGGCCAGCCAGTGCACGGTGCCGGCGCGGTCGCCCAGTCGCGCGCGCGATTGCGCCAGCGCCGATTCGGACAGATCCAGCACGGTGACGTTGGCAAAACCGCGGGCGAGCAGGTCGTCGACCAGGGTCGAGCGGCCGCCTCCGACGTCGATCGCCGGCGCGTCGGCGGGCAGCGCGAGCGCGTCGATCCAGCGCAGCGATTCGTCCAGGTGCGGGCGGAACCAGCTGGTCTGCGGCTCGCCCTTCTCCCGGTATACCTGCTCCCAGTGCGATGGCGTGGGCGTGCTCATCCCACCGCCCCTTCCAGCGACACTTCCAGCAGCTTCTTCGCCTCCACCGCAAACTCCATCGGCAGCTCCTTGAACACCTGCTTGCAGAAGCCGTCGACGATCATCGACACAGCGTCTTCCTCGCCGATGCCGCGGCTGCGGCAATAGAACAGCTGGTCATCGGAGATCTTCGAGGTAGTGGCCTCGTGCTCGACGATCGCGCTGGGGTTCTTCACTTCCATGTAGGGGAAGGTGTGCGCGCCGCACTGCTTGCCGATCAGCAGGGAATCGCACTGGGTGTAGTTGCGCGCGTTCTCGGCGCCCTTCTCCACCTTCACCAGGCCGCGGTAGCTGTTGGAGCTCCTGCCGGCCGAGATGCCCTTGGCGACGATCTTCGATTTGGTGTCGCGGCCCAGGTGAATCATCTTGGTGCCGGTGTCGGCCTGCTGGTGGTGGTGGGTCAGCGCGACGGAGTAGAACTCGCCCACCGAGCGGTCGCCGCGCAGCACGCAGCTGGGGTACTTCCAGGTGATCGCCGAGCCGGTTTCCACCTGCGTCCAGCTGATCTTGGAGTCGTGGCCGCGGCAGTCGCCGCGCTTGGTGACGAAGTTGTAGATGCCGCCCACGCCGTTCTCGTCGCCGGGGTACCAGTTCTGCACGGTGGAGTACTTGATGCTCGCCTTCTCCAGCGCCACCAGTTCCACCACCGCGGCATGCAGCTGGTTCTCGTCGCGCATGGGCGCGGTGCAGCCCTCCAGATACGACACGTGGGCGTCGTCCTCGCAGACGATCAGCGTGCGCTCGAACTGCCCGGTGTTCATCGCGTTGATGCGGAAGTAGGTGCTGAGTTCCATCGGGCAGCGCACGCCCTCGGGCACGAACACGAACGAACCGTCGGAGAACACCGCGGAGTTGAGCGCGGCGAAGTAGTTGTCGCCCGCCGGCACCACGCTGCCCAGGTATTTCTGCACCAGCTCGGGATGCTCGCGGATCGCCTCGCTGATCGAGCAGAAGATCACCCCGGCCTCGGCCAGCTCCTTGCGGAAGGTGGTGCCGACGGAGACGGAATCGAACACCGCGTCCACCGCCACGCCGGCCAGCTTGGCGCGCTCGTGCAGCGGCACGCCGAGCTTCTCGTAGGTTTCCAGCAGCTTGGGGTCGACCTCGTCGAGCGACTTGGGGCCTTCCTTCGGTGCGGCGTAGTAGCTGATCGACTGGTAGTCGATCGCCGGCACCTTGAGCTTGGCCCAGTCGGGCGTGGGCATGGTGAGCCAGTGGCGATAGGCCTTGAGGCGCCACTCGGTCATCCATTCCGGCTCGCCCTTGCGCGCGGAGAGTGCACGCACCGTGCCTTCGTCCAGGCCCGGCGGAAGATAATCGGTTTCGATGTCGGTGACGAAGCCCGCGGCGTAACGGCGGCCCAGCGCCTCGATCACTTCGGCGTTGTCGACTGGCGCGAGGATTTCGTTCGGTTGGCGGCTCATGCGGTGGTCCTGCCCTTGATCTCGCTGATGGCGATGGTTGCCAGCGCCGGACGCGCCGGCGGCTGCAGCATGTCGGCCAGACTCACGCCGCGCAGGGCGTTGTCCAGGATGTGGTTGATCTGTCGCCAGCTGCCGCGCACGCCGCACTGCGACTCGCGATCGCACTGGCCGTCGGTGCCGCATTCGGTCATGCCGATGCGCCCTTCCATCGCCTCGACGATCTCGGCCAGGTTGATCTCGCTGGCCGGGCGCGCCAGGCGATAGCCGCCGTTGACGCCGCGGAACGACTCCACCAGGCCGGCGTGGCCGAGCGACTTCAGCAGCTTGCTCACGGTGGGCAGTTCCAGGTGTGTCTCGTCGGCGATCTGCGCGGTGCTGAGCACGCTCTGCGGGTGCGCCGCGATGCAGGTCATCACCACGGTGGCGTAGTCGGTGAGTCGGCTGACACGGAGCATGGCGGTCCGTCCGTTGAATCAAGACCAAAATGGTACGGATTGACGGGCGCGCGGTCAATCCGGGCATGGCGCCACAGGCGACGGCTTGCACCACGATTGGGCAAACGGACGCACCGCGAGCGGGCGTTCCGGCGTGTATTGCCGCCTGGAGGCCTCGGCAGAATCGAGGCTGCGCCTCGCCCGGCGCTGGATCGTCCACGCTGGCACGCAACCTGCTGTATCGCAGCAAACCACGGCCGTACGGGGAGCAAGCCACGCCATGAAATGGATCACCGCGATCATCAAACCGTTCAAGCTCGACGAAGTGCGCGAGGCGCTGGCCGAGGCCGGCGTGCAGGGGATGACCGTCACCGAGGTCAAGGGCTTCGGCCGCCAGCACGGACACACCGAGCTGTACCGCGGCGCCGAGTACGTGGTGGATTTCCTGCCCAAGCTGAAGATCGAGATCGCGGTGGGCGACGAGCAGGCCGAGCGTGCGATCGAGGCGATCGGCAACACCGCGCGCACCGGCAAGGTGGGCGACGGCAAGATCATGGTGTTCGATCTGGAACAGGTGATCCGCATCCGCACGCAGGAGGTCGACGCCGATGCGCTTTGATCTCGCGGGAATCAGGATTCGGGATTCGGGAATCGGAAAGGCCCGTGGCGTGGGACGCGTGGGCCTGTTCTGCGGCTTGCTCGCGCTGGCCTCGCCGGCGCTTGCGCAAGGCGCCGCGCCGAAGCTCGACAGCGGCGACACCGCCTGGATGCTCACCGCCTCCATGCTGGTGCTGCTGATGACGATCCCCGGCCTCGCCCTGTTCTACGGCGGCATGGTGCGCGCCAAGAACCTACTGTCGGTGCTGATGCAGTGCTTCGCCATCACCGCGCTGGTGACCGTGCTGTGGATGGTCTACGGCTACTCGCTGGCCTTCAGCACCGCCGGCATGCACGCCGGTGAAGTGGACCTGCACTCGATCGTCGGCGGACTGGACCGCTTCATGCTGGCCGGGCTCACCCCGGACTCGCTGTACAACACGGTGCCGGAAAGCGTGTTCGTGATGTTCCAGCTCACCTTCGCCATCATCACGCCGGCGCTGATCATCGGCGCCTTCGCCGAGCGCATGAAGTTCAGCGCGCTGCTGTGGTTCACCGGCCTGTGGCTGACCTTCGTCTACCTGCCGATGGCGCACATGGTGTGGAGCGGCCCGGGCTCGCTGCTGGGCGACCTGGGCGTGCTGGACTTCGCCGGCGGCACCGTGGTGCACATCAACGCCGGCATCGCCGGCCTGGTGGCCTGTCTGGTGATCGGCAAGCGCAAGGGCTACCCGACCACGCCGATGCCGCCGCACAACCTCGGCTACACGGTGATCGGCGCCAGCCTGCTGTGGCTGGGCTGGTTCGGCTTCAACGCCGGCTCGGCGGTGGCGTCCAACGGCAGCGCCGGCATGGCCATGCTGGTGACGCAGATCGCCACCGCCGGCGCGGTGATCGGCTGGACTGCGGTGGAGTGGTTCACGCACAAGCGGCCCAGCGTGCTGGGCGCGGTCTCCGGTGCGGTGGCCGGGCTGGTCGCGGTGACGCCGGCCTCGGGCACCTGCGGCCCGGGCGGTGCACTGGTGCTGGGACTGATCGCCGGCGCGGCGTGCTTCTTCACCGCCACGCGATTGAAGAACAAGCTCGGTTACGACGACTCGCTGGACGTATTCGGCGTGCATGCCATCGCCGGCATCATCGGCGGCCTGCTCACCGGCCCGCTCGCCGCCGCCACGCTCGGCGGCTTCGGCAACGTCACCTCGCTGGGCGGCCAGCTGTGGATCCAGGCCAAGGGCGTGGGCTTCACCATCGCGTGGAGCGCGACGCTGAGCTACGCGATCCTGAAAATCCTCGACATCGCGATCGGCCTGCGCGTGGACGCCGAGCAGGAGCAGGTCGGCCTGGATCTGTCCGAGCACGAGGAGCGGGCGTACAACCTTTGAACCCCGCCCGCACACCCCGGAGCGCACCCTGCGCGCGACTGCTCTTGCTCCTGATCGACATCAAAGCAAGAGCATTCGCGCACAGGGTGCGCTCCTACGGGACACGGGTCCAACCGCGATAACCTGGCCGCGTCGTGCCATGCCGCATGGCACGCTCCGTTAGACTCAGCGCTCCGCCATCACGTGTTCGCCCATGCCCACCACCGAACGCGCCGCCGAACGCCTCGCCTGGCTCCGCCGTACCCTGGGCGATGACACGCTGACGCTGGAAAGCGCCTCGTCCGACGCCAGCTTCCGCAGCTACTGGCGCACGCATCACGACGGCCGCAGCTGGATCGTGATGGACTCGCCGCCTGTGCTGGAAGACCCCGCCCCGTGGCTGGCCCTGGGCCGGCGCCTCGCCGACGCGGGGCTGCACGTGCCCGAGGTGCACGCCACCGATCTTGAGCGCGGCTTCCTGCTGATCGAGGATCTCGGCACGCGGATGTACCTGCCCGAGCTGACGGACGCGACAGTCGACCGCCTTTACGGCGACGCGATGGTCGCGCTGCTCACGATGCAGTCGGCGTGCGGCACCGAAGGGCTGGCGAGCTACGACCGCGCCTTCCTCGCGCGCGAGCTGGCGATCATGCCGGAGTGGTTCCTCGGCCGGCACCTGGGCGTGACGCCCGATGCGGACGAGCAGGCCGCGCTGGACACCGCCTTCATCGCGCTGCTGGACAACGCGCTGGCGCAGCCGGTGGTGTTCGTGCACCGCGACTTCCACAGCCGCAACCTGCTGGTGGTCGACGACCCGGCGCCGCTGCGAAGCCCGGGCATCATCGATTTCCAGGGCGCGCTGGCCGGCCCGGTCACCTACGACCTCGCCTCGCTGCTGCGCGACTGCTACGTCAGTTGGCCGCGCGAGCGCGTGGAGCGGTGGGCCGAGGGCTATCGCCTGCAGTTGCAGGGGGCGGGGCTGATCGACGGGACGGTGGACGCCGCCACCTTCCTGCGCTGGTTCGACCTCACCGGCCTGCAGCGGCACATCAAGGTGCTGGGCATCTTCTGCCGGCTGCACTACCGCGACGGCAAGCGCGGCTATCTGGCCGACCTGCCGCGCGTGTTCGACTACGCGATCGACGTGGCCGCCGGCTACCCGGAACTGCAGCCATTGGCCGACCTGCTGGCGCGCCACGCCGGCGAGCGCGATCTCACCCGCGCGGCGGAAGACCAAGCGTGAGGCATGCACTGATCTTCGCTGCCGGACTGGGCGAGCGCATGCGCCCGCTGACCGATCGCACGCCCAAGCCGCTGCTGCTCGCCGGCGGCAAGCCGCTGATCGCCTGGCACCTGGAAAAGCTCGCCGCGATCGGCGTGAACTACGTGGTGATCAACACCTCGCACCTGGCCGAACAGTTTCCCGACGCGCTGGGCGACGGCTCGCGCTGGGGCCTGCGCATCCGCTACGCCTACGAGGGTCCCACGCCGCTGGAGACCGGCGGCGGCATGCTCAACGCGCTGCCGCTGCTGGGACCCGAACCGTTCCTGGCCATCAACGGCGACATCTGGACCGATCTGGATTTCGCCACCCTGCCCATCGAGCCGCGTGGCGCGGCGCACCTGGTGGTGGTGGACAACCCGGCGCATCACCCGCAGGGCGATTTCGCGCTCGACGATGCCGGGCGCCTGCACGACGTCGGCGAGCCGAAGCTGACCTTCGCCGGGGTGGGCGTGTATCGCGCACGCGTGCTGGAAGGCTGGCAGGGGCTGGCGCCGGCCGGCGATCCCACGCACGCGCCGCGCTTCGCGCTGGCACCGCTGCTGCGCGCCGCGATGGAACGCGGCCAGATCGACGGCATGCATCATCGCGGCGCATGGACCGACGCCGGTACGCCGGAGCGCCTCGCCGCCCTGGAGGCGCAGCTTCGCTGAGCGTCACGACTGAAGTCGTTCCCACGGAGCTGGCCCATGGCTCAGATTGCCTTGTTCGGCGCGCCGGCGACGACTGCCGCCGCATCCGCACCGGTCGAGCGGATCGGCGGCGGCAGCGGCGGCAGCTTGCTGCCCAGCTCCGGTGACTTGGCGGCATCGGCGGCCTGCTGGGTCATCACCACGATGCTGATGCGCCGGTTGATCGCCGCGCTCGGATGGTTCTTGTCGAATGGCACCGACGCGGCCAGGCCGACCACGCGGGCGATCTTGCTGTCCTGCAGGCCGCCGTCCAGCAGCGCACGGCGCGCGGCATTGGCGCGGTCGGCGGAAAGCTCCCAGTTGCCGTAGCTGCGATCGCTGGAATACGGCGCGTCGTCGGTGTGGCCGGAAATGCTGATCGGGTTGGGCACGCGGTTGATGAAGCCGGACAGCTCGTGAAGGATGTTGACGGTGTAGTCCTTCAGCCGCGCGCTGCCGGTGTCGAACATCGGCCGGTTCTGCTTGTCGACGATCTGGATGCGCAGGCCTTCGGAGGTGATGTCCAGCAGCAACTGGTCCTTGAACGGCGCCAGCGCCTGACTGCTCTGGATGGCGGCATTGAGCTGCTTCATCAGCTCCTCCAGCCGCGCCTTTTCCTGCGCACGCGCCTGCTTCTCGATCGCCTCTTTCGACGCGGCCGGCGGCGCGTTGCGGCGATCGTCGCCCTTGCCGCGCGGCAGGTCCATGGCGCCGCCGAGCTGGATCGCGCTGTCGCTCGCGCCGCCCGGCCCCATCCTGCCCGGCGGTGCGACGGTGGCCGTGCCGGGATCGGCACTGGGGTTCCTGAAGTATTCGGAGATCGCCGCCTTCTGTTCGCGCGTGCCCACGCCGATCAACCACATCACCAGGAAGAACGCCATCATCGCGGTGACGAAGTCGGCATAGGCCACCTTCCACGCGCCGCCGTGATGACGGTGCCCGGTGACGCGCTTGATGCGCCGGACGACGATGACCGGTTCGGCATTGTCGCCGTCGCTCACCGGCCCGCTCCCGCATGGCTCTCCTTGAGGTGGGTCTCGAAGTCGCCGAAGCTCGGGCGCGCCTGCGCCGACAGCGACTTGCGCGCGAACTCCACCGCCACCTTGGGGTTGTAGCCGCGCAGGTTGGCGATCAGCGCCACCTTGACGCACTCGAAGGCGCGCGAATCCTCCTGCACGCGGTTCTCCATCGCCGAGGCCAGCGGCCCGATGAAGCCGTAGCACAGCAGGATGCCCAGGAAGGTACCGACCAGCGCGCCGGCGATGTGCTCGCCGATCCGCGAGGTGTCCCCGGTGAGCTGCGACATGGTGGTGACGATGCCCAGCACCGCCGCGACGATGCCGAAACCGGGCAGCGCGTCGGCCACCTTGGCCACCGCCAGCGCGGGCGCCTCGGCCTCGCGATGGTGGGTTTCCAGCTCGAAGTCGAGCAGCGGCTCCAGCTCGTGCGCGTTCATGCTGCCGCTGACCATCAGGCGCAGACAGTCGGTGAGGAATTCGATCAGGTGGTGCTCGCGCACCAGCCGCGGGTAGGCCGTGAAGATCGAGCTGTTGTGCGGCTCCTCGATGTGCTGTTCGAGGCCGAGCAGACCTTCCTTGCGCGCCACGCTGAAGATGTCGTAGAGCAGCGACAGCAGGTCGATGTAATCCTGCTGCTTGTAGGTCGGCCCCTTGACCAGACCCAGCGCCCCCATGAAGGACTGCTTCACGATGCTGGCCGGGTTGGCGATCAGGAAGGCGCCCAGCGCGCCGCCGCCGATGATCAGCAGCTCGTAGGGCTGCCACAGCGCCAGCAGGTGGCCGTGGGACAACAGGTAGCCGCCCGTCACGCAGACAAGAACGACGAGCGTACCGATGATGGCCATCATGGGGTGGGGCGCCTCGCGTGAGAAATCGGTTTCTGCAACACGGGGCCTATCGGCGCGGCCGGCCGAAAGTTGAGTGCGCGACGCGCATCGGGCGACAAAAAACCCGGCCGGAGCCGGGTTCATGATCGTGACGATGCGGCCCGGATTAGGGACGCCGCGCCAGCTCGGGGTTCTCCCTGGTGACCGGCATCAGGTCCTTCTTCGACACGCCCAGCCACAGCAGGATCGGGCTGGCCACGAAGATCGACGAGAGCGTGCCGACCACGATGCCGATCAGCATCGTCACCGCGAAGCCCTCCACCGCCGGACCGCCGATGAAGTACAGCGCGGCCATGGTGATGCCGGTGAACAGCGAGGTGATGATGGTGCGCGACAGCGTGGTGTTGATCGAGCGGTTGAGGATCTCCTCCGGCTCGGCCTTGCGGGCGAGGCGGAACAGCTCGCGGATGCGGTCGAACACCACCACCTTGTCGTTGATCGAGTAGCCGATCACCGCCAGCACCGAGGCCAGCACGGTGAGGTCGAACTCGCGCTGCACCAGCGCGATCACGCCCAGCGTCACCAGCACGTCGTGCACCTCGGTGACCAGCGCGGCGATCGCGAAGCGGCGCTCGAAGCGGATCCACAGGTACAGGCCGATGCCGATGATCACGAAGATCGCGGCGATGGAGCCGTCGCTCTTCACCTCGTCGCCCACCGCGGAGGTGACGAAGCTGTGGCTGGTCATCGCCACGCCGGGCTGCTCGGCCTTCAGTGCGGCGAGCACGTCGTTGGCCACCTTGTCGGCGGCGGTCGAACCGCCGGTGCCCTTGGCCGCGGCATCGGAGGTGTCTTCCTTCGCCTGCAGGCGGATCGACATCTGCCGCGAGCCGCCCAGGCTCTGCACCAGCGGGTTCTCGAAGCCGTGCTTCTGCAGCGCGGCGCGCACCTGGCTCACGTCGGTGGGCTGCGGGTAGCTCACTTCCACCGAGATGCCGCCGGTGAAGTCCAGCGCGTAGTTCAGCCCCTTGGTGGCAATCAGCGCGACCGAGGCGAGCATCAGCAGCACGGCCAGGCCGATGCTGTACTTGCGCATGCCCAGGAAGTTGACGTTGGCGTTGTGGTTGAAGATTTCCATGAAACATTCCTTCGGGGGATTCCGGCCATGGATGGCCGGTCGCACGGCGAACCGCGCGAGTCGCCGGCAGCCCACGGGGCCGCCGGTGGCACAACAACTACACCGACAGCGTCTTGAGCTTGCGGTGGCCGTGGATCAGCGCGGTGATCGCGTGCGTCACCGTCACCGAGGTGAACATCGAGGTCAGGATGCCGATCAGCAGGGTGATGCCGAAGCCGCGGATCGGGCCGGAACCCATCGTGGTCAGCGCCAGTGCCGCGATCAGGTGGGTGACGTTGGCGTCCAGGATGGTCGCCCAGGCCTTCTCGTAACCGGCGCGGATCGAGGCGTGCGGGGTGGAACCGTTGCGCAGCTCCTCGCGGATGCGTTCGCAGATCAGCACGTTGGCGTCGATCGCCATGCCCAGCGTCAGCACGATGCCGGCGATGCCCGGCATGGTCAGCGTCACGCCGATCAGCGACATCACCGCCAGCAGGATCACCAGGTTGAAGAACAGCGCGATGTCCGCCACCAGGCCGAACAGCTTGTAGTAGATCGCCGCGGCCACCAGCACCAGCGCCAGGCCCAGCAGCACCGCCTTGAAACCCTTGTCGATGTTGTCCTGGCCCAGGCTGGGGCTCAGCGCCTCCTCGGAGACGATGTCCACCGGCGCGGCCAGCGAACCGCCCTTGAGCAGCAGCGCCAGCTCGGAGGCTTCCTTCGGCGAGCCCAGGCCGGTGGTCTGGAAGTTTTTGCCGAACACGCCGTCGATACGCGCGTCGCTGATCACCTCTTCGGTGATGCGCGGCGTGCGTACTTCCTTGCCGTCGACCACCTTGGTATCGGTGACGCGCTCCACATAGACCACCGCCATCGGCTTGCCGACATTGTTGGTGGTGAAATCCAGCATCTTCCTGGCGCCGGCCGCGGTCAGCGTGACGTTCACCGTCGGCGTGCCGGACCGCTGGTCGCTACCGGACGACGCATCGGCGAGCTGGTCGCCGCTGACGATGATCTGCTTGCTGACCAGCACCGGACGGTTGGTGCCGCGCTCGCGATAAAGCCGTGCGTTCGGTGGAACGTTGCCGGTGCGAGCCGCTTCGGCGGCCTGCGCATCACCGGGATAGCCGATGCCCGGGCGGTATTCCAGCGTGGCCACGGCGCCGATCACCTTCTTCGCCTCGGCCGGGTTCTGCATGCCGGCCAGCTCGACCACGATCTGGTTCTCGCCCTGCTGCTGGATCACCGGCTCGGACACGCCCAGTGCGTTGACGCGGTTGCGCAGCGTGCCCACGTTCTGCTTGATCGCATCGAGCGCCAGCTGGCGCAGCTTCTGCGGCTTGACCGCGGCGTTGAGCATGAAGCGGTCGCCGGTGCTGTCGCCGTTGCGGACGTTGAGGTCGGGGTACTCGTTGGCGATCGCCGTGGCCGCCGCATTGCGGTCGGCATCCGAGCGCAGCGCGATGTGGATGCCCTGGCCGCGGCTGGCGGCACGCACCACCGAGTCGTAGCGGATGTTTTTCTGGCGCAGCAGGCTGCGGATGTCGTCCGCGTAGCGCTCCTCCTGCTTGTCGATCACGCTGTCCTGGTCCACCGCCATCAGGAAGTGCACGCCGCCCTGCAGGTCCAGGCCCAGCGGCATCGACTTGGCGTGGATCGCGCGCAGCCAGCCCGGCACGGTGGGCGCAAGATTCAGCGCCACGGTGTAGTTGTCGCCCAGCGCCGCCTTGATCACGTCCGAGGCCTTGGCCTGCACGTCGGCGTTGGCGAAGTTGGCCACCAGGTGGTCGCCGTCGATCGCCAGCCCGGTGTAGGCGATGTTCTGCCGCTTCAGTGCATCGGCCACTTTCTGCTGCACGGTGGCGTCCAGCGGCGCGGCGTGGCTGGCCTGCACCTGCACCGCCGGCACCGGCGGGAAGGCGTTGGGCAGCGCATACACGATGCCGAACAGCAATACGATCGCGACCAGCGCGTATTTCCAGCGGGGGAAATCACTCATGCCTTGCATCCATCGAAGCCGCGCCCGTGGGGCGGCATGGCGTCACAGCGAAAACGGCGCGCCGCCAGGGCGCGCCGTGGGTATCAAACGGACTTCAGCGAGCCCTTGGGCAACACCTGCGAGATGGAGCCCTTCTGCACGCGCACCTTCACGTTCGGCGCGATCTCGACGGTGAGGAAGCTCTCGCCGACCTCTTCCACGCGGCCGGCGATGCCGCCGCTGGTGACCACCTCGTCGCCCCGGGACAGCGCGGCGAGCATGGTGCGGTGCTCCTTCTGGCGCTTCATCTGCGGGCGGATCATCAGGAAATAGAACACCACGAACAGGCCGATCAGCGGCAGGAAGGTGATGATCGGGTTGGTGGCGGTCGGCGCGGCGGCCTGGGCGATCACGGTGCTCATCGAAAAACTCATCGTTTCTTCTCGCAAGTTGCGGCCCCGGCAGCATTTTCTGCCGAACGCCTGATAAAAGATTGCGAATTATGCCATGCGCTCCCCCGCCCTGCACTGGCACCGGCGTGCCGCAACTGTAGGAGCGCACCCTGTGCGCGAATGCTCTTGGTTTTGATGTCTGGCTTTGATGTCGATCAGGAGCAAGAGCGTTCGCGCACAGGGTGCGCTCCTACCGGGCGGGATCGGAACCTTCACGCACAGAGCCTGCCCTCGACTCGATCGAGGGGTGCGCCCGTACCGGGCGGGTGCGGCGCCTATGCCGTCGGCGCTCCCTGCCGCAGCGCGTGGAAGCGCGCGGTGAAATCGTCCAGCGTGCCGGCTGCGATCGCCCCGCGCAGGCCCGCCATCAGGCGCTGGTAGTGCCGCAGGTTGTGCATGGTGGCGAGCTGGCTGGCGAGGATCTCGTTGCAGCGGTCCAGATGCCGCAGGTAGGCGCGGCTGAAGCCGTTGGCGCAGGCGTGGCAGTCGCAGCCTTCCTCGATCACCCGCGTGTCCATGGCGAACCTGGCGTTGCGGATGCGCAGCGTGCCCTCGGGCACGAACAGGAAGCCGTTGCGCGCGTTGCGCGTCGGCATCACGCAGTCGAACATGTCGATGCCGCGGCGCACCGCCTCGACGATGTCCTCCGGCCGGCCCACGCCCATCAGGTAGCGCGGCTTGTCCGCCGGCAGCAGCGGGACGGTGAAGTCCAGCGTGCGGTTGCGTTCGGCTTCCGGCTCGCCCACGGCGAGGCCGCCGACCGCGTAGCCGTCGAAGCCGATGTTCACCAACCCTTCGGCCGAGCGCCGGCGCAGCGGCTCGTACACGCCGCCCTGCACGATGCCGAACAGGTTGTTGGGGTTCTTCAGTTCATCGAACGCCTGACGCGACCGCTCGGCCCAGCGCAGGCTGAGCTCCATCGAATCGCTGGCGGCCTTCCCGGTGGCCGGAACACCGTCGATCAGATAAGGCGTGCACTCGTCGAAGATCATCGCGATGTCCGAGTCCAGCACGGTCTGGATCTTCATCGACACTTCGGGCGACAGGAACACCTTGGAGCCATCCACCGGCGAGGCGAAGGTCACGCCCTCCTCGGCCAGCCTGCGCTTGTGCGCCAGCGAGAACACCTGGAAGCCGCCCGAGTCGGTGAGGATCGGCCTGTTCCAGCCGATGAACCTGTGCAGCCCGCCGAACTGCTCGACGATCTCCAGCCCCGGCCGCAGGAACAGATGGAAGGTGTTGCCCAGGATGATCTCGGCACCGACGTCGACGATGTCGCGCGGCGTCATCGCCTTCACCGAGCCGTAGGTGCCCACCGGCATGAAGGCCGGCGTCTGCACCGTGCCGCGGCCGAACGTGAGCTGCCCGCGCCGGGCCGCGCCGTCGGTGGCGGTGAGATCGAACGTCATGGAAGTCATCCGGCGGATTGTAGCCGCCGGCGCCGGATCAGGACGGCCGCGTCATGCCGAAGCGGTCGCGCGTGGTGGCATGCCACGGCCCGCTCGGCCGCCCGACGCGGTCGGGCTTGCCGGGATCGACGTGGCGCACGTCGGCCGGCACCGCATCGTCGACATGCACCCGCCACACGCGGGCGAAGATCAGGAAGTGGCGCGGGTCCTGCATCGGATACGGCTTGATCCCGGCCGCCTCTCAGGCGAAGGTATCGAGCAGGCCCAGCGCACTCACCGTGACCGGCGCGGCGATCGGTTCGTCGCCACCGGTGTCGACGCCGTCGCTGCCGAACGACGAATGGCCGTTGCGCGACCCGTCGCCACCGGCCGACTGCTGGCCCACCTGCGCCTGGCCCAGCGACAGCCCGTGCTGCGCCAGCAGCGCGTCCAGCTGCGGCAAGGTCTGCTGCAGCGCGTGCACAGCGGCGGGATGCTGGGCGGCGAAGGTCACGTCGACCTGCCCGCCGTGCTGCATGCGCACGCTCACGTCGACCTGGCCGAGTTCTTCCGGGTGCAGGCGGATCTTCGCCTGCTTGATGTCCTGGTTGCCGAGCCACGCCACCTGCTGGCCCAGCTCCTGCGCGAACGCGGGGCTGCCGGCCGGGCTGGCGATGTGCAGCGCGTGCGGCGGCATGACGCCGGTGTTGGCGGTGGCCTGCGGCGCGGCGCCGAGCAGCGTGGCGAGTTCCTGCATGCCCGGGTCGTCCGCGCCCTTGTGCATCGCGGCCTTGCTGGCGCCGGCGGCGAACAGGTCGGCCAGCGCCGCGGCACCGGCGGTCGTGGTCTTGCCCGACGGCACCACGGTCGCCGCGCCGTGGCCGGCGGCGGCGTCCGTGAGCGTGGCGAACGCGTCGGCCATGGCGGCCGTCGGCAGTGCCGTGGCCGGCTGTCCCGACGGGGCCTTGAGCACGCTGGCGGTCATCGCCTTCGCCGCGTCGCCGGCGGCGACGGAAGCGTTGGCCGGCAGCACCTGGCCGAGCAGCGCCAGCATGGCGCTGGCCACCGAGATCGCGTCGGGCGCGGGTGCGTCCGCCTTGCTCTTTGCCGAGGCATCGACGGCCGACGCAGACGGGTCGGCCTGCGCAGCCGCGTTCGGCACGGGCACTGCGACGGTCGCGGTGTCGACGAGCGAGGTGCTTGCCGATGCCGTCGCATCGCTGCCGGCATCCGGGCGTGAGTGTTCGGTGCGCGCGTCCCGGCTGGCGGGCTGCTGCGCGCTGCCGCGATCGGGGGTGGTGTCGGCACGGGTGTCATCGGCGTGCTGCTGGCGCGCCGCATCCAGATGACTGTCGAAGGCACGTCCGGCGTCGGTCGGCCCGCGCGGCTCGGCGGGTGCGGGTGCGGTGGGGACGAGGGTCGGGGTCGCGGGAAGAACGGCGGTGGCGGGCATGGGAACCTCGTCGGAAAATCGTCGACCGGTGGGTTGTGCGGTAGTTACAGCAAGGTTCGCGCCAGGCGGAATCAGCGGCCGTGGCCCGGGCCGGGCGGGCGGCGGCGCTGCATGCGCTCGTCCACGTCGGACTGCTCGCGACGGTCTTCCGCCTTGCGCTCCAGCTCGCGGTAGTTGCCGACCACGCTGCCCAGCGCCTGTTCGCGTGCATGGGCATCGCGCCAGTGGCCGCGTGCCTGGTCGAGCTGGCGTTGCTGGCGCTGCACGTCGAGCTGCTGCTGCTCGATGGCGCGGTCGATGCGCTCGATGAACTGCTGCCGGTTGAGCAGGGCGCTGACGCTCATGCCGTCGCCCTGCCCCTCGGCGTAATCCTGGCGGTAGCGCCTGAGCTCGCCGAGCTGGTGCTCGGCGCGCGCCACGCGCTGCTGCTGCTCGGCGAGCTTCTGCATGGCCTCGTCGCGGCGCTTGTGCGCCTGGTCGACGGCCGGCTGCAGGCGGTCGGCGCGCGAACTCATGCGTCGCCTTCGCCGGTGAGCGTACGCAATGCGTCGATGCCCTGGGCCAGCGTCATCGGCTCGTCCACCTCCTGCTGCAGGAACGCGCGCAGGCGCGGCCACATCGCGATGGCGTGGTCCACCTGCGGATCGGAGCCTTTCTGGTACGCGCCCACCGCGATCAGGTCGCGCTGCTGGCGGTACGCCGAATAGATCTGGCGAAAGCGCTGCGCCGCGCGCAGATGGTCGCGCGTGACCACCGCCGGCATCACGCGGCTGATCGACGCCTCGATGTCGATGGCCGGGTAGTGGCCGGCCTCGGCCAGGTCGCGCGCGAGCACGATGTGGCCGTCGAGGATGGCGCGCGCGGCGTCGGCGATCGGATCGTGGCGGTAGTCGTCGCCCTCGGTGAGCACGGTGTAGAACGCGGTGATCGAGCCGCGCCCCTGCGCGTCGTTGCCGGCACGCTCCACCAGCGCCGGCAGCATCGCGAACACCGACGGCGGGTAGCCCTTGGTCGCCGGCGGCTCGCCGATCGCCAGCGCGATCTCGCGCTGCGCCTGGGCGTAGCGGGTGAGCGAATCCATCAGCAGCAGCACGCGCAGGCCGCGGTCGCGGAACCACTCGGCGATCGCGGTGGCGTACTGCGCGCCGCGCAGGCGCTTGAGCGGCGGCGCGTCGGCCGGTGCGGCAACGATCACCGCGCGGCGACGGCCTTCCTCGCCCAGCGTGTGCTCGACGAACTCCTTCACCTCGCGGCCGCGCTCGCCGATCAGGCCGACCACCACCACGTCGGCGTCGGTGTAACGGGTCATCATGCCGAGCAGGGTCGACTTGCCCACGCCGGAGCCGGCGAACAGGCCCAGGCGCTGGCCGCGGCCCACGGTGAGCAGCGCGTTGATCGCACGCACGCCGGTGTCCAGCGGGGTGTCGATCGGCTTGCGCGCCATCGGGTTGATCGGCTCGCGCTTGAGTGCGGCGTGCTCGTCGGAATCCAGCGGGCCGAGTCCATCCAGCGGCAGGCCGTCGGCGCCGATCACCCGACCCAGCAGGCCCTGCCCCACCGGCAGGCCATCGGCGCGGGCGCAGGGGCGCACGCGGGCGTTCGGCAGCACGCCATGCATCTCGCCCACCGGCATCAGCAGCAGGCGTTCGTCGGCGAAGCCGACCACTTCGGTGTCCAGCTGCCCGCCGTCGGCGGCCTCGACCAGGCAGCGCGAACCCAGCGCCGCCTCGCAGCCCTCGGCTTCCAGCGTGAGGCCGACCACGCGGCGCAGTCGGCCTTCCACGGTGAGCGGATGCGCCGCCTCGGCGCGGCGGCCGCGGCGCGCGAGCTGCTCGCGCCAGCGCTCACTGCGCAGCGCCAGCGGATCGGCGCTCATCGCGCCAGCGCCTGGCCGCGCGACGGGCGGCGGGTGGTGACGGCAGAAAGATCGCGCCGCCGGTGTGCGCCCGCGGGACGGGGGGATCGCTGGTACTGCCACACCGCGCCGCCGGGGAAGGAAGGCGGGGAGGACAGCTTCGCGGGTGCACACCAGAGGCGCGAAAGGGGCAGGCCGAGGCGCCAGCGGCGCCATAGCCGGAACAGGGGAAGCCAGGGACGGAAGCGCATCACGCGCACCTCCCGCGTCACAGGCATCGCACGCGCCCGACGCCGTGCGATGCGTGCGGCGATGCGTGGATTGCCGGCCTCATCACGGAGCGATGGAGCGACGCACGGCGCCGCAGCCTCGTCGACCCGGCGCGCGCGCGAACGCAGTGCCGGATGCGCGGCCAAGTCGATCACGCAGGCGCTGGCGGCGTGGCCGCTCATGCGGTGATCTCCTCGCCGCCATCGTCTTCGTCCATGCCGAGCACCGCATCGACCACGGCGGCCAGCCGCGTGTCCACGCGGGCGTCCAGGCGCGAGCGTTCGCTTTCCAGCAGGCAGTCGCCGCGGGCCAGCGCGGGATCGGGCAGCAACTGCCAGTGTTCTTCGGCCACCGCGTGCTCGCGCAGCAGGGCCAGGTCGTCCGGGTGCACGCGCACGCGCAGTGCGCGCGTCGCCGAGGGCAGCGCGCGGGCGGCCTGCTGCACCGCCTGCACGATCAGTTCGGGCGCGGTGGCCAGTTCATGCGCCAGCACGCGGCGGGCGATCACCACCGCCAGGCGCGCCAGCTCCTGTTCGGTGGCGTCGTCCAGCGCGGCCAGTGGGCACGCGGCCGATTCCAGCAGCGCCTCGAGCCGCGCCACCACGGCCCGGCGCTCGCCCGCGGCGTCGGCCAGGCCCTCGGCGCGACCGGCCGCGTAACCCTCGTCGCGCGCCTGGCGCTGCAGCGCTTCCAGCTCGGCCACGGTGGGCGGTCCGGGCAGTTCGTCGACCGCTTCGCTGCGCGCGGCGTCGCGCACCTGCGGCAGCTCCCAGCGCGCGGCGCCGGCAAACGCATCGCGGCTGATCTGCGCGGCCATCAGACGAAGTCATCTCCGCCGCCGGCCAGGGTGAGCTGGCCGGCATCGGCCAGCCGGCGCGCGATCATCAGCACTTCCTTCTGTGCGGCATCGACTTCGCTCACGCGCACCGGGCCGGCCACTTCGAGGTCGTCGCGCAGCATGTCGGCGGCGCGCTTGGACATGTTGGCGAAGATCTTTTCGCGCATCGCCGGCTCGGCGCCCTTGAGCGCCACGGTGAGGCGCGGGGAGGGCACCTCGCGCAGCAGGGTCTGCATGCTGCGGTCGTCCAGCCCGGCGAGGTCGTCGAAGACGAACATCAGCTCCTCGATCTTGCCGCCGAGGCTGGCATCCTGGCTGCGGATGGCCGCCATCAGCTCGGCCTCGCGGCTGGTCTCCATCGCGTTGAGGATGTCCGCGGCCGCCTTCAGCCCGCCCACGTTGGCGGACTTGAGCTTGGTGGAGTTACCGGAGAACTGGCGCTCCATGATTTCGTCCAGCTCGTTCAGCGCGTGCGGTTGCACGCCGTCCAGCGTGGCGATGCGCATCACCGCGTCGGAGCGCACGCGCGGCGGCAGGTAGCCGAGCACTTCGGCGGCCTGGTCCGGTTCGAGATGCGCCAGCACCAGCGCGACGATCTGCGGGTGCTCCTGGTTGATCAGCTCGGCGATCGCGCGGCTCTCCATCCACTTGAGCGACTCCAGCCCCTTGCTGGAGCGGCCGAGCAGGATGCGGTCGATCAGGCCACCGGCCTTGCTCTCGCCCAGCGCGTTGGTGAGGATCTTGCGGATGTACTCCTCGGTGCCGACGCCCAGCGCAGTCTGCCGGCCGACGTCCTCGTTCAGACGATGCAGCACCTGCTCCACCTGGTCGCGGGTGACGCTGGTGAGGCCGGCCATCGCCGAGCCCACCGCCTGCACGTCGCGGGCGGACAGGTGCTTGAGCACCTCGGCGGCGTCCTGTTCGCCCAGCGTGAGCAGCAGGATCGCGGCGTTGCGCGCGCCCTCGGACACCTGCTCAGCCATGGTCGCCCACCCAGTTGCGCACGACCTGCGCGACCTGCTTGGGGTTTTCGCTCACCAGACGCCTGGCCATGTTGATCTTCTGCTCGTAGGCAATCGCCTGCCCGATGCGGGCCGGCTCGTCCTCCGGGATATCGTCCACGCGCACGGAAACTTTCGGCATCGGCGAGGGCAGCGCCGCCGCGGCAGCGCGCGCCGGGCCGGCGGCCAGTCCCTTGAGCAACGGGCGCAGCAGGCCGAAGGCCACCAGCAGCGCCACCAGGATGCCGCCGCCCTGCTTGATCAGGTCGAGCATGCCGGGGCGCTGCCAGAACGGCGCGGCGGGCGCATCGGCGTCGGTGCCCACCGCGTCGTGGTGGAACGGCTGGTTCACCACGCTCACCGTGTCGCCGCGCGCGGCGTTGAAGCCCACCGCGTTCTTGGCCAGCTCGGTGAGGTGCTCGAGCTCCTGCGGGGTGAACGGCACGCTCTTGGCGTCCTTGCCGCTGCCGACGAGCTTGTTGTCGACCACCACCGCCACGCTGATCCGCGCCAGCCGCCCGGCCGGATCGCTGACGTGGCTGATGGTGCGGTCCAGCTCGTAGTTGCGGGTGGCGCTGGAGGTGGTGTCGCTGGGCGTGGCGGTGGTCGTGGTGGCCGCACTGGCGCCGGCGGCGGCGTTCGGTGCCGCGCCGGCCTGCGGATTGGCCGCGGTGGGCTGGGCCACGGTGTTCGGCGGCTGGTTGCTCAGCGCGCCGGGCACGGCGCCGTTGCCGGCGGCGCCATCGATGCGCTGCTCGGAGCTGGTCTGCTCGCTGCGCAGCGCGGGGTGATCGTGGTCGTAGGTTTCGGTGGCCTTCTCGGTCTGGCTGAAATCCAGATCGGCATACACCTGCGCGCGCACCTTGCCGGCACCGACCAGCGGCGTGAGCAGTTCCTCGATGCGCTGGGCGTAGGTGTTCTCGATGCGCGTGGCCAGGCGCAGGCGGGTGTCGCCCACGGCGGCCGCGTCGTCCGGTGCGTCGCCGGTGAGCAGCTGACCCTGCTGGTCGACCACCGACACCTGCCGGGCGTCGAGCTCGGGCACGCTGGACGACACCAGATGCACGATCGCCGCCACCTGGCTGGCGTCGAGCTGGCGACCGGGGAACAGCGTGACCAGCACCGAGGCGCTGGCCTGGCGGTTGTCGCGGATGAAGGCCGACGGCTTGGGCAGCGCCAGGTGCACGCGCGCCGAACGCACCGACTGCAGCGCCCCGATGGTGTTGCCCAGGTCGGTCTCCAGCATCTGCCGGTAGCGCGCGCGCTCGGCCATGTCGCTCATGCCGAACGGCGAGTCGGCCGCCGGCAGCATGCTGCTGTTGGCGCTGCCCTGTGGCAGGCCCTGCCCGGCCAGGCGCAGGCGGATCGCGGCCAGGTCGGCCTGCGGCGCCATGATGGTGGTGCCGTCGCCGGCCAGCGTGTAGGGCGTGTTGCTCGCCTGCAGCGCCTGGGTGATCGCGGCGGCGTCCTTCTGGTCGAGCCCGGCGTACAACATGCCGAAGTTGGGGCCGCGCGACCACAGCACCACCGCCACGCCCATCGCCACCGCCAGCGCCACACCCACCAGCAGCATCAGTTGCCGCGAGGCCGGGCTGCGCGCGATGTCGCGCAGGTCGAGGCGCGCGCCGGGGCGCTCGCTGTCGGCCTTCGGTTCCGAGGGGGTCATGCCGCCGTCTGCCATGGGGGTTGCTCGTTATCGATGGGCGAAGGAAGAGGCCGCCGTCAGACCGGCATGTTCATGATGTCTTTGTAGGCTTCGACGAGCTTGTTGCGCACCTGGGTCATCGCGTTGAGCGAGAGGTCGGCCTTCTGGATCGCCACCATCGTGCGGGCCAGGTCCGCGCCCTGGTCGCCGCGCTCGAACGCCGCCGCCATGCGCCCGGCCTGCATCTGGCTGTCGCCGACCGCGGCGATCGACTGCCTGAGCAGCGCGCCGAACGGGCTGGCGCCGTGGGTCGGTGCGGTCGCGGGCATGGCCGTGGAGGAGAACGCCACCTCGGGCGTGCGCACCTGGGCGGACATCTGGCGCATCTGGCTGAGCAGACTGTTGACGTCGATCGTGGTCATGACGGTTTTCCAACGCGTGACGGGTTTTCGAGGGGGTTGCTGCAGGATGTGTGCCATCACCGGGGACAAGGGCGTCGCCACTGAAGTCGCTCCCGCAAAAGCCACTGCCCGCGCCCTTGTGGGAGGGACTCCAGCCCCGACCGTCGCATATCGATCAGGCGGCCAACCCGTTCTGCAGCCCGTACTTGCGCAGCTTTTCCACCAGCGTGGTGCGCTGCATGCGCAGCAGCTTGGCGGCGTGCGCCACCACGCCATCGGTGGCATCCAGCGCCTGGCGGATCAGCCCGACCTCGATGTCGGCGAGGTGATCCTTCAGGTCGATGCCGCCCTGCGGCAGCACGGTGGTGTCGTTGCCTGCGGCGACCGGGTCGGCGATCGCCGCGTCCACCATCGTCAGCAACTGGCTGCTGCCGTCGGGCTCCCCGGCCGGCACCGCGCCGCGATAGCGCTCGGGCAGCTCGGCGGCGCGCACTTCGGCGTGCGGATAAAGGATCGCCAGGCGCTCTACCAGGTTGCACAGCTCGCGCACGTTGCCCGGCCACGGATAGCCGCGCAGGGTCTGCAGCGCACTGGGCGAGAAGCGCACCGAGCCCAGGCCGCGACGCTCCAGGCGCAGGTTGAACTCGTTGATCAGCACCGGCAGGTCTTCCAGCCGCTCGCGCAGCGACGGCAGCTCCAGCGGGAACACGCTCAGGCGGTAGAACAGATCCTCGCGGAAGCGGCCGTCGGCGATCGCCTGCTCCAGGTTGCGGTGGGTGGCGGCGATGATGCGCACGTCGCAGCGTTGGGTCTTGTTGCCGCCGACGCGCTCGAACATGCGCTCCTGCAGCACGCGCAGCAGCTTCACCTGCATCGGCAGGCTCATATCGCCGATCTCGTCGAGGAACAGCGTGCCGCCCTCGGCCATCTCGAAGCGGCCCTTGCGGGCGCTGATCGCACCGGTGAAGGCGCCCTTCTCGTGGCCGAACAGCTCGCTCTCCAGCAACTCGGCGGGAATCGCGCCGCAGTTGATGGCGACGAACGGCTTGTCCTTGCGCGGCGAGCAGTCGTGGATGGTGCGCGCCACCATTTCCTTGCCGGTACCGGACTCGCCCAGCACCAGCACGCTGGAGTCGAACGGTGCGACCTGGCGGATCAGCGCGTTGACGCGGCCCATGGCGCGCGATTCGCCGACGAAGCGCTGCTCGCCGCGACGGGGGCCGGAGCTGCGCGCGCTGGCGCAGCGCATCGCTTCGGCGAACTGCTCGTAGCGCAACGGAAAGCCGATCACGCCGACATGGTTGAAGAACGGCGAACTGGCGCCGAGCAGGCGCGCGGCCCACGGCGAATCCTCGGCCAGCAGCAGCGGCAGGTGGGCCACGGCCTCGCCGAGATCGTCGAGCTGGCGCTGGGCCGCCGCCTCGTCAGCGATGTCGCCGATATAGATGCCGCGCAGGGCGGTGGGATCGGACGGCGCCTGGCCGACGCTCCCGGCACGCTGCGGGCTGAAGCCCAGGAACTGCAGTGCCGAGATGACCGAATCGGCCCGGGCGGGGTTCGACTCGATGACCAGGAAATCCGTCTTGTCCATTGTGCAACGCCTCTCGTACTGACTCGGTGGGACGCAGCGGTGGGGTGGGAGAGCCGCCGTGTTTTCCGGAGCGCGACGGTTTGCCGTCGGTCCGCGTCGAGAGAGGAGCAAAAAGGGGGCCAGTGCGCCAGCGTGCCGACGGCAGTCGGTGTCAGCGGGATCGCCGCTGCGCGTCACCCGTTTTTCTTGTGAAGGCGATGACGTCGCGAAGGTTCATGTAAATGAATGTTGCGTAAAGATTTTGCCGTTCCGAAACGACGCGGTACAGATGACGTCGGCGGTCACGTCGACAATTTGGCTCGTCAACAATTTCGCGCACGGCTACTGAAAACGTGAAGCAACTCACACTTTCGCCCGACTTCGTTGAAACCGCTTACATGACGGCCATCACATTGTGACCCCGTAGGTCGAAAGCGTTCAGGTCAGGGACTGACGCGCTTCGGCCACTTTGCGCCGATGGTGGCGAAAGACGAACCGCTCGATCGCATCGGCCGCTGCCTCGCCGAGCGGTTCGAAGACCACGAAGGCCAGACCGTCATCGAACCGACGCGATACCCGCGCCGGCAGCTCCAACGGCAGGCCAGGGCAGGCATCCAGATGGATGCGCAGGGATATCGCCTGCCCTGGCGCCCCGGCCACGGGCAACAGTGCGGCGGGCAGCAGCGCGCCGACGGCGTTGAAACGCACGGGTACTCGCTCCGGCAGCGCGCTGGCCGGCAACAGCAGGCGGTTGACGATATCCACCAGCGCGTTGAGCTTGGCGTCGAGCCGGGCCAGTTCCTGCAGTACCGGGCTGTCCTCCTCGGCGCCCTCGGCCCGGCGTTCCTCGGTCGCGGCGATGCCGGCCAGCGCCGACGCGTTGCGCTCGGCCAGCTGGGCCAGCGGCGTCGAGGCTGCATCGCGCGGCAGCACGGCCACGCGCAGGCGGTCGTCCACGCAGACACGTTCGGAGAAGGCAAGCCAGAGGGCGTCGGTCATGGCGGGAATCCTGTGGCGGTGGCGGCGCGTCAGAGGCTGAGAAAAATTCGACCGCCGTAGCGAGAGCGCCGCCAAACGCCCGTGCCGGCGGCGGTCGCAGTAGGCGGGCGATTTTTTCTCAGCCTCTCAGTCCGGATCGGCCGTATCGAGGTAGGCGCTCACCGCACGGTGGTTCACATGATGGCGCGCCAGGTGCTCGCCCACCACGCCACGCGCCCGCGCCGCCAGTTCCAGCATGGCGCGCTGGTCGAGCTGCAGCCGGCGCAGGGCCATCAAACCGGCCGCATTGACCGGCGCCTGGCGCAGCAGGCGGTCGCACTCGGCCTGCAGCGCGGTGGCGCCGGCCCAGTCGCCGCGGCCGGCGGCCTGCAGCATGTCGGCGCTCAGGGCGAGCGCGCGCTGCAGATCGGGATGCGGCGCCTCGTTCATGACGCGCTCTTGGCCTGCGCGGCGGACGTGGCGAGGTAGTTGGCGCGAATGCCCTGCCAGCCCTCGCGTACGGGCGCGAGCAGGCGGGCGGCCTCGTCCAGCGCGGCCACGTGATCGTGCAACTGGGCGTAGAGCAGGCGCCGGGTCACGTATTCGTACAGCGATTCCAGCCGCTGACTGAAGGCGGGATCGACCTGGTGATCCAGGCTGTCGTGCAATTCGCCCACGATGGCCACCGCCCTGGAGATGCAGTTGCCCTTGGCCGCCACGTTGCCGTGCAGCAGGTGGCCGCGGGCCTGGGCGATGCGATCCATCGCCCCGTCCAACAGCAGGCTGACGAGCTTGTGAGGGTCGGCGCTCTCGACGCCGGCCACGCTGTTCTGCTGGTAAAGGGCGCTGGCTTGGCGCATGGGTCCGTAGGTCATGTTCCACTCCGCAATCAGTTCTTTCGGGTGTAGGTGGCTTCGAGCTGGGCCAGCGCACCGGTGAGGTAGCTGCTGGTGTTGTTGAGCGAGGACATCAGCGTGTCCAGCTGCGCGTACTGGTCGCGCAGCTGCTTCTCGTAGACGCTCATGCGCGCATCGAGCTGGCTCTGCTCGGTGTTGAGCTTGCCCAGGCTGTCGGTGAGGCTCTGCTGGCGCGTGGAGATCACCCCGCCGGCCGCGGTGAAGCTGTCCAGCGCGGTGGTGAGCCGCTTGGCGTAACCGTTGGACCCGGCGAACAGGTCCTGCACGACGGCAGGATTGCCGTCCAGCGCGGCGGTGAGCTTGCTGCTGTCCACCGCCAGCGTGCCGTCGGCCGAGCGCGTGATGCCCAGCGAGGCGAGCGAACCGATGCTGTTGCCGGCCACCTTGCCGCTCAGCACGCTGCCGATCGTGCGCTGCACCGAGTGGAGCATCGCATCGCCGAGCAGGATGCCCCCTTTCCCCGAGGCCTTGTCGTAACTGGACAGCGTGCCGACCGTCTTGGTGTAGCTGTTGTAGGCATCGACGAAGTCCTGCACCGCCTTGGTCGCCACGCTGTTGTCGCGCGACACGGTCAGCGTGGTACTGCCGGCGGCGGCCAGATTGATCGTGACCCCGTCGATGGCGCCGCTGACGCTGTTGCTGGCGCTGGTGATGGCAATGCCGTCCAGGCTCAGCTGGGCATCCTTGGCCTCGTTCGCGCCGGCGGTATTGAGCTTGTTGGCCAGCGTGGTCAAGCCGGCGCTGCTGCTGCCGTCGGCGCTGATGCTGAAACCGTTCGCCACGCCGGTCTTGCTGGAGCTCAGCAGCAGCTGTGCGCCGCTGGTGCCATTGACCACGGTGGCGCTGACGCCCGGGTTGCCCGATGCGGCGTTGATCCTGGCGGCGATGTCGGCCACGGTATCGGTGGCCGAGATGGCCACGGTGGAACTGTTGGCGCCAACCGTCAGCGTGAGGTTGCCGGCGCCGATCGCGGCGGTGCCGGCATAGGCGTCGCTGCCGCGCTTCTGCGCGGTGGCCAGCTTGCTCACCACCAGCGCGTAGCTGCCCGGCTGGGCGCTGGACAGCGTGCTGGTGGTGCCGATGGTGCTGTCCGCCAGCGTGGCGTTGAAGCTGGCGAAGGTGCTGGTCTGCGTCAGCGTGAACAGCGACGACTGCAATGAACTCAATACAGAACTGAGCGACGTCAGCCCGGTAAGAAGAGCGTTGGTCTGTGTCGCCTTGCTGGTTATCTGCGCCTGCGGACCGGCCTTCCTGGCATTGACCAGAGCCGCGACAATCGACTTCACATCCAGGCCAGAACCGATACCGGCAGAGCTCAATATGCCGCTGCCGGGGTTGCCGCTGGTGCTGACGTTGCTGATGGCCATGCTGGCTCCCGTTGTTTTCTTGACACTGCTGCCGCACGAGCACGGCCAACAAAATTCTGCAAGAACCTCGCCACCTGCGAGACCCTAGTCTGTCGAGGTCGGCTGCGCCGCCCTGCCCGTTTCAGTGGATCGGCCAGGCACCCGGAAACTGAAGTATCCGCGGCGTAAGCGGCAGGAATTTCGCCGCACACAAGTGCCCGCAGAAAGCCAAAAAAAAACGGCAGCACCGAACCTGCCGGCGCCGCCGTCGAAAAGCAGTTTCATGTGCGATGGCCCGCGTGTGCGGGCCACCGGCGGTGGCCGTTACTGCAGGAGCTTGAGCACCTGCTGCGGCTGAGAGTTGGCCTGGGCCAGCACCGAGATACCGGCCTGCTGCAGCACCTGGGCGCGGCTCAAGGCAGCCGTCTCGGCCGCAAAGTCGGCGTCCTGGATGGTCGACTGCGAGGCCTTAAGATTGGTCGACTGCGAGCTGAGCGTGGAGATCGTCGACTGAAAGCGGTTCTGTACCGCACCGAGCTGGGCAGCAAAACCGGCCACCGTCGTCAGGGCGGTGTCGACACGCGAGATGATGTCGTTCGCAGCATCGACGGATTTTACGCTTGCCGTCGAGAGCGAACCACCCACGGAGGCAATGCCGTTGCTCGCGTAGCCGTTGCCGGTATTGAGGTCCGTTGCCCCGTTGAGGGCCGCACCAGCGCCATCAACGATGGTCAACGTCTTGTCGGAAACCACGTTCAGGCCAGTGCCCAGGGAATTGACCGAGGCGCTGGCGCCGGAGTCGGAGGTCTTGGCGTTGATGGCGTCGGCGAGGTCCTGCAGGCTGGCAACCTTGCTCGTATCGATGGCAGCACCATTGATGACCAAGCCAGTTGTCTGGATCTTCGGAGCCGCCGTCACGGCTGCCTTGACCAACGTGGAAGACCCCGTGACCGGCGTGCCAGGAGTGGTCTCTGCAGCTACCGTGGTCGGGATGCCAAGCGTGGTCGCGGCTGCACCACCAAACGTGATGGCATTGGAAGAAGAAGTATTGGTGAAAGTCAGTTCACCGGAGGTGCTGTCGACCGTGGTAATCGCGCTTCCCGCTGCGGTATTGATGGCCGCGGCCAGATCGCTGGCATTTTTGTAGTTGCCACCCGCCACGTTCACTACCGAACCGGAACCGATCTGCACGGTCAGGCCGTTGGTCGCATCGCCAGGCAGCGTATAGCCGCCGGTAACCGCGGCGCTGATGTCGCCGGTGGACACCTCGGCGACCTTGCCGAGATCGCTCGCCTTGACGCTGGTGCCCAGGCTGACGCTGATGGTCTGGCCGACGTCCGCGCCGATCTGGAAGTTCTGCGACTTCAACGAGCCGTCGAGCACTTTCTGGCCGTTGAACGTGGTCTGGCTGGCAATGCGGGTGACTTCGGCCAGGCGCTGCTGCACTTCCTGGTCGATGGTGGCGCGATCCGCCGAGCTGTAGGTGCCGTTGGCCGACTGCACCGCCAGATCGCGGATGGCCTGCAGGTTGGCGGTGACCTGATCCAGCGCCGAGCCGGTGGTCTGCGCCAGGTTGATCGCGTCCGAAGCGTTGGCGCTGGCCTGGGCCAGGCCGCCGACCTGCGTGGTGTAGCGCTGCGAGATCGCGAAGCCGGCGGCGTTGTCGGCCGCGCTGTTGATCTTCAGGCCAGACGACAGGCGCTGCGTGGCCTGGGCCAGCGCGCTCTTGGAGGTGGCGAGGTTGTTCTGCGCGTTCAGCGAGGAAACGTTGGTGTTGATCACGAATGACATGGAAGTTCTCCTGACGGAAATCGATGAGCCGGACAAGGGGCTTGATGTATTCCCGGCGGGGTTCCGTATGGATGCCATCCGCCTCGGAGACTGTTTCGTCATGGGCGGAAATTACTTGAGCACCAACACTTGATTTTTTTCCAGACCCGCCGGAGACGCGCCAGGACCGATGCGGGAACTGCGCGGCGGTTGTGGGAGGGGCTTCAGCGAGGGGCAGGAAGTCGCGACTGAAGTCGCTCCCACAGGGGTGGGTGGGCCACGCGCGCTGCTGTTGTGGGAGGGGCTTCAGCCCCGACGGGCTGTGGCGAGGGACAGGAAGTCGCGACTGAAGTCGCTCCCACACTGAAGTCGTTCCCACAAGGGCGGCAGCGCGGTGGGTGGAACTACTTGATGTAGTTGAACAGGCTCAACGACTTGACCTGCGCGAACACCTGCTGCGATGCCTGCAGCGCAGCCGACTGGATCGAGAGATTGCTGATGGCCTTGTAGACGTCCACGTCGCGCGTGTCCGACAGCGTGGCCTGATAGGTCACGCCCAGATCCTGGTAGGCCGCGCGCTGCGCGGCGAGCGCGTTGGTGCGTCCACCGATGTCCACCTCGGCGCGGGTCACGCCGGCGCGTGCATTGTCGAGCGCCTCGAGCTGGCGATTGAGCGTGTTGGTCAGCTGCGACTCGCTGGTACTGCCACTGCTTTGCAGGGCGCTGATCATGTTGTTGAAGGTGGTGAAGATGTCCTGCGAGGCGCCGCCCTGGATGCTCACCGTATCGCCGGCCTGCGGCGTGCCGCTGAGCGAGATCGTGAGGCCGTTGAAGCCGATGCTGCCGCCGGCGGTGTAGGTCCCGGTGAGCGGATTGCCGCCGGCATCGAGCGCCGGATTGCCGCTGCCGTCCAGTGCGCTCCAGTTGCCGGCGCCGTCGAAAGTGATCGAGTAGCTGCCGTTCGCCGCGAGGCCGGCGGCGAAGGCGGCCGGATCGGAGACCGCGTTCCCGCCCACCACCAGCGTGCCGGTGTTGCCCGCGCCGGCGCTGGCGACGAAGCGGCCGTTGCCGGCGGCCACGTCCATGAAGATCGCGCTGCCCGATTCGCCGGTCGGCACGCTCAGGCCCGCGGCGATGGCCGCGCGCGGCTGGCCATCGTTGCCGATGTAGCTCACGCTGCCGTCCGCGTTCTTCACGAACGGCACGGTGTTGCTGCTGGTGCCGGCGAACAGCGCCTGCCCGTTGGCGTCGGTGGTGTTGGCCATCTGCAGCAACTGGTCGCGCATCTGGATGAGCTGGGTGGCGATCGCCTGGCGATCGCTGCTGGCGAGCGAGCCGTTGAGCGCCTGCAGGGTGAGATCGCGCGCGCTGTTGTAGAGATCATTCACCGAGTTCAGCGTGGACTGCGCGGTGTTCAGCCGCGTGCTCGCCGCATCGATGTTGGCGGTGTACTGCGTATTCGCCGCGAGGATGTGATCGAGGCTGACCACCCGACCGGCGCCGGCCGGATCGTCCGAAGCCACGTTGATGCGCTTGCCGGTGCTCACCTGGTTCTGCGTGGCGGCCAGCGTGCTTTGCTGGTTCATCATGCTGGACAGCGACTGCTGGTACATCCAGCTGGTGGAAAGGCGCATGACGATTACCTCTGCACGGCAGCGAGCAGGCTGCTGAAGATGGATTGCGCGGTGGCGATCACCTGCGCGGAGGCCTGGTAGGCCTGCTGGTATTTCACGAGGCTGGCCGCCTCCTCGTCCAGGTTCACGCCCGACACCGCCTGCTGCGCCGACATCGCCTGGTTGTGCAGGCTGGTCTGCGTGGTGAGGTTGCCTGCGGCCTGCGCCCCGGCGTTGCCGATCTCGGTGGTGAGCAAGGTGTAGTTGTCGATCACCGAACGGCTGCCGCCGGCCAGCACGCCAGTATCGGCCAGCCTGCCCAGCGCCAGCGCGTTGGCATTGTCGTTGAGGCCGTTGCTGTTGGCGCTCATCGCGAAGCTGTCGCCGGCCGCCGGCGCGCCGGACAGCGAGAGGCTCCAGCCGTTGGCCGCAAGCGCCTGCCCCGGCGCGTAGGCGCCGCTGCCCAGCACGGTGCCGCCGGCATCGGTGAGGGTGTAGCTGCCGGCCGTGGGAAAGCTCACGGTGACGCCGTTGAACAGCGCCGGGTTGCTGGCATCGGTCACCTGCAGCGACGACACCGCACCGCTGCCCGTGTTGGCACTGGCGGCCTTGGCCTGCAGGGCGGCGGCCGCCGCGATGCCGGACGGATCGGCGAGGCTCACGGTCAGCCCGCTGGCCGCGTTGCGGGTGGGCTGGATGCGGAAGCTGTCGCCCGCCTGTGCCGTGCCCGCCACGGCCAGGGTCAGCCCGGCGCCGCCGAGCGTGCCATCCGGATTGATGGTGAGCGCCACCGGCTGCCCGCCGGTGGTGGTCATGCTCCAGGCGCTGCCGTCGTAGCGCAGCGTGTAGTCGGCGCTGGTCAGCGCGGCGACGTCGGAAACCTGCGCGCTGACCGTGGCGCTGCCCGCGTTGGTGCCGGCGGCCAGCGCCTGCGGTGCCGGCAGCGCGAAGATCGGCGCGCCGAGCTGGCCGTTGAGATCCAGCCCCTTGCCCTGCTGCGCGTTGACGCTGGTGGCCAGGCCGGTCGCCGCCTGGCCGAGCCGGTTCTGCGCGCTGTCCAGCACGTTGCTGCGGTAATCGAGCAGGGCGCCCAGCGAGCCGCCGCTGAGGCGCGCGGTGATGTCGCTGCCGCTGCTGTCGAGCACGTTGACGCGCGCGGTGTCGTAGGGATCGCCGGCGGTGGACAGCTTGAACGCATGGCTGCCGCTGACCAGGCTCTGGCCGCTGCTGCTGTAGATGCTGTAGGTGCCGTTGGTCTCGCTCACCGCGGTGACGCCGAGGTAGCCCGACAGCGTGTTCACCAGCGCGTCGCGCTGGTCCAGCAGCGCATTTGGCGCGCCGCTGCCGAGGCTGTCGTGGATCTTGCGGTTGAGGTCGGCGATGTTGTCCAGCGTGGTGTTGATGCTCTTGACGGTGTTGGTCACCTGCCCATTGATCTGCTTCTGCTGGCTGTCCAGCTGCGCGCCCAGCGTGGTGAACACCGAGGCGACGGTGGACGCATTGCCCAGCAGCGCCTGCCGCGCGGCGCTGTCGCCCGGCGCGTTGGCCACCGTGTCGAAGGCGCCGTAGAACTTGTCCAGCGCGCCCTGCAGGTTGCCGCTGGCGCCGAGCATGCTGTTGAGCGTGGTGGTCAGGTCGTTGTAGGTGCCGGCGCGGGAAAGATTGGCGTTGCTGCTCCACACCGCGCTGGTGAGGTAGCTGGAATACGCGCGCTCCACCGCCACCACGTCCACGCCGCTGCCCACCGTGTAGCGGTTCGACGGCGGCACCACGCGCTCGGTCTGGCGCACCACCTCACGGCTGTAGCCGTCGGTGCCGGCGTTGGCGATGTTGTTGCCGACCGTGTTGAGCGCTACCTGGGCGGCGTTGAGGCCGGAGATGCCGGTGCTGAGCAGGTTACTCATGAGAGCGTCCTATTCCGAAGGTCATGCGGGTGATTGCCACTGCGACCGCAGCGTGGCGCAGCCTTCCGGAGCGGTGTCCGCAGCCGGATCCAATCGCTTGCGGGAGCGCACCCTGTGCGCGAATGCTCTTGCTCCTGATCCCGGTGGAAACAAAGGCATTCGCCCACAGAGCCTGCCCTCGACTCGATCGAGGGGTGGGCTCCTGCAGAGGTCCACCCGCCACCGAACGATGACGCTGGCCTTCGGGCACACGGCATCCAGCGCGGTGCCATGCGGAGACTTTGAACGGGCGCCCGGCACTTCATTCGGAAGGGATCGGCGCGCCGGCCGTGTTCTTGAGCGCGTCCAGCGCCTGGCGCATCGCCGGGCTGTCGGCGATGGCGGCGATCTTGTGGGCGTAGGACGGGTCGGTGGCGTAGCCGCCCTGCACCAGCCCGCGGGCGAATTCCGCCACGTCGTCGCCCTTGCCCAGCGCCTGCGCGTAGCGCGGGCTGTCGCCGAGCAGGCGGGCGTAGTCGTCGAACGACTGCGCCGGCGACGCGTAGGCGCGGAACGCCGCGTGCCTGCGCACCGGCACGCCGCCCTCCACTTCCAGCGTGGGCACGTTGACGCGCTGGCCGTCCCAGCTCGAACCGGCCTTCATGCCGAACAGGTTGTAGCTGGGCGTGCCGTCGCCGTGCTGCGGCATGTGCCTGCCCCACTGCGTTTCCAGCGCGGCCTGGGCCAGCACGGCGCGTACCGACACGCCGAGTTTCTCGGCTGCCTTCTGCGCGAACGGCGCCATCCTGGTGACGAAGTCCGCCGGGTCGCCGGGAATGAAGTACGACACCGCCTGCGCCGTGGAACCCACCGCCCGCGCCACCGAACCCAGCCGCGCCTTCCAGTCGTCGCCCGCGCTGGCCGACGGGGTGGCCGCGTCCCTGCCGCCGAGCTGGCGCACCAGCATCTCGGCGATGCCCAGTCCGTGGCCCTGGCTGGACAGCGTCACCGCCAGTTGGTGATCGGCCAGACCCTGCCACGAGTCGCCGGCCTGGCTGTCGAAGTTGGGATCGCCGAAATTGGCGTCGCGCATCGACTTCAGCACCATCTGGGTGAAGATCGACTCGAACTGCCTGGCCACCACCGGCAACGCCGACTTCGCGTCCGCCTGCGCGCTCTGGCGCAGCGCGCTGAAGCCGGACAGGTCGGTCCAGGTGCTGAGGTTCTGCGCCGTGGCATCGAGGTTCGCGGCCATGTCAGATCACCACCAGCTCCGCATGCAGTGCACCGGCCTGCTTGAGCGCCTGCAGGATGGAAATGAGATCGCTCGGCGCCGCGCCCACCTGGTTCACCGCGCGCACGATGGTGTCCAGGCTCACGCCGGGGCCGAACTTGAACATGTGGCCGCCATTCTCGCTGACCTGCACGCTGCTGGACGGCACCACCGCGGTCTGCCCCTTGCTGAACGGGCCCGGCTGGCTCACCAGCGGCTGTTCGCTGATGGTCACCTGGATCGAACCATGCGCCACCGCGGCGGCGCTCACGCGCACGTCCGAGCCGATCACCACGGTGCCGGTGCGCGAGTTGACCACCACGCGCGCGGGGGCGTCGGCCGGGGTCACGTCGAGATTCTGGATGTCGCCCAGCCACGCCACTTTCTGCGACGGGTCGACCGGGCTGCGCACGGCGATCGAGCCGCCATCGATCGCGCTGGCGGTGCCGGCGCCGTAGGCGGCGTTGATCGCCTTGACCACGCGCGAGGCAGTGGTGAAATCGGCCGTGTTGAGGTTGAGCATGAGATCGCCGCCGTTGCCGAACGCCGAGGGCACGCTGCGCTCCACCGTGGCGCCGTTGGGAATGCGGCCGGAGTCGGAGATGTTCACCTGCACGCTGGAACCGCTCTTGCCCTGCGCGCTGATGCCGCCGATCACCACGCTGCCCTGGGCGATCGCGTAGGTGTTGCCGTCGGCGCCCTTCAGCGGCGCCATCAGCAGCTGGCCGCCGCGCAGCGTCTTGGCGTTGCCAATCGAGGCGACGGTGACGTCGATGGTCTGGCCCGGCTTGGCGAACGGCGGCAGGTCGGCGGTGACGATCACCGCCGCCGCGTTCTTCAGCTGCGGCCGCGCGTTGGCCGGCACCACGATACCGAACTGCTGCAGCATGTTCTCCAGGCTCTGCGTGGTGAACGGCGCCTGCGTGGTCTGGTCGCCCGAGCCGTCCAGGCCCACCACCAGGCCGTAGCCGATCAGCTGGTTGTTGCGCACGCCGCCGACCGAGGCGAGGTCGCGGATCTTGTCGGCGTAAACGGGGGATGCCAGCAGGCAGAGCGTGATGCCCATGGTAGCCGCCAGCCCAGCCCCCTCTCCCCTTCGGGGAGAGAGCCTGCCCTCGACCCGATCGGGGGGTTGGGGTGAGGGGCCACGGGTGCAAAGGCGTTTGAACAGGCGAGTGATTGAAGAAACAAGAGCAATGAGCGACATGGCCGACAGTCCTGCGAGCACCCGCCCCTCACCCCAGCCCTCTCCCCGGCGGGGAGAGGGAGCTTTTACTGCGAGCACGTGCCCCTCATCCCAACCTTCTCCCCGGCGGGGAGAAGGGGCGAATGGGCCGTGCGGGCTCGCACCCTCGTCGTTTCCCGCATCGTCTGGATAGCGATTCTTGCCGGCAGCGGGTTTCATTAAAACGGCATCCACTTGGAGTTGAAGAAACGCGACAGCCAGCCCTGCGTGTTGGCGTCGGCCAGCGAGCCGCGGCCGGTGTAGGCGATGCGCGCGTCGGCCACGCGGCTGGACGACACGCTGTTGTCGGGGTTGATGTCCTGCGGGCGCACGATGCCGGAGATGCGCACCATCTCCTGGCCCTGGTTGATGGTCAGCCACTTCTCGCCGCGCACCACCAGATTGCCGTTGGACAGCCGCTGCGCCACGGTGACGGTGATCTGGCCGCTGAGCTGGTTGCTCTGGCTGGACGAGCCGTCGCCGGCGAAGCCGCGGTTGCCGTTGAGGCCGATGCTGGCCGGCAGGCCGTTGAGCGTGGCCGCCTGGCCCAGCAGGGTCGGCGCGTCGATCGCGGTCTTGTCTTTCTTGCTGGTGCTGGTGGTGGCCTTCTTGCTGGCCTGGGTGCTTTCCTGCAGCACGATGGTGAGGATGTCGCCCACGCGATGCGCACGCGGGTCGGCGAACAGCTCCATGTTGCCGGCGTCGTGGTAGATCGCGCCGTTGGCCACTGGCGCGGCCTCGGGCAGCACCGGCGCGGTGGCGGCCCACTGGCTGTCGTCGCGGCCCGCGCCCATCGAGGCGCAGCCGGCCAGCGCGAGCGCGGCAGCGGCGGCGCAGAGGCGGAACAGGGAGGCGATCGGGCGCATGGGCGTGCTCACATCTTGTTGGTGAGGTCCTGCAGCATCTGGTCGGTGCTGCTGATGGCCTTGGAGTTCATCTCGTAGGTGCGCTGGGTCTCGATCATGTTGACCATCTCCTCCACCACGTTGACGTTGGAGGACTCCAGCGCGCCCTGCATCAGCGTGCCCATGCCGTTCAGGCCGGGCTGGCCGGTCTGCGGCGCACCGCTGGAGCCGGTTTCCAGGAACAGGTTGCCGCCCTGCGCCTGCAGCCCGGCGGGATTGACGAAGTCGGCCAGTTGCAGCGTGCCCACCTGCACCGCCGCGGCCGAGCCGGCGGTGGTGGCGGACACCGTGCCGTCGGCGCCGATGGTGATGCTCTGCACGCCGGTCGGCAGGGTGATCGCCGGGTCCAGCGCGTAGCCGTCGGCGGTGACCAGCTGGCCGTTGGCATCGGTATGCAGCGAGCCGTCGCGGGTGTAGGCGACGGTGCCGTCGGGCATCGACACCTGCAGGAAGCCGCGGCCCTGGATGGCCACGTCCAGCGAGTTGCCGGTCTGGCTGATGCTGCCCTGGGTGAACAGTTTCTCGGTGCCGACCACGCGCACGCCGGTGCCCAGCATCAGACCCGAGGGGGACTGCGTCTGCTCGGTGGTCTGCGCGCCGGGCTGGCTGCGGTTCTGGTACATCAGATCCTGGAACGACGCCCGCGAGCTCTTGAAGCCGGTGGTGTTGGCGTTGGCCAGGTTATTGGAGATGACGTCCATGCGCGTCTGCTGCGCATCGAGGCCGGTCTTGGCGATCCAGAGGGACGAGAGCATGTTCGGGGACTCCTAAAAAAACCGCGACGGCAACCCGTCGTCAGTTCGACTGAAGCAATTTGGATGCCGACGCGGCGTTGTCTTCGGATGCCTTGATCGACTTGATCTGCATGTCGTACTGGCGCGAGAGCGCAATCATCCTCACCAGCTCCGACGAGGCGTTGACGTTGCTGTTCTCCAGCGCGCCGGAGGTGACCCGCACGGCGGTGTCGGGCGCGGCGTTGCCGCCGCCGGCCAGGTGCATCAGGCCGTCGCCGCCCCGCACCAGTTGGGTCGGGTCGGGATTGACCAGGCGGATGCGGTCCAGCGCGGCCACCGTGGACGGGCCCTCGCCGATCGGCACGGTGGAGATCGTGCCGTCCTCGCCGATGCGCAGCTGCGCGCTGGCCGGCAGGTTGATCGGCCCGCCGTTGCCGATCACCGGATGGCCGCTGGCGTCCGTCAAAAGTCCGTCGGCGGTGAGCTGCAGATCGCCGGCGCGCGTATAGCCTTCCGAACCGTCCGGCGCCTGCACCGCGATCCAGCCGCTGCCCTGCACCGCCACGTCGAGCGAGCGCCCGGTGCTGGTGACCGATCCCTGGGTGGTGTCCGCGCCGATGCCGCGGGCCACCGCGTTGATGCGCGTGGCCTCGCCCTGCCCCAGCACCGGCAGGCTCTGGAACGCGCTCAGCTCGCTCTTGAAACCCACCGTGGAGGCATTGGCCAGGTTGTGGCTCACGGCTTCCTGGGCGCGCATGATCTGCGTCGCCCCGGTCATCGCCACGTAGAGGGAACGGTCCATGGCGATCGATTACCGGACCGCGTTGAACAGTGCGGTGGTCAGTGTCTCGTCGGTGCCGAGCACCTTCGCGTTGGCCTGGTAGTTGCGCTGCGCCTTGATCATGTTGACCAGCTGCGCCGTGGTGTCGGACGTGTTGGACGACTCCAGCGCGCCCGACTGCAGATTGCCGAAGGTACCGCTGCCGGCGGCGCCCATCACCGCCGAACCGGAGTCGCCGCTGGCGGCCCAGGCAGTCTCGCCGACCTGGCGCAGGCCCTGCACGTTGGAGAAGTTGGCGATCGCGATCTGGCCGAGCTGGGTGCTCTGGTTGTTCGAGTAGTGCGCCGTCACCACACCCTTGGAATCGATGTCGATGTTCGACAGCGTGCCGGCCTCGAAGCCGTTCTGGCTGATCGCACCGGCCGAATAGGCGGTGCCGAACTGGGTGGTGTTGGTCACGTTCACCGACAGCGCCAGCGGGTTGGAGCCGTTGCCGAGGTTGACCGGGGTGTAGCTCAGGTTGCCGCCGACCGGGGTGGCCAGGTTGCCGCTGGTGTCGAAGGTGAGCGGCTGGGTGCCGGCGCTGCTGCCGTCCACGTACAGGTGCGCGTCCCAGGCGTTGGTGGCGGTCTTGACGTAGTACACGGTGGCCTGGTGCGAGCCGCCCTGCGAGTCGTAAATGGTCACTGGCGTGGCGGCGTTGAACGAGGTCGCGTCGCTGGGGCTGAACGCGGTGGCCGGCACGCTGGCGCTGGCCGGCAGGTTGGAGTTCATGGTGATCAGCGAGGTGGCGGTGGCATTGCTCTGCGAGGAGAGCAGCTTCAGATCGGTCAGCGTGCTGGTGTCGAAGCCGCCCAGGCCGTTGGGCGGGTAGATCTGCAGGCGTGCGCCGTTGTTGGTCTGCACGTAGTTGTCCGCGCTCTTCTTGAAGTCGCCGGCGCGGGTGTACTGCACGCCACTGCCGTTGTCGACCACGAAGAAGCCGTTGCCGCTGATCGCCAGGTCCAGCGAGTTGTTGGTGGTGACGATGTCGCCCTGGGCGAACTGCTGCGCCACGTCCTGCAGGCGCGCGCCACTGCCGGTGGCGGTGGAGTTGAGGTTGAGGCCGGTCACCGCGAACACGTCGGCGAACTCGGCGCGCGAGCCCTTGAAGCCGGTGGTGTTGGCATTGGCGATGTTGTTGGCGATGACGTTGAGGTCGGACTGCGCGGCGTTGATGCCGGTGAGCGCGGTGTTCAGAGCCATGATGGGTTCCTCGAATCAGTGAAGGGATGCCACGCGTGCGTCAGAGGATCTGGGCCACCTGGCTGAGCGCGACGCCGCCCACGCCAGCCACCTGCAGGTAGGTGCCCACGCCGCTGCCGCCGTAGCCCACGGCGGTCACCTTGCCGGCGACATAGGTATCGAACGGACTGCCGGCGTTGCTGGCGGCCATCGTGTAGTTGCCTTGCGGCAGGGCGTTGCCGGCGTCGTCCCTGCCGTCCCAGCTGAAAGAGGTAAGGCCGGCGCTGGGCGCCGGCACGCTCATCGTGCGCACCACGCTGCCGCCGCCGTCGATGATGTTGACCGTGAGGTTGCCCGGCACGGTGACGTTGGCCGCGCCGCTGACGGTGGCGCCGGCGTAGTGGAGCGTGGAGGACGGCACCACCACCTCGCGGTTCACCAGGTTGGACGAGCCGAGCACCTGCGAGGTCTGCAGCGCGCCGTTCACGGTGCTGTTGAGCGTCTTCACCGAGCCCAGCAGATCCTGCGTGGACTGCAGCTGGCTGAACTGCGCCATCTGCGAGACGAACTGGTTGTTGTCCACCGGGTGGGTGGGGTCCTGCGCCTGCAGCTGGGCGGTCATCAGCTTGAGGAAATCGCTCTGCGTCATGCCGCCGGCCTTGGCCGCGGTGGTGACCTGGCTGGCGGTGCCGGCCGTGCCGGCGTTGCCGATGGTGTTGATGGTCATGCGTGCGCTCCTTCGGACTACTTGCCGAGGTCGAGGGTTTTCACCATCAACTGCTTGGTGGTGTTCATCACCTCGACGTTGTTCTGGTACGAACGCGAGGCGGAAATCATGTTGACCAGCTCGTCGACGGGGTTGACGTTGCTGCCGTAGACGTAGCCGTTGGCGTCGGCCATGGGGTTGCCCGGCTCGTAGCGGCTGGGAATCGCCGCCTGGCTCTCGGTGACGCCGTCCACCTTCACGCCGACCGTGCCGGCATCGGCCATCGCCCCGTCCACGCGCTGCTTGACGGCGGCGAACAGCGGCTCCTTCGCGCGGTAGGCCCCTTGTTCGGTGCTCGACACGCTCTCGGCGTTGGCGAGGTTGCTGGCCACGGTATTGAGCCGCAGCGACTGCGCGGCCATGCCGGAACCGGCGGTATCGAAGATCTTGAACATCGACATGGCGATTACCCGGTGATCGCGGTGCGCAGCATGCGGATCTGCGCGGTGATGAAGGCCAGGCTGGCCTGGTAGTGCACGCCGTTGGCGGCGAAGTCGGCCTGCTCGACCTGCTCGTCGACGGTGTTGCCGTCCATGCTGGGCTGGGTGGGGTTGCGCCACATCAGCTTGTCCGCGACCTGCGTGGACGGGGCGATCTGGCCCGGCGTGGGCGTGCTCAGCGCCAGCCCTTCGGACTG
Organism: Dyella sp. KRB-257; assembly: GCF_049445995.1. Lineage (NCBI taxonomy): Bacteria > Pseudomonadati > Pseudomonadota > Gammaproteobacteria > Lysobacterales > Rhodanobacteraceae > Dyella > Dyella sp. KRB-257. Next base: position 149,558 of record NZ_JBMSDZ010000004.1, on the reverse strand, counting down.
GCCGCTGGCCTGCATCAGCGCGGCGCGGAAATCGAGATCGCGCGCCTGGTAGCCGGGCGTGTCGGCATTGGCCAGGTTGCCGGCCAGCACTTCACTGCGGCGCTGCCACAGACCCAGCGCCCGGGTGTGGATGCCGAACAGGTTGTCGATCGGTGCACTCATGGCTTGCCTCCGCGCGGCATCGGACCGCAGGGGGCTGGAGGCAATTCGCGTGCCACGGGGCGCAAAGCGTTGCCGGAGCTGGATTTTCACCGCACGACGGAGTCACGCCACGGGCTGAAAGACGGAAAGCCGACGCTGCACCGGGCGGCATCGCCGGCCGCGGGAGTTAGCCAGCAATCGGGCGGTTACTCAGCGTCGTGCAGTCGCGCACAGGGTTCGCTCCTACCGGGCCAGGTTTTCCGGCAACAGATCCAGCACCGCCTGCGCCAGCAGGTCCGGCTGGAACTTGGCGATGAAGCGGTCGGCGGCGACCTCCTTCACCATCGCCTCGTTGAACATGCCGCTGATCGAGCTGTGCAGCACCACCTTGAGCCCGCGCAGGGCGGGCGTCTCGCGGATCGCGCGGGTCAGCGCGTAGCCGTCCATCTGCGGCATCTCGATGTCCGACACCACCAGGTGCACGCGCTCGGCCGGATCCACCTCGGCCAGTTCAGTGAGTTTTTCCAACGCGCGCACGCCGTCTTCCACCAGCACGCATTCGATGTTCATCTGGCGGAACACGCCCTCGATCTGCCGTCGGGCGACCAGCGAGTCGTCGGCCACCAGCACGCGGCGCGGCTGCATGGCATGGCCGTCCACCGCCCGCTGCATGTGCGCGGACAGCTCGCCCGGCACGCCGTGGATGCTGGCCAGCACGTGTTCCACGTCCACCACCGCGACCAGCGCGCCGTCCACCCGGGTGATCGCGTTGACCCGCGTGCCGAAGCCCAGTGCCGGCTCCGGCGTCGCCAGCGCGCTGCCGTCGCAATGCATCATGTGCCTGAGGTCGGCCACCAGGAAACCCTGCATGGTGCGACTGAACTCGGTCACCAGCAGGTGTGCCGAGGCCACGTCCTTGAGCGGCGGATAGCCGAGCGCAGCGGCCAGGTCGATCACCGCGATGGTCTGGCCGCGGTAGTCGCAGCTGCCGGCGATCAGCTCGTGCGCGCCGGGCATGCGTTCCAGCGGTGGCCGGCGCAGCACCTCGCGCACCTTGAACACGTTGATGCCGAACAGCTGCGCGTCGCCCAGCCGGAACAGCAGCATCGCCACGCGGTTGTGGCCGGCCAGCCGGGTGTGCCGCTCCACGCTTTCCAACAACGCACCGCTCATGCCGGGTTTCCCTATCTTGAAAGCAGCACCGCGTGCGCGGCGGACCCACCGCTATCGGCGCTGGCCGGCGCGGCTTGAGCGCAGGGCCTGTCGTGCCATGGCATGTGCCTTGCTTGCTCAAGTTCCGTCGCCGGCGGTCGATCCCCGCTGGCCACCTGAAAAGGAAACGCCCGTCCATGAGTTTCATCCGCAGCCAGCATCTGGCCGCCTTCGCCCAGGCCGCCGCATCGGGCGACGAGGCACAACTCGCCCGGCTCAGTGGCCAGCACCCCCGGCTGGCGCAGGCGCTGGCGCCGCTGCTGAAGCTGGCCGGCGGGCGGGCGCCCGCGGCCGTCGCGCTGCAGACCATCGAACAGCAGAGCCTGCTGCTCGGTGCCGCCCAGCAGCTCGCGCACGAACAGAAGGCGCTGGAGGACTCCGCCCGCGAATGCCACGACAACGTCGGGCGTTTGACGGATGGCAGCGCCGGGATCTCGACGGGCCTGCAGCAGGTCGCCGCCAGCCTGGACAACGCCGACCAGGCCAGCCATGCCGGCGTCGGCAACGTCAGCGAGCTCGACGGCCAGCTGCGCCTGCTGCGCAGCGCGATGGCCGCGATGAACCGCAACCAGAACAAGCTGGCCGAACAGGTCGCGCAGATCCGCAAGCTCACCGGCGTGGTACAGGAGATCGCGCACCAGACCAACCTGGTCGCGCTCAACGCGGCGATCGAGGCCGCCCGCGCCGGCGAGGCCGGCCGCGGCTTCGCGGTGGTCGCCGACGAGGTAAAGCAGCTTGCCGAGAAGACCACCCAGGCCACCTCCGAGATCGAGGCCGTCACCGGCTCGATCGGCGAGTTCTCGCTGCAGCTCGACGGCGACGTGCGCCAGGGCATGCAGCGACTGGAACGCGCGCAACAGGGCATCGGCCGGGCCGACGCCTCGCTGCAGCAGGGCGCCGTCGCGCTGCAGCTGGCGCGCGAGCGCATCGGCACGCTGCGCCACAACCACGATGCCCAGCACGTGCGCGCCACCGGCACGCAGGCCACGCTGGGCGCGCTGCAGCGCCGCGGCACCGAGGCGCGCCGGCAGGCCGAAGTGCTGGCCCGCTCCGCCCTGCTCTCGCAGCGGCTCGGACTGGAATGGCTGGAAAGCCTCAGCGGCAAGGATCCGGCCAGCCTCAGCCTCACCGTGCGCGAATCGGCCCAGGGCATGCGCCAGGCGATGGAACTGGCGCTGGCCGAACCGGCCGCGCTGGACCGCCGCTGGTTCGACACCAGTGCACTGCAGCGCGCGCTGGCGCGTCTGCTCGCCCAGTATGCCGATCACCCGGCGGCGTCCGGCATGCAGGCGGGCTGCGTCCGGCTGGGCGAGCACGGCAGCGCCTTTGTCGGCCTGCTGTGCGAAGGCAAGCAAGCCGAAGCCGGTGCGCTGGCCGATGAACTCGAATCCGAGCGCGAGGCGCTGGTCAGCCGGCTCGCGCAGTTGCTGGCGTCCGAGCGCTGATGCCGCGCGCCGCCGCCCTGCTGCGCTGCCTGCTGGGTATCGGCGTCGTTGCCGCGGCGATGCCCGCGCGCGCCGGCGACGAGCCGGTCAGCGCGTTCGCCCGGCAGTGGCTGGTGGCGCAATACAGCCTGCCCGGCAACCGGGTGCAGGCCAGCGCCACGCCGGTGGATGCGCGCCTCGACCTGGCCGACTGCCGCGGCGCCATGGTGGCCAGCCTGCCGCCGAACCTGCCGCCGCGCCCGCGCATGAGCGTGCAGGTGCACTGCACGGCCGGGGCGGGCTGGACCGTGCACGTACCCGTGCGCCTGCAGATCTTCCGCCACGTGCTGGTCACTGCGCGGCCGCTGCAGCGCGGCGACGGCATCACCGCGGGCGACGTGCGCAGCACATCACGCGACATCACCCGGCTGGGCTACGGCTACATCGACAACCTGCAGCAGACCGCCGGCCGCACGCTGGCCCGGCCGCTCGGCCCCGGCAGCGTGCTGACGCCTTCGGCGCTGGGCGGGCGCGAGATGGTGCGGGCGGGCGATCGCGTGCAGGTGGTGGCCCGGCTCGACGGCATCGAGGTGCGTGCCGGCGGCATCGCGCTGGGCAGCGGCGACGGCGGCGCGCGCCTGCGGGTGCGCAACGAGGTCTCCGGCCGGGTGGTGGATGCGATGGTGGACGCGCCCGGGGTGGTGCTGGCATTACCCTGAACGCTTCGAAAGAACGGCCCGATCGGCCCTAAAGTTCCTGCCGGCGCCGCCGATGACAGGGACACAGGGCCTAAACCGACCAGAGAGCGGACCCATGAACACGACCATTTCCAACAACGGCCTGCCCAAGCTTGCGCAGGCGGGCAGCAGCCAGGGCAACGCGCCGTCGCAGGCGCCGGCCGCCGCGGGCGGCAGCGAGCCGGGCAGCGCGGCAGCCGCCGACAAGGTCAACCTGACCGACTCGGCCCGCGCCCTGCAGGAAGCCGCGCGCGCCGGCGACTCCGCGCCGATCGACACCGCCAAGGTCGAACGCGTGCGCCAGGCGCTGGCCGCCGGCACCTATCAGGTGAACCCGGAGCGCATCGCCGACCGCATGCTCTCGCTGGACAGCCAGATCGCCGGCAGCAAACCGGTTGCGGGCGGCAACGCATGAGTGCCGCGCTGCAGGTCGAGCTGGACGATGCCCTGGGCGCCGTGCTGGACGACATGCAGCGCTCGCTGGCCGAGCTGGCCGACGCGCTCGCCCGCGAACGCACCGCCCTGCTCGACGCCGACGTCCCCGCGATCGACGCGTCCGGCGCGCGCAAGCAGGCGCTGATGCAGGCGCTGGAGCGGCTCGACGCCGAGCGCCGGCAGCTGGCCCTGGCGGCGCCCCACGCGGCCGCGGCACGGCAGCCGCGCTGGCACGAGCTGCTGGCCCGGCTGCGCGACTGCCGCGACCAGAACCAGCGCAACGGCAGCATCGTCCAGCAGCGTCTGGGCAGCGTGCGCCGGGCGCTGGCGATCCTCACCGGCCAGGACGGCGAGGCCGGCGTGTATGGCCGCAGCGGTGCGCTGCATGCGCGCGCCCGCTCGCACACGCTGGCAGAAGTCTGATCCCCTCCCCGCGAGGCGCGCCACGCGCCCCGCCCTGCGCGAAGAGTCACCATGAACCAAGTCGCCGCCGCTGCCTCCTCCGCCCTTCCGCCCGCCATGAGCACGGAGCAGCCGCTGCCGGTGGTGCGCCTGCCGATGCTGGACGCCAGGCGCCAGCTGTTCGCCTACGAGATCCTGTTTCACCGCGAGGGCGTCGACGAGGCCGCGCTGATGCAGCGCGTGCTGTCGACCATCCTCGACGGCGCGCTGACCCGCCTGGTGCGCGGCAACCGCACCTTCCTGCGCCTGTCGCGCGACCTGCTGCTGGAGCAGACCGACGTGCTGCTGCACCAGCCGCGCTTCGGCGTGCTGCTGCGCCCGGAAGTGGCGCACGACACGACGCTGATGGAGCGCCTGCAGCAGATGGCCCAGCGCGGCTGCCTGCTGATGCTGGACGTCACGGAACCGGAGATCGCCGGCTCGGCGGCGCTGGAGGCGTTGCTGCAGATCGTGCAGTTCGTGCGGCTGGACGCCAGCGTGATGGCGCCCGAAGTGCTGCGCGAAACCAGCCAGCAACTGCACGACCGCGGCATCTGGGTGGTGGCCGGCCAGGTCGACGACCACGCCACCTACCAGCGCTGCCTGGAGCTGCCGCTGCAGGCGATCCAGGGCCGCTACCTGCTGATCCCGGAAACCGTCGAGGTGCCGGTGCTCACCGCCAACCGGCTGAGCATGCTGCGCCTGATGCGCGAGCTGCAGGAGTCCAACCCGGGTCCGGTGGAGCTGGGCGACATCATCCGCGACGACGCCATCCTCAGCTACAAGCTGCTGAGCTGCGTCAATTCGGCCTACTTCTCGCTGCCCAAGCAGCTGAAGTCGGTGCAGCAGGCGGCGATCTTCTTCGGCGTCACCCGCATGCGCAACTGGATCTACACCATGTCGCTCAGTGGCATGGACGATCGTCCGCCGGAGCTGCTGCGCGCGGCGCTGATCCGCGCCCACATGTGCGAGAAGCTCGCCGTCGGCGCCGGCATGGCGCGCGACAGGCAGGAGATGGCCTTCACCGCCGGCCTGTTCTCGCTGCTGGACACGCTGATGTGCGCGCCGATGGAGTTCGTGCTCAGGCACCTGCCGCTGGTGCCGGAGATCGCCGAGGCGCTGGTCGGCGGACGCGGCCCGTTCGGCCCGCTGCTGGAGCAGATCCATGCGTGGGAAGCGGGCGAGCTCACCGGCCAGAACGCGCAGCCGCAGCGCATCCAGCGCATGGCCGCGATCTACCTGGAGGCGACCCAGTTTGCCGACCAAGTGTTTTCGCACGCCGAGGCGCGGCCGAGCTGATCGGCCAGGCGGCCATCCCGATGGATGCGGGGAGTCGCCGCGAGGCGGCTTTTTCATGGAACCAAACGCGACGCGGCGCGGCGCGATCGCTGCGGCGAACCTCGAAAAACTCGAAATAAGGCTCGTCATCCCCGCTTTCGCGGAAATGATGAACAAAGAGCGGTTTTTCGAGGTTCCCTGCGGCGGTCGAATTTTTCTCGGCTCTCAGCCCGGTTCGCCACCGCCCGCGCGCTGGCGCCGCCACAGTGGCCAGGCGGCGATCGCCAGCCCCAACCCGGCCAGCATGAACCAGCGCAGGCTCATCCCCACACTGCCGCCCAGCCACATCGTGCCGCCGACCGCGCCGATCAGCAGGGCGCCGATGCCCACCGGCAGCAGCAGGTCGCTGACGTGCTCGCGGCGCTCCCACAGCAGTGCCAGCACGCCCAGTGCGGCCAGCAGCAGCGCGATCGCGCGCCGCGGCATGACGCCTTCCGGTGGCATCGGCAGGTCGGGGAAGATGTCCACCAGCGCCCGCTCGCCGAGCTGCACCTCGTAACCCTTGCCGTCGGGCGCGTCGGTGGCCGGCACCAGGGTGTCGCCGTCGAGGCGGCCGACCACGGTCACCGTCTGCACCGGCACCGTTTCCCAGCTCACGCGCAGGTCGCCCAGCCGCGGCGACTGCGGCTGCGCGCTGGTGGTGAGGTAGTCGCCGTCCGCCGAGAAACTGGCCGCCAGGTTGGGCGGCAGCGCCCTGGCGTCCGGCGTGAGCCGCGCGCTGCCCGGCAGCGCATGCAGCAGCGGCGTGGACAGCCGGAACCCGCCCAGGCGCACCTCGCCGGCGTCGAACTGCCGCCCCACGATCGGAAACCTGCCCGGGTTCGCGTGGCCGGCCGGATGCTCGAAACGGTTGGCGTCGACCGGATGGTCGACCCAGTCCAGTTCGTAGTGGGCGACACCGCCGACGACCACCTCGCGCCACTGGAACATCTCCACGTGGCGGATCAGCACGGGCACCGCCGCGCTCTGGTTGAAGTCCGCATCGCGCGGCGGGACCACCACGCGGGGGGTGCCGGCGATGCGCGCCATGTAGCCGTACTGGCCGATCTCCGGGCCGATCTGCCGGTCCAGATCGAGAATCTCGCCACCGTGCCGCTGCGCCGCCTGGCGATAGGCCAGCAGGCCGTTCTCGGTGGATGCCAGCAGCGCCAGCCCGCCCAGCACCAGCAGCGCACCGAGCACCTTGAGCAGCACGCCGCCGATGACCAGCACGCGTGGGACATGCTCGCCGCGCATCACGTCGCCTCCGGCGCGGCCAGCGAACCGGCCAGCGCAGCGCGCTCGTGCGCGGTGCCGAAGCGACCGCGCGCGTCGCAGGTCACCTCCGCCAGCGCGCACTCATGATCGTGGGTGAAGAACAGCCGCACGCCGCGGGAGAGCTTGTCCTGGAGGAACTCGCGCTTCTCCTCGATCAGCTTTTCCGGCCAGCGGTCGTAGCCCATGGTGATCGGCAGGTGCACCCAGTGCCGGCCGGGGATCAGGTCGGCGCAGAACACCACGCCGCCGACCTCGGCCATCATCAGGCCGGGCGTATGGCCGTCCGAATAATGGAAGCGCACCGCCTCGCCCAGCGTGGCCGAGTGTGCCCCCTCGACCAGTTCCAGCCGCCCGCTGGCCTGGAGCAGGCCGGGCAGTTCGGGGATGAACGAGGCGCGGTCGCGCGGATGCGGATCGAGCGCGCGCCGCCAGTGTACGGCGCCCACCAGGAAGCGCGCCCGGGGAAACAGCAGCCGCGGCGGCGCGCCATCGGCCCACGGCGCGAGCAGGCCGCCGGCGTGGTCGAAGTGCAGGTGCGAGAGCACCACCACGTCGATGTCCTCGTGCGACAGGCCCAGTTCCGCCAGCGCATCGAGCAGCACGTGGCGCGATTCCACCACGCCGTAGCGCTCGCGCAGGGCCGGCTCGAAGAACGCGCCGATGCCGGTCTCGAACAGCACGTGGCGGCCGTCCGCATCCTTCACCAGCAGGCAGCGGCAGGCCAGCGGGATGCGGTTTTCCCCATCCGGCGCGATCCAGCGCGACCACAGCGCGCGCGGCGCGTTGCCGAACATCGCGCCGCCGTCGAGCCGCTGCGAATTGCCGAGAATCGAGAACAATGGCATGGGTCGACCCTGCGGGTGGAGCGCCGGCTCAGGAACCGTCGCCGGTTCCGGTCAGCTGTCGGTACTTCAGGTCGAGCTGTGCGTCGGTTTCCACGTGGTCGGGGTCGACGATGATGCATTCGACCGGGCACACCACCACGCACTGCGGCTCGTCGTAATGCCCGTGGCACTCCGTGCAGCGGGCCGGATCGATCACGTAGAACTCCTCGCCCAGCGAGATCGCCTGGTTCGGACAGGCCGGTTCGCAGACGTCGCAGTTGACGCAGGTGTCGAGGATCTTGAGGGCCATGGGGCGGTATACGGCCGGCGGAAAGGCGCGTGGCGGCATGGCACCACGCGCCAGGCCGGATCGCGCAAGCGCAACCCGGCTTCCGCAGCTGCCGATTACATGGCGACGAAACGGATGTTGGCGCTGGTCGGGGTCAGCACGTCCATCACGCGCTGCTTGTCGGCCTCGTCGCCGATGAACAGCACGATGACGTCCTTGAACGAACCCGGCCTGGCGTCCTTGAACGCGGCCGTGATGAAGTCGGCGGTCTTGGCCGAGTTGGGGCCGGCGAACACCAGCATGTTGCCCGGCAGCACGCCGCGGGCGACCACACCCTGCACCGCCTCGAGCTGGCGGCCGTACTTGGCCTGCGAATCGGCATCGTCGCCGGCCGGCACCAGGTAGGCGTAGGGGCGATCGGCGCTCATGCCCTGCATGTTGGCGGTGACGATCTGGCCGAGGTAGGCGTTCCAGGCCTTGGTATCGTTCGGATCGGTCGGCTTGGTGGCCTTCTGGGTCTGTTGGGCGGTCTGCTGCCCGTCACCCTGTTTGTTGCAGGCCGAGAGCATGACGGTACCGGCCAGGGCGAGCGTGGCGGCGAGGACGAACTTACGCATGGTGGTCACCTTCGTTGTCAGGTTGCTTTTTGTGCCAGCGCTGGCGCATGGCCTGTTGCACCGCCGGATGCACGAAACCGGAAATATCCCCGCCGAGGCGGCCGATCTCGCGTACCAACGACGAGGAAATGAAGCTGTACTGCTCCGCCGGCGTGAGGAACAGCGTCTCGACCTGCGGAATCAGGTGCCGGTTCATGCTGGCCAGCTGGAACTCGTATTCGAAATCCGACACGGCGCGCAGCCCGCGGATGATCACGCCTGCGCCGACCCGGTCGACAAACTGCGCCAGCAGGCAGTCGAAGCCGCGCACTTCCACGTTCGGCAGGTCGGCCAGCGCCAGCCGCGCCAGCGCAATCCGCTCGTGCATCGAGAAGCCCGGCCCCTTACCCTTGTTCGGGCTTTCGGCTACAGCCACCACGATGCGCTCGAACAGCGGCGCGGCGCGCGCCACCAGGTCGGTGTGGCCGTTGGTGATCGGATCGAAGGTGCCCGGATAGACGGCCAGGCGCTGGTTGATCGACGGCTTGCTCACGGATGCTCGGCAGCCCGAATGAATGGGCATTTAGCTTAACGGAAGCATCCCGGCGCGGCGATAGAGCGCATGGCGCACCTCGCCGGCCTGCGCCTCGCGGTGCAGCATCCAGTGGGCCGGCAAGGCGAGCACCCGATCCCGTGGCGACTCCACGTAGATCCATGCCGAGGCGCCGAGCCAGCCCTGCTCCAGCCGCTGCGCCAGCGTGCTCCAGAGATCCGCGGCGAACGGCGGATCGAGCCAGACCACGTCGAACGGCCGCGGCGCGCCGGCGAGAAAACGGGCGGCATCGACCGCATCCACGCTCGCCCCGGCCACCTTGAGCCGGGCCAGGTTGGCGCGCAACGCCTGCGCCGCGGCCGCCTGCGGCTCCACGAAATGCACGCTGGCCGCCCCGCGCGAAAGCGCTTCCAGGCCGAGCGCGCCGGTGCCGGCGCACAGATCCAGCCCGTGCGCGCCGGCGATCACCGGCGACAGCCAGTTGAACAGCGTTTCGCGGACCCGTTCGGGAGTGGGCCGCAAGCCCGGCAGGTCCGGCACGTCGAGGCGGGAATTGCGCAGGCTGCCGCCGATGATGCGGATGCGCCCGGGCGTGCGCCTCATCGGGTCGCGCCCTCAGCGGGCAGTTCGGATCGGGGTGATAGCATGCCGCCCATTGTCTTTGAATCGCCCTCGCCATGCTCAAGTTCTGGAAGAAGAAGCCCGCCGACGGCGAACCGGCGCAGGATGCGGCCACCGCAGCTGACGATGCCGCCTCGACCGCATCGGATGTTCCCGCCGCGCCGGCGGGGGCGGCCATGCCCACCGCCGTCGCATCTACCGCAGCAGGTACCGCGGGCGAATCGGAACCGGCCCGGCGCAGCTGGCGCGAACGCCTGTCCGGCAGCGGCCTGGCCAGGAGCCTGGGCGCGCTGTTCGTGCGCCATCCGCGGCTGGACGACGACCTGCTCGACGAGCTGGAAACCGCGCTGATCACCGCCGACGTGGGCGTCGAGGCCAGCACGAACCTGGTCGAGGCGCTGCGCAGGCGCATGCACGCGCGCGAGTTCGCCGATGCGGACGCCCTGCTCGATGCGCTGCGCCAGGCGTTGGTCGCGCAGCTCGTGCCGGTGCAGCAGCCGCTGGACGTCTCCGGCCACCAGCCCTTCGTGGTGCTCACCGTCGGCATCAACGGCGTGGGCAAGACCACCACCATCGGCAAGCTGGCGCGCCGCTATCGCGACGAGGGCCGCAGCGTGCTGCTGGCCGCCGGCGACACCTTCCGCGCCGCCGCGGTGAACCAGCTCAAGGCCTGGGGCGAGCGCAACCAGGTGCCGGTGATCGCGCAGGGCCAGGACGCCGATTCGGCCAGCGTGATCTTCGACGCGCTGCAGGCGGCCCGCTCGCGTGGCGCCGACGTGCTGATCGCCGACACCGCCGGCCGCCTGCACACCCAGGGCGGCCTGATGGACGAGCTGGGCAAGATCGCCCGCGTGCTGAAGAAGCTCGATCCGGCGGCGCCGCACGAGGTGCTGATGGTGATCGACGGCACCACCGGCCAGAACGCGGTGAGCCAGGTCCGCCAGTTCCGCCAGATCGTCGGCGTCACCGGCCTGGTCGTCACCAAGCTGGACGGCACCGCCAAGGGCGGCGTGGTGTTCGCGCTGGCCCGCGAGTTCGGCCTGCCGATCCGCTACGTGGGGCTGGGCGAGACCGCCACGGATCTGCGTCGGTTCGATGCCGCGGCCTTCGTCGACGGCCTGCTCCCTGCCCGGCTCGGCCATGACTGAGTCGCGCCACGCGGGCCTGCGCGGATGAAGCGCCGCTGGCGTATCGCCCTGCTCGGCTTGGCCGGCGCGGCGGCCACGCTGCTGCTGACCATCGTCATCGGCGTCTACTGGCTGCTGCAGCCGGATCGCTTCACCGCCACCTTGCAGGCACAGGCGAGCGCCGCGGGGCTGCAACTGCACCTGGCCAGCCCGGCCCGGCCCACGCTGTTCCCCCGGCCCGCGCTGGAGCTCGAAGGCATCACGCTCAACGAGCAGGACGCGACCATGCCGATCCTGCTGGCCGCGCGCGGCCGGCTGGCGCTGCCGTGGCGCACGCTGTTCGGCGGACGGACGGTGATCTCCCGGCTTGAGATCGACGCTCCGCGCGTCGATCTGGACGCCCTGCAGGCCTGGGCCGCGCGCCTTCCGGCCACGGACGCCGCCCACCCGCCGCAGATTCCACGCATCGTCACCGGCATCCTGATCAGCCGGGCCAGCGTGGTGCGCGGCAACGACATCCTGCTGCAGAACCTCGCGCTGGAAACCGGGCAGCTCAATCCCGGCAAGCCGTTCTCGCTGGACATGACCGGACGCGACGCCGGCGAAGATCCGGTGCAACTGCGCCTGCTCGCCACGCCCCGCATGCGCGGCGCCAGCATGCTGTTCGAGAACATCGTGCTGCACCTGTCGCACGGCGCAAGCATGGTCCTGGATCTGCGCGGCAGCGCGCGCTGGCACGGCGCGGCCGACGCCTCGGCCGATCTCGCCGGCCAGCTCGACAGCGCCGACAGCGGGCGCTACGAGGTGTCCATGCGACTGACCCCGGCCAACGCACGCGATCCGCTGCTGCTGGCGCTCAAGCTCGATGGCGCCGCCAACCACGTCGACCTGCGCCTGCCACCGCTGCAGTTGGCGGGCTGGTGGTCGCAACTGGGCACCCGGGGCGGCACGCCGCTGACCATGCCGCCCGGCCAGGGCCACGTGGATGCCGACCGCCTCGATGTCGGCGGCATCCACGTGGAGGGACTGAGCCTGGATATCGGCAAGGACGTCCCCGCCGGCACCGCCAGCGCGGCCATGCCACCCACCGCCTCGCCATGACCGAGCGCGTCGCCGCCCGCCTGCTGCGCTGGTTCGACCGGCACGGCCGCAAGGATCTGCCGTGGCAACACGGCGATGCGGCCGGCTGCCGCGATGCCTACCGGGTCTGGCTGTCCGAAGTGATGCTGCAGCAGACCCAGGTGGCGACGGTGGTCCCGTACTTCCACCGCTTCATCGAGGCACTGCCGACCCTCGGCCATCTCGCGCGCGCCGACGAGGACACCGTGCTCGCGCTGTGGTCGGGCCTGGGCTACTACCGGCGCGCGCGCTTCCTGCACCAGGCCGCGCAGCGCTGCGTCGAGCGCCACGAGGGCGAACTCCCGCGCGACTTCGAGGCGCTGCGTGCGCTGCCCGGCATCGGCCGATCCACCGCCGGCGCGATCCTGGCGCAGGCCCACGGGCTGCGCTTTCCCATCCTCGACGGCAACGTGAAGCGGGTGCTGAGCCGCTACCACGGCATCCACGGCGATCCGGGCCAGAGCGCCGTCGAAAAGAAACTCTGGCAGCTCGCCGCATCGCACACACCCGACCAGCGCGTGGCCGACTACACCCAGTCCATCATGGACCTGGGCGCGACCGTGTGCGTTCGCAGCCAGCCGCGCTGCGGAGACTGCCCACTGCAGGAAGACTGCGTGGCCCGTCGCGAGGGCCTCACCGCACAATTGCCCACCGCCAGGCCCGGCAGGCGCCAGCCCGTGCGCAGCACGCTGATGCTGATCCTGCGCGACGAGCGGGGCCGCATCCTGCTGGAGCGGCGCGGGCCGCAGGGCGTGTGGTCGGGCCTGTGGAGCCTGCCCGAAGCGCCCGACCCGGACGCCGCCTGGCGCACCGCCGGGCAATGGGCGCGGGTGGACGACGCGCGACCGCTGGCGCCGTTCACCCACGTCTTCAGCCATTACAGGCTCGCCGTGGAGCCGCTGCTGTTCGATCGCGCCAGCGCGCACCCCGGCGTGGCCGACCAGCCGCTGCACCGCTGGTGCGATCGGGACGAATGCGCCGTGCTGGGCCTGCCCGCGCCGGTCCGCGTCCTGCTCCAGTCCCTTCAAGCCGATCACGAGGAATCCCCATGAGCCGTACCGTCCATTGCCGCAAGCTCGGCATCGATGCCGAAGGACTCGACTTCGCCCCATGGCCAGGCCCGCTCGGCCAACGCATCTACGCGGAAATCTCCAAGCCGGCCTGGCAACAGTGGATGACGCACCAGACCATGCTGATCAACGAGAACCGGCTCAATCCGCTCGATCCGGCCGCGCGCTCGTTCCTTGCCCGGGAAATGGAGAAATTCCTGTTCGAGGGTGGCGCCGAACAGCCCGCAGGCTACGTGCCACCGCCATCCGCGTCTTGACGCTGGAAGGCGCATCCAGTTTAATGCGCGGCTCCACGACGCACCGGCCCAGGCCGCGCCTGCCTCGGCGGACCCATACCCTGGCCGGGTAGCTCAGTTGGTAGAGCAGGGGATTGAAAATCCCCGTGTCGGCGGTTCGATTCCGTCCCCGGCCACCACCTTTCAGCGCCCAACCCTCTCCGGTTGGGCGTTTTCATTTCCGGGTTCCGCGACGCCACGCGGGATTCGGCGCCGATCTGCCTGTGCCACCACCGCTTCAGGCCAGCCGGTTGCGTGCGAACCAATCGGACAGCACGCGATCGAGCGCCTGCGCGAGCCCGCGCCGATGCTCGCGGGCCGGGGCACGCAGCGCATCGAGGTCGATGCCGGCTTGCGTCCAGATCCTGCCCAAGGCCTGCCGAGTCCCCGGCCAAGCAGCCGATCGATCGGCTCTCGGTTCTGCTCGAGCGCTTCCGGGTTCGGGCCGCGCTCCTCCACAACGGCCCGCTGTGCGGCCGGACGCACTTCGATGCCCGGCCGGGTCGGGCATTCCTGCACGTGCTCAGGCGCGGGACACTCACCGTCCGCCATCGCCGGACGCCGGGTCTTGCGCAGCTGATGGAACTGCATGAGCCGAGCCTGCTGCTGTACGCCCGCCCGGTCTTCCACGAATTCATCCATCCACCGCGGGAAGGCTCGGACTTCACCTGTGCCACGCTCGATTTCGACGGCGCCGAACACAATCCGATCGTCGACGCCCTGCCCCCGTCGATCTGCGTGCCCCTGGCGCGGATCGAGGGACTGCAGCCGGCGCTCGATCTGCTGTTCGCGGAGACCGATCGCGTTCGATGCGGATCGCGGGTCTTGATCGACCGACTGTTCGAGGTGGTCTTCATTCAATTGCTGCGCTGGATCATCGACCACCCGGACGAGGTCGGCGTCAGCAGCGGCATGATCGCGGGGCTGTCCGATCCGCGGCTGGCGCGGGCTTTTGTCGCGATGCATCGCTCGCCGGCCCACGCCTGGTCGCTCGCCTCGCTCGCATCGGAGGCGGCGATGTCGCGCAGCGCGTTCGCACAAGCGTTCAAACGCGCGGCCGGCGTCACCCCCGCCCGCTATCTCACGGACTGGCGGCTGACGCTGGCGACGGCCCTACTGCGCGACGACCGCCCTTTGAAGCAGGTTGCCGGGGAAGTGGGGTTCGCCGGCCCCTCTTCGCTGTCCCGGGCCTTCAAGCAACGCTTCGGTGCGTGTCCGCGCGAATGGATCGGCAGCGGTTCCACGGGCGGGCCGAGTCACGGCTGAGGGACGACGCACGCTGCGCCAATCACTGCACGGCTGGCGCCCGTGCCAATGATTCCTGCGTCCGCTGCGATTCTTTCTGCGCGTGGGCTAGGGGCCGATCCCAGTCATCGGGCGGATGCCCGCCTTTCAGCATCTTGCGAAACACCCGGTAGGCGTCGTCGCTACTTTTGCAGGCGCGTCTGGTGTCTTCGTCATTCGCCCAGGCGCAGCAGCGTGACCAGCCCTCATGGATCAAGTGCTCAACTTGGCCAGAATCTGCAACCATGGCATCGAAAAGCCGCCGCCAGGCGGGCCTTTTGTTTTCAGTACCGCCCGATCCCGACCCATTCGCGCGAATCAAGCACGCGAGACATTCAAATCATCCCCACGGGCAGGAGCCACGGCCTGTTCCGCGTGATGCAGGTCCCCACCCATCGGAATCCTGCAGTGGTATGTTGGGCGCGATCTCACGATCACTGGCAGTCATCACGTCCACAAAAAAGGGGAATTGCAATGCTCAAGATTTCGCGTTTTCACGCAATCGCCGGAGTGCTCCTCGCCTTCGGTTTGTCCGGCATGGCCCAGGCCACGGATGCACCCTCCTCCGGCTTGGGCCAGTCCTGGCCGAACGCCACCGATGTCAGCGCCAATCCGCACTGGCACGTATACGTGTTCGAAAAGGACGGCGTGCGCTACGTCCAGGTGAATGACATCAACGGCGGCGTGCACGCCGCGATCGCCACCGCCGGCGGCCAGGTGCTGGTCCTGCCGATCGGCACGGATGCACAAAACGTCACCACCACGACCGGCACCACGACGAACACCACGGGCAACACGGTGTACAGCGATGGCACCATGACCATCAAGGCTGCATCGCCGAGCATTGGCGTGACCACACTCCTGGTTTCGACTGACTGCAAGGATCCGGTGGAGTGCAGCACCCGCGTCAATTGATCGATTGGATGTGGGCTTGAACCAACTCCAGCCCTGCCGACCAGTCAGGGCTGGAGGTCGTACATGATGATGCTGATACGCGCGTAATCATCATAGTGGCGGTACTTAAGTCGACCGGAAAAAGTTGAGACCCTGTCTTGTACAGCCTCGATTCCCAGCCCACTGGTTGAGAGCCGCAAAGCAAGCTCCGAGGAGTGGAGGGGCTTGGCTTCCCCCAGCCAAGATGCCGTGACGCACACTACCAGCCAGCGGCGCCCCCTGTTCTCTGTACCAACTCTGAGAGCAAGCGATATGGAACTGACGGGGTGATCCTTGCAAAGATCGAAAATCGCGTCACATACCAGTCGGTAGGCAGAGATGGAAAGCGTGTCGGAAATGTCTTCCAGCCCCCTCTCTCGAATGTCGCACCAATAATCGACGCCCCACTCAGACAAGGCGCGTGCAATTGACCCCTGACGCAATGCCGCGGCCAAACCCTCGGAACGCCACACAACCGGATTCAGACTGTCGGCAAGACGAAACAATTGTTGCTGGGTTACCGCCGCTTTCTTTCGGCAATCCCTCTCATCTTGATCGGGCAACAAGTGCTGAAATCGGGTGAGAAGTTGACCATATGTGCCTTGAACTGCTTCGCGGACGTGCTCCAGAGCCTCGGAGGTCTGACGCAAATGCAACTCACCAAGGAACATGTTTTTTTGGGCAAGCATCATCGCACTGCGCAGTTCCTGCCGCTCCTTTTGCCCGTCGTAATGGAGAGATGCGATGCGCTCTCCGAGCAAAAGCATCGTCGTGATGGCGAAAGCAATAAACACCTGAGCCTGCATGGTATCGGTATCGGCAACTGCCGGCATCGTCGCAACAACACCGATACTCGCAAGAGTCCCGCCTATGGCGGCACCATGCCATCCGTACTTCAACGCTAGCCAGACTACGGGCAGGAACATGGCCATTCGAGCGCTTTGCCGCAGGCCCTCGCTAGACGCGAAATGCCCCACCATGGCGAGAGCAGTCAGGGAAGTAATCACCATTCCACCGGTGCCAAACACCTCTTTGGCGAACGCAGTTCGAATATCTTCGCGTCCAGAACGCCTACCGATTAACTCGCGCAAGCTCAGAACAAGTGGGGCGACCGTGAGCACCCCAAGGAAATTGCCGACAAACCAGCGCCCGAGAATACTTGGGTAAGCGAGAGGGGGGGCATGAGTCGGCAGCTTGGCAAGCGAGAGGACGGACAGATTGAAGAAGCTCCACACACTCGCGGCTGCCAGTGTGCACAGAAGTAGTGACCTGATATTTACAGAGCCGCTTTGGGGGAGAACATTCAGGTGGGCACGCCCCCACCAGATAAGCGGCATACCAAAGATGATGGGCGGAACCGCTGCGAGCATGGACCAGGCAAGTCCATAGACCTCGATGCAGCTGAAGCTCGTGTATGCGGCTGGGCCCAGCTCACCAACCGCCAGGGCCGGCCAATATTTGTATGGTACGAGCAACAACGAACAGAACCGAAAACCAGCAAAAAGCACCCAGTGCGAGAACGAGACCTCGCGGAGCAGCATGAAGCCCAGCGCATACCCCAGCGCCACGGCAACGTGCTTCGAAACCTCAACCCATCGACTTCCCTGCTTCGACATCGACTGCTTCCCCCTGCGCTGGATACTTCCCCTGTACAACCCCGGCAGACTGGCGGCGGGCTGCGCGCCGCGCGTTGACTTTTGGATCATCGTATGCGGTGGCGCCGAACACAAGCTGCAGCGCGGGTCATGCAGCGCGGATCGATCCGGCGATGTCCCGGACAGGCCCGCGCCGCCGATGCCGCCGCCCTCGACACCACCCGCCTGGCAGAACACCACGCCATTCTCTTCTCGGCCGCCGTGAGGTCCGCCACTGCGATGAAGTGGACGGTACCGACCTTGCCTGGGCACGTCGTGGCGGACTGTCGATCCACGGCATCTCCGTTGGAAGCCTGAACAGTCAGCGGCCGCAGGATGCTGCGACTTGAGCGCCTCCTGCCGGAAACCGGGATCGTGGCCCCACAATAGCGGCCTCGCCCTGCCTGCGCCGCTCCATGCACAAGAAACCCGTGTTCTTCGACCCTACCGGCCGGCGGGCCAGTCGACTTTCGCGCATGGGGCTGGCCCTGGCGGTGATCAGCACCCTGTTCGTCGTTGCCTTCGTACTGAGCCTGTTCGTGGGACCGACCATGGAGGGCGTGCAACTGGGCCGGCACGGCAAGGGCCTGCATGCCTTGAAGGGCGTGACTCTGGCGGCGCCGGCATTGGCCAGGCGGGCCGCCCGGCTGGCGTCCGAGGTGCGCGCCCACCACCACGCTGCGCACGCTGCACGCATCCATGGGGCGCTTCGCGCGACCCCGCCTTCGCTGGACAAGCCGGCCGGTCGCGCGCTGGCGATCGGCTTCTACGTGAACTGGGACGACGACAGCTATCCGTCGCTGAAACGGGCCTTGCCCACGCTGGACTGGGTCATTCCCGGCTGGATGTCCGTCAGTGGGCCGGACATGGCGCTGCAGACCCATGTGGACACCAGGGCGCTGGACCTGATCCGGCGCGAGAAGCCCTCCACCCCGATCCTGCCGCTGCTGCAGAACGCGGTGAACAGCAGCTGGGACGGCGACGGCCTGGCGAGGATGCTCGCCGATGCCGATCTGCGCCACGAACGCGTGGCACAGATCGTGGCGTTCCTGGCGGCCAACAGGTTCCAGGGCGTCACGGTGGATTTCGAGAACCTGCCGGACAGCGCCCAGCCCGACCTCAAGCAGTTCCTCGGCGAGCTCGCGGACGCGTTCGCGCCCTACGGTTGGGGCATCGTGCTGTCGGTACCCTTCGACGATGAGGCGTGGGATTACGCCGGCCTTGCCAAAATCGTCGATTTCGAACTGCTGATGGCCTACGACCAGCACTGGGCCGGCAAGGATCCGGGCAGCATCGCGGCGCAGGACTGGTTCGAGAGCACGCTCGACAAGCGCATGAACGAACTGGACCCCGACCAGACGATCATCGCGCTGGGCAGTTACGGCTACGACTGGGCACGCGGCCGGAACGCCGAGGCGGTGACCTTCCAGGACGCGATGGACCGCGCCGCCGACGCGCAGACCACGATCGACTTCGACGACGACACGCAGAACCCGCATTTTTCCTACAGCGAGGACAACGGCACCGTCCACGACCTGTGGTTCCTCGACGCCGCCACCGCCTACAACCAGATCCACGATGCCGACGGCTACCAGCCCTACGGCTACGCGGTGTGGCGGCTGGGCTCGGAGGATCCGTCGATCTGGTCTGTGATGGGGCGCCCCTACGGCGCCGGCGCGCCGGACGCCCTGCGCGAGATCGGCCAGGGCCAGAGCATCGACATCGAGGGCCAGGGCGAAATCCTGCAGATCGTCTCGAAGCCGCAAGCCGGTGCGCGCAGCTTCACCATCGACAAGGACAGCGGCGAGATCGACGGCGAGCACTACACCGCGCTGCCCACCTCCTACGTGATCCAGCGCGTGGGCACCCAGCCCGGCAAGATCGCGCTCACCTTCGACGACGGCCCCGATCCGGACTGGACGCCGAAGATCCTCGACATCCTCAAGGCCAGGCACGTGCCGGCCACCTTCTTCATCATCGGCGAGAACGCCGAGGCGTCGCCGCGACTGGTCCAGCGCATGGTGGCCGAAGGCCACGACGTGGGGAACCACACCTTCACCCATCCCAACCTGGGCGAGACCTCGCCGGGCATCACCGCGCTGGAACTCAACGCCACCCAGCGGTTGTTCGAGGCGCTCACCGGCCGCTCGATGCGGCTGTTTCGCGCACCCTACTTCGGCGACGCCGAGCCCACCACCGCCGACGAGCTGGTGCCGATCGAGCAGGCCCAGGCGATGGGCTACATCGCGGTGGGCCTGCACATCGATCCGAATGACTGGCAGCGCCCGCCGGTGGACACGATCGTGCAGCGCGTGCTCGACCAGGTGCATCACCAGAGCCCGGATCGGCAAAGCCGCGTGGTGCTGCTGCACGACGGCGGCGGCAACCGCGCCAACACGGTCGCCGCGCTGCCTCGGATCATCGATGCGCTGCGCGCCGAGGGCTACGACTTCGTCACCGTCTCGGCGCTGGCCGGCCTCACCCGCGACCAGGGCATGCCGCCGCTCACCGTCGGCTCGCTGTCGCAGTGGGCGGACCGCTCGGTGTTCCTCACCCTCGGCTGGTTCGGCCATTTCCTCAACGCGTTGTTCCTCGCCGCGATCTGGCTGGGCGTGGCGCGGCTGCTGCTGCTGGGCGGGCTGGGCGGGCTCAACTGGTATCGCGATCGCCGCCGCGTGGCGCCGGCGCCGGGTGATCCGCCGCTGGTATCCGTGCTGATTCCCGCGTTCAACGAGGAAAAGGTCATCGCCAGCGCGATCGGCCGCATCCTCAACAGCCGCCACGGCGCGCTGGAAGTCATCGTGGTCGACGACGGCTCCACCGATGCCACCGCCGCGATCGTGCGCAGCCAGTACGCCGACCATCCCCGCGTGCGGCTCATCGGCATTCCCAACGGCGGCAAGGCGAACGCGGTGAACACGGCACTGCGCGCCTCGCGCGGACAGGTGATCGTGGCGCTCGATGCCGATACGCAGTTCGAACCGCACACCATCGCGCGCCTCGTGCGCTGGTTCGCCGACCCGGCCATCGGCGCCGTCGCCGGCAACGCCAAGGTGGGCAACCGCATCAACCTGATCACCGCGTGGCAGGCGCTGGAATACGTCACTGCGCAGAACCTGGAGCGCCGCGCGCTGGCCGCGCTGGGCGCGATCACCGTGGTGCCGGGCGCGGTCGGCGCCTGGCGGCGCGAGGCGCTGGAGCAGCTCGGCGGCTTCCCCGGCGACACGCTGGCGGAAGACCAGGACCTCACCATCGCGATCCAGAAGGCCGGCTACCGCACCGTGTTCGATGCCGACGCCATCGCCTGGACCGAGGCGCCGGACACCGCCCGCGGGCTGGCCCGCCAGCGCTTCCGCTGGGCCTACGGCACGCTGCAGTGCCTGTGGAAGCACCGCGACGTCACGTTCCGCCCGCGCTACGGCGCGCTGGGCATGATCGCGTTGCCGCAGGTGTGGCTGTTCCAGATCGTGTTCTCGGTGGTCTCGCCGCTGGTCGACCTGCTGCTGGTCTGGCAGATCATCGCCACCGGGCTGGACTACCTGCAGCACCGCGGTCAGTTCAACGACAGCAACCTGATCAGGATGGGCGCGTTCTACGCGCTGTTCATGGCGGTGGACCTGGGCGCCGGCGTACTCGCCTTCGCGATGGAGAAGCGCGAGCGCTGGAGCCTGCTGTGGTGGCTGGTGCTGCAGCGCTTCGGCTACCGGCAGCTGATGTACTACGTGGTGGTGCGCTCGGTGTCGACCGCCTTGCGCGGACTGTCGGTCGGCTGGGGTCGACAGGAACGCAAGGCCACGGTGAAGGTCGGCAGCGAGGAGATCGAGGAGATCGAGGCCCCGCCGGCGACGGCGCGGCCGAAGGACTGCGCAACGACCCGCTGAGCGCCCCCATCACGCCGCCTGCAGGTGCCGGGGGGCAGACTTCCACGCTGACCTATCGGCATCGAAGGAGGCAGGCATGGACATCGGCATGGTCGGGCTGGGCCGCATGGGCGGCAACATGGCCGAGCGGCTCCGGCGCGCCGGACACCGCGTGGTCGGGTTCGATCCCTCGCCGAAGGCGCGCGAGGCGTGGACGCAGCGCGGCGGCGAAGCGGTCGCCTCGCTCGATGCGCTGGTCGAACAGCTGCCCGGACCGCGGGCCGTCTGGATGATGGTGCCGGCCGGCGAGATCACCGCCGGCACCGTTGCCTCCCTGAAGGGCCGGCTCGACCGCGACGACATCCTCGTCGACGGCGGCAACGCCCACTACAAGGACACCCTGCGCCGCGCGGCGGAGCTCGCCGAGGCCGGCATCCACTACGTCGACTGCGGCACCAGCGGCGGCGTGTGGGGACTGGCCGAGGGCTACAGCATGATGGTGGGCGGCAACGACGAGGCCGTGGCGCGGCTGCGTCCGCTGTTCGAGGCGCTGGCCCCGGCGCCCGGCCAGGGCTGGGGACACGTCGGTGCCGTGGGCTCCGGCCACTTCACCAAGATGGTCCACAACGGTATCGAGTACGGGTTGATGCAGGCCTACGCCGAGGGCTTCTCGATCCTCCGGCACAAGCGGGAATTCGCGCTGGACCTGCACCAGGTCGCCGAAATCTGGCGCGTGGGTTCGGTGGTGCGCTCGTGGCTGCTCGACCTCACCGCCGATGCGCTGAAGAAGAATCCATCGATGGACGGCATCGCCCCCTACGTCGCCGACTCGGGCGAGGGCCGCTGGACGGTGGCCGAGGCGATCGACCTCAACGTCGCCGCGCCGGTGATCTCGCTGGCGCTGCTCGAACGGCTGCGCTCGCGCGATACCGATACGTTCTCCGACAAGTTGCTGGCGGCGATGCGCAACCAGTTCGGCGGCCACGCGGTGAAATCCGAATGAGCGCGGCACGGACCCGTCAACGCCGCCCCGCCACGTGGCCATCGACATCGGAGGCAGCGGGCTGAAGGCCGCCGCACTGATCGCCTCCAACAAGGCCGGCCTGACCGGCGGCATCCGGCTGTGGGACGAACGCGGCGGCTGAGAGGCTGAGAAAAAATCGCCCGCCTACTGCGACCGTCGCCAAACGCCCGGGGTGGTGTTGCGCGGGTGGCGTGACACCACCCCAGGAATGCTCGGATCAACCCTGCGCAGGCGCCATGATGTCCAGAAGGCGCACAGATTGATCAGGGCATCCCTAACCCGCCACGCCCACCAGCATGCCCACGCCGGTGGTGATCGCCATGGCAAGCGCGCCCCAGAAGGTGATGCGCAAGGTGCCGATGCGGATGTCGGCACCACCCGTACGCGCCGCCAATCCGCCAAGGACCGCGAGAAAGACCAGCGAGGTGAGAAACACCGACCACAGCAGCACGCCGGCCGGCGCCAGCGCCACCACGATCAGCGGCAGCGCCGCGCCCAGCGCGAAGCTCAGTGCCGAGGCGGCCGCGGCCTGCAGCGGACGCGCCTTGAGCGTGTCGGTGATGCCCAGCTCGTCGCGCATGTGCGCGTCCAGCGCATCGTGCGCCATCAACTGCTCGGCCACCTGCCTGGCCAGCGCCGGATCCAGCCCGCGCCCGACGTAGATCGCGGCGAGCTCCCTGTGCTCGCCGTCCACGTCGGTCTCCAGTTCCCTGCGCTCGCGCGCCAGTTCGGCCGCCTCGCTGTCCGCCTGCGAGTGCACCGACACATATTCGCCCGCGGCCATCGACATGGCGCCGGCCACCAGGCCCGCGGTGCCGGCGATCAGGATGCCCTGCAGGCCGGCATGCGCCGCCGCCACGCCGAGCACCAGGCTGGCGGTGGAGACGATGCCGTCGTTGGCGCCCAGCACGGCGGCGCGCAGCCAGCCCATGCGGCCGGTGACGTGCCGCTCGCTGTGTCGATGATGCATGTGGGTTCACTGGTCGGTCGTGCGGCAGCGGATCGGTGTGACTGATCAGACCATGCGCCGCAGCGTGTTGTCCCTGCGGCCGAAGTGATGCCACAGCGCGGCCACGATATGCAGGCCGATCACGTAGTAGAAGATCTCGCCCACGGTGCCGTGGATATCCTCCCACTGGTGCGCCAGCGCGCGGTCACCGGGTCCGAACAATGCCGGCAGGAAGGTGGCGCCGAACAGCGTCACCGGCCTGCCTGCGATCTGCAGCGTGACGATGCCCATGATCGGCTGGGCGATCAGGAACAGGTACAGCGCCACGTGGGTGAGCCTGCTCAAGCGCTGTATCCACACGCCCGGCTCGGGCAGGATCGGTGGATCCACGTGCGACAGCCGCACCGCCAGCCGCGGCAGCACCAGCAGCAGCACCGCGATGCCGGCCAGGTAGTGCGCCGCCAGCGTATTCAGACGCGGCGTGCTGCCCTTGGGGAACAGATCGAACAGGTTGATGAACACGTACGCCAGCAGTACCAGCGCAAACACGGTCCAGTGCAGCCAGCGCAACGACGCCGCGTAGCGGCTGGGCGGGTTGATCGGTGACATGGAAGGCTCCTTGGAAATCGCTGCTGCTCAGGGGGTGGCGAGCGCGCCGTCCACCATCTTATTCGCCTCGGCGATCAGCTCGCGCAAATGGTTCTCGTCCCGGAAGCTCTCGGCGTAGATCTTGTAGATCGCCTCGGTGCCGGAGGGACGCGCGGCGAACCAGCCGGCCGCGGTCACCACCTTGATGCCGCCGATCGCCGCGCCGTTGCCCGGCGCCTTGTCGAGCACGGTGATGATCGGATCGCCGGCCAGCTCGGTGCCGTGCACCTGCGCGGGCGCCAGCCTGCCCAGTCGTGCCTTCTGCCCGGCGGTGGCCGGCGCGTCGACGCGGTCGGAATGCGGCGTGCCCAGCGCCGCGGTGATGTCGGCGTAGCGCTCACCCGGATCGCGCCCCTCGCGCGCGGTCATCTCCGCGGCCAGCAGCGCCGGCACGATGCCGTCCTTGTCGGTGCTCCACACGCTGCCATCCATGCGCAGCAGCGACGCGCCCGCGCTCTCCTCGCCGCCGAAACCCAGCGATCCGTCGAACAGGCCGTCGGCGAACCACTTGAAGCCTACCGGCACCTCATACAGACGGCGCCCCAGCCGCGCGCTCACGCGGTCGATCAGCGAACTGCTGACCACCGTCTTGCCCACCGCCGCGTCGGCGCGCCAGTGCGGGCGGTGGCGGAACAGGTAGTCGACCAGCGTGGCGAGGTAGCTGTTGGGCTGCATCAGGCCGCAGCTTTTCGCGACGATGCCGTGGCGGTCGTGATCGGTGTCGCAGGCGAAGGCCACGTCGAAGCGGTCCTTCATCGCGATCAGGCTGGCCATGGCGTACTTCGACGAGGGATCCATGCGGATCTTGCCGTCCCAGTCCACGCTCATGAAGGCGAACCGCGGATCGACCGTCTCGCGCACCACGGTGAGGTCGAGCCGGTAGCGCTCGGCGATCGACGCCCAGTAGTGCACGCCGGCGCCGCCCAGCGGATCGACGCCGAGCCTGAGGCCGCCGGCGCGGATCAGGTCGAAGTCGACGATGTTCGCCAGGTCGCACACGTAGCTGGCCACGTAGTCGTGCTCGATCACCCGCGCTGAGCGGCGCGCCTGCGCGTAGGGCACCCGGCGCACGCCGTTGAGCCCATCGGCCAGCAGCGCGTTGGCACGATCCTGGATCCAGCGGGTGACGTCGGTGTCGGCCGGGCCGCCGTTGGGCGGGTTGTACTTGTAGCCGCCGTCGGCCGGCGGATTGTGCGAGGGTGTCAGCACGATGCCGTCGGCCAGGTGATCCGTGCGGCCGCGGTTGTAGACCAGGATCGCGTGCGACAGCACCGGCGTGGGCGTGTACGGCGTGCCGGCCGAGATCATGGTGGTGACCCCGTTGGCGGCGAACACTTCCAGCGCGTGCTCGAACGCCGGCGCGGAGAGCGCATGCGTGTCGATCGCCACGAACAGCGGACCGTCGATGCCCTGCATGGCGCGGTAGTCGCAGATCGCCTGGCTGATCGCCAGCACGTGCGCCGCGTTGAAGCTGCGGCTCAGCGAGGAGCCGCGATGGCCCGACGTGCCGAACGCCACGCGCTGCGCGGGCACCGACGGGTCGGGCGCCAGGTCGGCGTAGGCGGCGAGCAGCTGCGGCACGTCGACGAGGATCGAGGCGGGCGCCGGCTTGCCGGCAAGAGGACTGAGGGTCGGGCTCATGGTTGCTCGAAGAAGTTCACGGAATGCGTTTGCCGCCAACCTCCCGGGTAGGAGCGCACCCTGTGCGCGAATGCTCTTGCTCCTGATGGACATCAAAGCCAAGAGCATTCGCGCACAGGGTGCGCTCCTACAGGGGCATCACGCGGGGGCCAGGGGTGTTACGCGGGGTCCACCGGGCGCCCGTCGCGCAGTGCGCGGTAGCGGCGGATCAGCGCGTTGGTGGAGCTGTCGTGGCCGAGCTCGGGCTCGGTCTCGCTGCTGAGCTCGGCGGCGGTGCGCCTGGCCAGCACCTTGCCCAGCTCCACGCCCCACTGGTCGAACGAGTCGACGCCCCACACCACGCCCTGCACGAAGGTGGCGTGCTCGTATAGCGCCACCAGCGCGCCGAGCACGTGCGGGGTGAGCCGTTCGGCGAGGATCGTGGTGCTGGGCCGGTTGCCCGGGAAGGTCTTGTGCGGCACCAGCGCCTCGGCCACGCCTTCGGCGCGTACTTCCTCGGCGCTCTTGCCGAAGGCCAGCGCCTCGCCCTGGGCGATCAGGTTGGCCATCAGCAGATCGTGCTGATCGCTGCCGTCGGGGAGGCGAAGCGGCGTCAGCGGCCGACCGAAGCCGATGAAGTCGCAGGGAATCAGCCGCGTGCCCTGGTGGATCAGCTGGTAGAACGAGTGCTGGCCGTTGGTGCCCGGCTCGCCCCAGTAGATCGCGCCGGTGGCGTAGTCCACGGCGCGCCCGTCCAGCGTCACGCGCTTGCCGTTGCTCTCCATCGTGAGCTGCTGCAGGTAGGCGGGAAAGCGCTTGAGGTATTGCTCGTAGGGCAGCACGGCGACCGTCTCGGCGCCGAGGAAGTTGGTGTTCCAGAGGCCGATCAGCCCCATCAGCGCCGGCAGGTTGCGCTGCAGCGGCGCGCTGCGGAAGTGCTCGTCCATCGCGTGGAAGCCGGCGAGCAGGTCGCCGAAGCCGTCCGGTCCGATCGCCAGCATGGTCGACAGGCCGATCGCCGAATCCATCGAATAACGCCCGCCGACCCAGTCCCAGAAGCCGAACATGTTGGCGGTGTCGATGCCGAACTTCGCCACTTCCTTCTCGTTGGTGGACACCGCAACGAAGTGCCGGGCGATCGCCGCCTCGTCCTCAAGCGCCGCCAGGCACCAGCGTCGCGCTGCCTGCGCATTGGCCAGCGTCTCCAGCGTGGTGAAGGTCTTGGAGCAGACGATGAACAGCGTCTCGGCCGGATCCAGGTCGCGCGTGGCCTCGACGAAGTCGATGCCGTCCACGTTGGAGACGAAGCGGAACGTCAGCTCGCGATCGCTGTAGTGGCGCAGCGCCTCGTAGGCCATCACCGGGCCGAGGTCCGAGCCGCCGATGCCGATGTTGACCACGTTGCGGATGCGCTTGCCGGTATGGCCCAGCCACGCACCGCCACGCAGCCTGTCGGCGAAGGCGGCCATGCGTTCCAGCACCGCGTGCACGGCGGGGATCACGTTCTCGCCGTCCACCGTCACCTTGGCGTGGGCCGGCGCGCGCAGCGCGGTGTGCAGCACGGCGCGGTCTTCGGTGACGTTGATCTTTTCGCCGTCGAACATCGCCGCGATGCGCGTCTCCAGGCCGCAGGCCACGGCCAGGCCGCACAGCAGATGCAGCGTCTCGTCATCGACGCGCTGCCTGGAGTAATCCATGTACAGCCCGGCCGCCTCGGCGGTGAGGCGTTCGCCGCGGGTGGGGTCGGCGGCGAACAGCTCGCGCAGGTGGCGCGCGCCGTTGCGCTCGTGGTGGGCGCGCAGCGCCTGCCATTGCGGGAGCCGGGTCAGGTCGGGAGTCGGAGAAGCGGTCACGGGGCGTTCCGTCGTCGTGGAAGGGAGACCGGCGCGGTGCCGGCACAAGATCAGTTGGATGTCTAGATTAACGCCAAGCGCCGCGCATCGCGGCGCTTGGCCCGGGGCATGATCCGGATCGTGCGCGCACGCAGCGTCAAGGCCTCACGGCGCGATCTCGATGCGGTGCTCGCCGCCGTCGTCGACCAGCGCCACCACCTCGCCTTCGATCGGCACACCGTTGACGACGATGCGCGGCGCCGCGCCGGCCACGTCGCCGGGTCGCACGATGATGCGGTAGTCGGTTTCGCGATGCCGGTACGCCAGCTCGAAGCCGCTCCAGCCCGGCGGCAGCACCGGCGTCACGCGCAGGGTCTCGCCCTCGATGCGCAGGCCCAGCAGCGACTCGACGATCAGCCGGTACATCCAGCCGGCCGAGCCGGTGTACCAGCTCCAGCCGCCGCGCCCCTGGTGCGGCGGCACGCCGTAGACGTCGGCGGCGACCACGTAGGGCTCCACCTTGTACACCTCGATGTCGCCCGCGCCGCTGCCGTGGTTGACCGGGTTGATCATGCCCAGCAGCTCCCACGCGCGGGCACCGTCACCGAGCGCCGCGAAGGCCATCGTGGCCCACACCGCGGCGTGCGTGTACTGGCCACCGTTCTCGCGCACGCCCGGCACGTAGCCCTTGATGTAGCCCGGGTCGAGGTCGGAACGATCGAACGGCGGCTCCAGCAGCTGGATCAGCCCCGCACGCCGCTTCACCAGGTGCGTGTCGAGCGATTCCATCGCCTGCCGCCGGCGCGCGTCCGGCGCCGCGCCGGACAGCACCGACCAGCTCTGTGCGATCGAGTCGATGCGGCATTCGAGGTTAGCGCTGGAACCCAGCGGCGTGCCGTCATCGAAATAGGCGCGGCGATACCAGGCTCCATCCCAGCCGTGGGCTTCCAGCGCATCGCGCAGGGCCGCCGCCTCCATCTCGCACAGCTCGGCGAATGGCGCGTCGCCATGCCGACGCGCGGTGACGGCAAAGCGGTTGAGCACCTCGTGCAGGAAGAAGCCCAGCCAGACGCTTTCGCCACGTCCCCGCTCGCCGACGCGGTTCATGCCGTCGTTCCAGTCTCCGGTGCCGATCAGTGGCAGTCCGTGCGGGCCGCGCGGACGGCTATGCTCAATGGCGCGCACGCAGTGCTCGTACAGCGTGGCCGATTGCTCGGAGTGCGTGGGCAGGTCGTAGTACGACTCCTCCTCGCGCTTCACCGCGCGGCCTTCGATATAGGCCACGCGCTCGTCCAGCACGCCGGTATCGGCGGTGGCGAGCACGTAGTGGCTGGTAGCGAGCGCCAACCACAGGTAGTCGTCCGAACAGTGCGTGCGCACGCCACGATCCATGGGCGGATGCCACCAGTGCTGCACGTCGCCCTCGACGAACTGGTGCGCCGCGCTGAGCAGCAAATGCCGGCGCGCGCTGTACGGGCTGGCGTGGATCATCGCCATGGTGTCCTGCAGCTGGTCGCGGAAACCGAATGCACCGCCGGACTGGTAGTACCCGCTGCGCGCCCAGAAGCGCGAGGCGATCACCTGGTACATCAGCCAGCCATTGGCGAGCACGTTCACGGCTGGATCGGGCGTGCGCACCTGCACCTTGCCCAGCGTCCAGTGCCAGTGCATGCGCACCTCGTCGAGCGCCGCGGCCGCCGCCGCCGAGCCGCGAAAGCGCTGCACCAGGTCGCTGGCGACCGACTGATCGTGCGCGGCGCCGAGCCGGAATACCACCTCGCGCGTTTCGCCCGGCGCCAGCTCGAACGGCACCTGGATCGCCCCGCAGGGATCCAGCCCCGGGCCGAGCCGCCCGGACAAGCCGCCCTGCCCCATCGCCGCCGGCGCGCGCATGTTGCCGTTGCGGCCGAGGAACTCGCGACGGTCGCCGGTGACGCTGCGCGCGCCGCCGTCGACGTCGAAGAAGCCCACCCGGCCGCTGAAGTCCATCTGGTAGGCGTTGCGGGCGAACAGTGCACCAGTGGCCGGGTCCGATTCGGTGACCACGTGCATCGCCGACTTCGCGCGCACATCGCCCAGCACCCACTCCACGTAGCCGGTGGCCGACAACCGGCGCGGCTGGCGGGTGGTATTGCGCAGGCGCAGCACCGAGAACTTCATCGGCGCATGCAGTGCCACGTATACCCACAGCTCCGATTCGATGCCGTCCTCGACGTGCTCGAACACCGAGTAGCCGAAGCCGTGGCGCGTGACGTAGCGGCCAGTACCGCGACGCGGCAGCGGCGTGGGCGACCAATAGTGACCGCTCTCCTCGTCGCGCAGGTAGATCGCCTCGCCGCTGGCATCGGTCACCGGATCGTTGTGCCACGGCGTGAGGCGGAACTCGTGCGCGTTCTCGCTCCACGTACAGGCGCCGCCGCTCTCGGAGATCACGCAGCCAAAGCCGGGATTGGCCAGCACGTTGCACCACGGCGCGGGTGTGGGGCTGCCCGGGAGCAGCACGATCACGTACTCGCTTCCATCGGCGCTGAAGCCGCCGTAGGCGTTGGCCAGCTGCAACGTGGCCAGCTGCGGGTCGACGGTGGCGTCCGTGGCAACCGGCTCGGGCAGATGGATGCGGGTGGGATCGAAGCGCGGCAGTGGTGGTTCCACCCGGCGTCGCGACAGCTGCTCGGCGAGCGAGCCGCGGGTATCGCTGAGCACTACCCGTGCCACCGAGCGCACCAGCACCCGATCCTCCACCGACAGCTGCTGTGCGGGGCGCACGAAGATGCCGCCGGTACGATCGATCAGGCTCGCCTCGGTACCCGAGGCGATCAGACCCATGATCAGGTCCTGCAACAGCTGGCGATAGCCGGCCTGATCCTCGTTCCAGATCACCAGATCCACCGCCAGTCCCTTGAGCCGCCAGTAGGCATGGGCCTGCACCAGCTGGCGCACCAGCTCGATGTTGGCCGGGTCGGTCATGCGCAGCAGCACGATCGGCAGGTCGCCGGAAATTGATTGCCCCCACAGCCCGGACTGCCCGCGCCGGTTCGCCTGCAGCACGCCCGGCTCGGCGCGCAGCGAAGTGTTCGCGTAGATGATCGACGCGGCCATGCGCTCGTACAGCCGCGCGTCGCCCGGCCCGGCATTGAGCTGCTGCAGCAAGACCTGGCTGTGGGTCCAGGCCAGGTCGAACACGCGGTCGGCGATGTGGCGGTCGCGGTACTTCTCGGCCAGATGCCGGCAGGCCTCATCGCTGTCGGCCGCGCCGGTGACGATGTCGATGGTGGCCGACTGCTCCGGTGCCAGCGTGATGCGGCAGCGGATCGCCACGATGGGATCGAGCACCGAGCCGTCGCTGTTGCCCAGCTGCACCTGCAGCCGGTCGCTCAGCGCCCTGGGCCGGGCCAGGCTGCGGCCGCGGCCGATGAAGGCGGCGCGATCGGTCTCGTACGACAGCGACTCCACCCGCGCGTCGTGCACCGCCATCAGGTGACACATCCACGGCACCGCCTCGGTGGCCGAGCGCGGCCGGCGCGTGCAGATCAGCGCCTGCGCCGCGGGCAGCCAGGCGGTCTGCACGAACAGGTTGCTGAAGGCCGGGTGCGCTGCGTCGGCCGCCGCCGGCGCAATCACCACCTCGGCATAGGTGGTGATCTCGATGGTGCGCGCGGTGCGGCCGCGGTTGGTCAGGCGCACGCGACGCAGCTCGATGTCGTCCTCGGGCGAGACGACGATCTCGGTGTGCGCGTCGTAATCGCGCTCGCGCACGCGGAACTCGGCGCGCGCATCGGAGAAGATCGCCTCGAAATGCTCCGGTTGGTGCAGCGTGGGCTGGTGCGCGGTGGACCAGAACGCGCCGGTTTCCACGTCGCGCAGGTAGCAGAACTGGCCCCAGTGATCGCTGCTGATGTCCTCGTGCCAGCGCGTCACCGCCATATCGCGCAGACGGCTGTAGCCACCGCCGCCGCTGCTCACCATCACGTGGTAGCGGCCGTTGGAGAGCAGTTGCACGGCCGGGCGCGGCATGTCCGGATCGGTGAACACGCGCAGCGTGCCTTCGGCTGTGGCGGCGTCCACCGGCTGGATCGGGAAGCCGGTGGCATGGCGGTATTCGGCCGCCGTCTCCGGCACACGCTCCTGCAGCAGCAGCGCGCCGGCGCGGAACTGCGGATCGGCCTCGAAGCGCTTCTGCATCGGCTGGTCCAGCAGCGCGTGGGCCAGCGACAGCAGGCTCATGCCCTGGTGGTGCGCCATGAACGAACGCACCACCACGGCGCTCTGGCCGTGCGGCAGGCGCGCGGGGGTGTAGTCGATCGCCTCGTAGAAACCGAAGCGGCCCAGGCGATCCTCCTGCGCCAGTCGTTCGAGGTTGGCGCAGGCCGCGGCGGGCGCCACCATCATCGCCATGGTGCTGGCGTAGGGCGCCACCACCACGTCGTCGCCCAGCCCGCGCTTGAGGCCCAGCCCGGGCACGCCGAACGCCCGGTACTGGTAATTGAGCTGCACGTCGACCGTGTTGTAGCCCGACTCGGACACGCCCCACGGCACGCCGAGCTGCTGGCCGTACTCGATCTGCCGCGCCACCGCGGCGTGGCAGGTCTCGTCCAGCAGCGTGCCCTCGATGCTAGGCATCACCAGCATCGGCATCAGGTATTCGAACATCGAGCCGGTCCACGACAGCAGCACCGGCCGACCGCGCGTGGTGGTGGTGAGCAGGCGTCCCAGCGTGAACCAGCTCTCCTGCGGCAACTGGCCCTGGACGATCGCCACGTAGTTGGCCAACCGCGCCTCGGAGGCGAGCAGGTCGTAGAAGCCGGCGTCGAGGCGACGCTCGTCGACGTTGTAGCCGATGCTGAGCAGGTCGCGCCGGCGGTCGTAGAGAAAGCTGAAATCCATCACCGCCATGTCGCCGGCGAGGCGGGCGAGCTGGCCCAGCTCGCCGACGCGCGCGCAAGCGCGATCGGCCACGCAGTCGGTTCCCGGAGCCATCGGCGCCGCGTACGTCGCGAGCTGGCGCAGCGTGGGCATGCCCGCCGTCGGCGCGGCGTCCGACAGATAGTCCAGCTCACCGAACACATCGCCCACCTGCTCCACCAGCCGGCCGTACCAGAGTGCGGCCTCGTCGCGCGCATCGTCGGCCGGCACGTGCGTGCGCATGGCGAGGACGCCGGCGTGGATCGGACGCACCGCATCGCGGGCCTGCACCAGCGTGCGCGGCGGCGCCTCGCGCGCCTCGTCCAGTCGCTGCAGCAACTCGCCACAGGCGGCGACCAGGAAGTCGTCGTCCGGCCTCGCGCCGGCCAGCAGGTCGAGGGTGTCGGCGAGGCCGTCGAGCAGGCGCGAATGGAACACCGGCGCGTCGATCAGGGCGAGCAGCCCGGGGCGCAGGGTCAGCAGGTGGCCGGCCAGGTTGCCGCTGTCCACGCTCGACACGTACTGCGGCGCCAGCGGCTGCAGCGATACGGTGTCGTACCAGTTGAAGAAATGCCCGCGGTAGCGCGCCAGCCCCTGCATGGTGTGCAGCGTGTCGGCGGTGCGCTGGATCAGCCGGCCGGCGGTGATGTAGCCGAAGTCGTAGGCGGCCAGGTTGGACAGCAGCGCCAGCCCGATGTTGGTCGGCGAGGTGCGATGGGCGATCGCCTCGGTCGGATGCTCCTGCATGTTGTCCGGCGGCAGCGCATTGTCGTGGCTGCCCACGTGCACCTCGAAGAAGCCCCAGATGCGCCGTGCCAGCATGCGCAGGAAGCGCTGCTGAGTGGCAGTGGGCGCGAACACCTCGCGCCGACGCGGCTGGCCGGAAAACCATACCAGCCCCGGCGCCAGCGCCCACAGCGCAAGCAACGGCACGGCCACCGGCAGCGCCGGCAGGCGCAGCACGGCCAGCGCCACCGCCGCGGCGATCGCCAGCGCAGGATTGATCCACATCCGGCGCAGCACCTGCGCCAACGGGCCGCGCGCATCCTGCGTGCAGTCGCGCGACGCCCGCCACTGCAGCAGATGGCGCCGGCTCACGCCCATCCGCCACAGGCTGCGCATCACCGCATCGAGGCTGTAGAGCGCCTCGTGCGGCAGCGTCATCACCCAGAATCCCGCACGCATGCCCTGCGCGATGCCTGCGCGCAGCACCACACGCAGATGTGCGCGCCACAGCACATCGGGCGATTTCTGCACCAGCACCAGCATGGTGCCCAGCACCGGCATCAGCACCACCAGGCCGAGGATCGCCACCGTCCACGACACTACCTGCGCCACACCGAGCCAGCCCACCAGCAACAGCAGCACGAAAGCGGCCGGCACCAGGCTGCGGCGCAGGTTGTCCAGGATCTTCCAGCGCGACAGCGCCGACAGCGGATTGCGCTGCCAGCCGTGCGGCCCGGGCGCGCGCGGCAACAGCCACGGCAGGATCTGCCAGTCACCGCGGATCCAGCGATGCCGCCGCTGGCAGTCGGCCAGGTAGCCCGACGGATATGGCTCGTACAGCTGCACGTCGGAGAGCAGGCCGGCGCGTGCGAAGGCGCCCTCGATCAGGTCGTGGCTGAGGATGGCGTTGTCGGGAAAGCGCTGTTCCAGCGCCAGGCGGAACGCATCGACGTGATAGATGCCCTTGCCGATGAACGAGCCTTCGCCGAACAGGTCCTGGTAGACGTCCGACACCATGCGCGTATACGGATCGATGCCGGCCTCGCTGCCGAACAGCTGCGCATAGCGCGAACGCGCGGCGCTGGGCAGGCTCACCCCCACCCGCGGCTGCAGGATGCCGTAGCCACGCACCACGCGACCGCGCGCGGCGTCGTACACCGGGCGATTGAGCGGATGGGCCATGGCACTGGCGAAGCGCCGCGCCGCGTCGCGCGGCAGCTCGGTATCCGAATCCAGCGTGATCACGTAGGCAATGCCGTGCAACGCGGCCAACTCGCCGACGATCAGCACAAACGGCTCGTGTCCGCCGCCGCGCAACAGGGCGTTGAGGTCGGCCAGCTTGCCGCGCTTGCGCTCGCGGCCCATCCACAGGCGATCGGGTGCGTGGTAGACGCGCGGTCGGTGGAACAGAAAGAACCGCTCGCCGGTGCCGCCGGCGTAGGTCGTGTTGAGCGTCTCGATGCGCGCCTTGGCCCGCGCCAGCAACGCGGCGTCCTGCGGCGTGGTTTCGGTGACTGCGTCGGTGAAATCGCTGAGCAGGCCGAAGTGCAGGTTGGGATCGCGATTGGCCAGGTAACGCACTTCCAGTGCATCGACCAGTTCGTCGACGTCGTCCAGGCTTGCGAACAGGCTGGGGATCACCACCAGCGTGCGCGCGTGGTCCGGCAGGCCTTCGGAGAAATCCATCTTCGGCAGCAGCGCCGGCGGCGCGAACACGGTCACCAGCCAGTTCACCAGCCCGGTCGCCAGCTGGCTCACCACCAGCAGCGCGGGCAGCGCCAGCAGCAGCAGCGCCCACAGCGGCGCATGGTTCTGCACCATGGCCTCCAGCAGCGGCTCGGCCAACAGCACGGTCAGCAACGCGATCAGGCCGAGATAGGCCGGCAGCGGCGCGTGCGCCACGCGCCGGCCGAACCGCGCCAGCGGACCGGAGCGCAGCTTCACCACCCGTTCGAGCTCGGCGCGTCCGTCGTCCACGAGATAGTAGCCCACGTGCGCCTCGATGCCCGGCGCCGCATCCACCGCCGCGGCGCGATGCGCCAGCGCCAGCGCGCTCTGCGCCACGTCCGGCTCGGAGCGCCCGCTGCGCCGCGCCAGGCGTTCGATCACATGGCGATAGTGATCGCGCGTGGCGAAGTCCATCGCCGCGTGGATGCCGGCCGGGTCGCTGCGCAGCAGATTCTCCACCACGCTCAGGCGCTCGACGAAGGCGTGCCAGTCCACCGCCGCCAGATGACGCAGGCTGCCGATGCTGTTGCCGATCGACACCTGGTCGGCGGCCTGCTGCTGCGCCTCGATCTGCACCTGGTGCTCGACGCTGGAGCCGCTCTCGGCGAGCCGCTGCTCCAGCCAGCTCAGCGGCATCGCCAGGCCCGGGCCCTGTCCCTGCAGCCGGCGCGCCAGCTCGGCCACGAACGCGCTGGCCATCGGCGGGTTCGAACGCGCCATGTCGGCCACACCTAGCACCACGCTCTTGGGATCGTGCTCGGCGATCTCGGTGATGGTGTCGGCCCATTGGCGGGCCATCTCGCGATAGTTGCCATCGGCGATCACCCGTGCGGCCACACGGCGCAGGTTCTCGATCAACGCCAGTCGCAACATGATCGGGATTGCCCACAGCTCGCCGAGCGTGAGCGGCTGGATGCCCTGATAGGCAGTGATGAATCGGCCTAGGCTGTCGTCGTCCACCCGGCCATCGCCGTGCGAAATGATTTCCAGCGCCAGCTCGTACACACGCGGCCAGCCCTCGTCACCGCTGTCGGCCAGCCGCGGCAGCTCGCGGTTGTAGCCTCTGGGCAGATGTCGCTGGGCGGTGCGGATCTGCTCCTCGACCAAGTAGTAGTTGTCCAGCAGCCATTCGCCCGCCGGCGATACGCGGCGACTGGCCTGCGAGGCGGCCGTGAGTGCCTCGCAGGCCTCGGCGAGCACGCGGTCGTTCTCGTCCAGCCGGCGCAGCAGGCGATCGGAGGTGGAGCGGGGGCTGAGCCGGTGCCGTCGTGCCAGCAGCACGCCGTGCAGCTCCATCTGCTCGGCACTGAACAGTTCGCCACGCAGGGTGGGTTCTTCACCTTCGTGGCCGGCCAGCGAGCCGTCGCGGGTGGCGGTCGACGTGGTGCGTACCGGGGGGTGAAAGGTCGATCTTTGCTCGATCTTCAAGACGCTCGGCTCCGGTGGAAGATGCTGTCGGCGTCGACACGGCGGCCGCGGGCGTTGGCAGTCATGGCGCAGCGGCGACCTCCAGCGAAATCGCCCGGCCAACCCGGCATGAATACGCTCCTGTGCGTGAAATCCGGGTTCCGGCCTGCCACGCGCACTCGACGTGCCGGTGTAACCGCCGTCCGCCTTGCACCGAATGGGTTGCAACAGACCATGCCCGGAAGCCCTGGCACTGGCCAGCGCACCTGCGAGGCGCGCCGCGTCGGCCGCGCGGCCCGGCTTACGACAACCAGCGTCCGCGAGGGGGCACATGAGCAGTTTCACGCGGCGCTACACTAAGCCGCATCCGCCGATTCGGCCGTTCCGACTGGGGGAGACCATGAACGTGCATCTGGAAAGCACGACCGATGCCGCGTCGCCCTCCATGACCACCGCAGCGGCGGCCGGCAAGATATGCAGCCGGCTGGTCTACCGCCACACCTGGCCAATCCGCATCATGCACTGGGTCAACGTGGTCGCGCTGTCGATCATGTTCTTCAGCGGCCTGCAGATCTTCAATGCGCACCCGAGCCTGTACTGGGGCAACCGCTCCGATCCGGGCAAGGAAATCCTCTCGCTGGACGCGCGGCGGGATGCCAACGGGCAGCTGGTCGGAGTCACCCGGCTGGGCCGGCACGAGTTCATCACCACCGGCGTGCTCGGCGTGTCCGACGGGCCGGACAGCACGCCGCGGGTGCGCGGCTTCCCCTCGTGGCTCACCGTGCCCGGCTCGCGCTGGCTGGCGATGGGGCGGCAGTGGCACTTCTTCTTCGCGTGGATCTTCGTGCTCAACGGCCTGTGCTACCTGGGCTACTCGATTGCGAAGAAACACCTGCAGCGCGACCTGATTCCCACGCGCGCCGACTGGCGTGGCATCGGCCGCTCGATCGTCGACCACCTCAAGTTCAAGCATCCGCACGGCGCGGAAGCCCTGCGCTACAACATCCTGCAGCGGCTGGCCTACCTCGTGGTGATCTTCGTGTTCGGCATCGGCGTGGTGCTGATGGGGCTGGCGATGTCGCCACGCCTGGACGCGGTGCTGTCGCCGCTGGTGGAGGCGGTGGGCGGGCGGCAGAGTGCGCGCACCATCCACTTCATCATCGCGTGGGGCTTCGTCGCCTTCGTGCTGATCCACGTGTTCGAGGTGTTGATCAGCGGCGCGTTCAACCAGCTGCGCGGGATGATCACCGGCTGGTACAAGGTGGACCTCACGCCGCCCGCCGACACCGTCGCCGCCGACGCGGAGAAAGACCATGACTGATCGCCGCTCCTTCATTCGCATGGCCATCATGGGCACCGCCGGTGTCATCGTCGCTGGCTGCGACCGCATCTCGCAGAGCGACTGGGGCCCGAAGGTGCTGAACAAGGCACAGGGCCTCAACCGCCGCGTGCAGACGTTGCTGGCGCCGTCCAGCGCGATGGCGAAGGAGTACACCGAGGCCGACCTTTCGCCGGTGTTCCGCTCCAACGGCACCGCCATGCCCACCACCGAGGCCTACCAGGCGCTGCTGGCCAACGGCTTCCGCGACTACCGGCTGCAGGTCGGCGGGCTGGTGGATCGTCCGCTGTCGTTCTCCATCGACGACCTCAGGCAGATCGAGCAGGTGGCGCAGATCACCCGCCACGACTGCGTGGAAGGCTGGAGCGCGATCGGCAAGTGGCACGGCACGCGGCTGTCGCACGTGCTGGACCGGGTGGGCGTGAAAGCCGGCGCGCGCTACGTGGTATTCCACTGCTACGACGAGATGGACCCCGGCGAGCCGTACTACGAGAGCGTGGACCTTCCCGAAGCCCGCCACCCGCAGACGCTGCTCGCCTGGGGCCTCAACAACCAGCCGCTGCCGATCAAGAACGGCGCCCCGCTGCGCCTGCGGGTGAGCCGCCAGCTCGGCTACAAGCAGGCCAAGTACATCGCCCGCATCGAGCTGGTGGATTCGTTCGAGCACATCGCCGGCGGCAAGGGCGGCTACTGGGAAGACTACGGCTACGAGTGGTACGCGGGGATCTGAGTGATCTCGGGAAAGCGTCGGGGCTGAAGCCCCTCCCACAGATAACCCGCCTCAGCTGTGGGAGCGACTTCAGTCGCGACGCTCTGCGCCATGGCCGGAGCGTCGGGGCCGAAGGCCCCTCCTACAGGCGGCTCGCTGCGGATCCGGCGCCGCTCAGTCGACCCGGGCGTACATCACCGCATGCGCGGGCAGCTGCAGCGTGCCACCAGAGAGCGTGCCCTGTGCCAGCCCATGGCCTTCCAGCGGCACCAGCGTCCCCAGTGCCGACACGTCCAGCGACACCGGCTGCGCGCCCAGGTTGAAGGCGGCAAACGCCGTCTGGCCATCGAGCGTGCGGGTGAACGCGAGCACCGGCTCGGGCGCATCGACGAAGCGGATGTCGCCCCTGCACAGCGCCGGCTGCCGGTGACGCCAGTGCATGAAGGTGCGGAAGCCGTGCAGTGCCGAGGCCGGGTCGGTCTCCTGATGCTGCACCGAGCGCGACGCGTGGTCCACCGGCACCGGCAGCCACGGCGGCGCGCTGCTGAAACCGGCATGCGGACGATCGTTCCACGGCATCGGCGTGCGGCAGCCGTCGCGGCCCTTGAAGGTGGGCCAGAAGGCGATGCCGTAGGGATCGCGCAGCGCCTCGTACGGCACCTCGGCCTCGGTCAGCGCCAGTTCCTCGCCCTGATACACGCACACCGAGCCGCGCAGTGAGCAGACCATCGCGGTGAGCAGGTTGGCCAGCCGCGGCGAGGCGTCGCCGTTGCCCCAGCGCGACAGCACGCGCTCCACGTCGTGGTTGGAGATCGCCCAGCACGGCCAGCCTTCGGTCATCTGCGCATCCAGCCGCTCGACCGTGCCGCGGATGTACGCGGCGCTGAAATCGTCGGTGAGCAGCTCGAAGCTGTAGCCCATGTGCAGGCGCCTGCCCGAGGTGTACTCGGCCATCGTGGCGAGCGAATCTTCCGAGGAAATCTCGCCCAACGCGGCCACGTCATCGTAGCGGTCCAGCAGCGCGCGCAGCTCCTCCAGAAACGCCAGGTTCTCCGGCTGCGTGTTGTTGTACCAGTGGCGCTGGAACGCGTACGGGTTGTCCGGGCTGAAGCCGCGGCCCACCCGCTCGCACGGCGGCTTGGGCGGGTTGTCGCGCAGCTGCGCGTCGTGGAAGCAGAAGTTGATCGCGTCCAGGCGCAGACCGTCGACGCCGCGGTCGAGCCAGAACTTCACGCTGTCCAGGATCGCCGTGCGCACCGCCGGATTGTGGAAGTTGAGGTCCGGCTGCGAGGTGAGGAAGTTGTGCAGGTAGTACTGGCCGCGCCGCGGCTCCCACTGCCAGGCGCAACCGCCGAACAGCGACAGCCAGTTGTTCGGCGGCGTGCCGTCTTCCCTGGCGTCAGCCCACACGTACCAGTCGGCCTTCGGGTTGTCGCGGCTGGCCCGGCTTTCCTGGAACCACGCGTGCTCGATCGAGGTGTGGCTGAGCACCTGGTCGATCATCACCTTCAGGCCGAGCGAGTGCGCCTTGGCGAGCAGGCGGTCGAAATCGTCCAGCGTGCCGAACAGCGGATCGACGTCGCGGTAGTCGGCGATGTCGTAGCCGAAATCGGCCATCGGCGACTTGAAGAACGGTGCGATCCAGATCGCCTCCACCCCGAGCCCGGCCACGTAGTCGAGCCGCTCGATGATCCCCGGCAGGTCGCCGACGCCGTCACCGTTGGTATCGAGGAAGCTGCGCGGGTAGATCTGGTAGATGACGGCTCCGCGCCACCACGGTTGCTTGTGCATGCATTGATCCCGACGTCCGCGCGGCGCCCCCGGTTGGGCCGCGCGTGCTGCGCGAGGCAGCGGTGGCGGGCAGCTTAATCGCCCCTCCCCCCGCTTCCGACCACCCTGCATACGTATTCATGGCAAACGGTCGATGCCCCGCAGCCCTTGCGGCGCATGGTGCGTCGCCGCATCGATCCCGGCACGCGACAGCCCCACCCATGTTCCGCGCCGCAGCGCGGAGGCCCCATCCGCAGTACTCAACGAGCAGTGCGCGTGGCGTCGTGGCAAGAGTGAAAACGACACGCAACCCAACGGCCCGGCCGTTTCGGCAGGCCATCCACACGGCGCGGCATGGCGCCATCGACAGAGAGAGGACATGACGACAGTTGGACGTCCAGACGTCCATGCCACACCTCCCGGACCGCCCGGGAAACACTCTCGCGACAACCCGCCACTCCACGCCAACTGGCTGGCACGGGCCGTCGCGCGTCGCCACGCCGGAGCGCGTACCGACGTCGACAGGACCCCAACCGCAGCGACCGATTTGCGGCAACGCATCAATGACAGGAATCCTTCAATAGCAATGGAAGTTGACGGTTTTCGCCAAATGAATATTGCGTCGCCGCAAGAAAAAATTTCAATTGCAACAATGTGATAGCGGCATGACGGATTGTTATGAATACGTATGCAAGTTTGCGCTGCATGCCCGGGCGCAGGGCTAACATCCCGCCCCGACGGCACATTCACAACGTCGTTCGCAACGGGCAGGCCGGATTCGAATCCAACGGCACTCCCGGCGAAATCAAAATCGATTTTCCAAGGGGAGGCGTACATGTTGAATCTCAAGCGCAATCTGCTCAGCGCGGCGCTGGCATCGGCCATGTTCATGGTGGCAACGCACGCGCAGGCGGATGCCGCGGCGGCAGCCGGCCCGCAGTCCACCGACAGCGCAAAGAACACCGACTCGTCCACGCAGGGCAAGGACGGCAAGAAGGCGGACGCCAAGCGCGGCGCCACCAAGCAGTTGCAGGCCGTGGAAGTGCACGGCTTCGTCAGCAGCCTGGAAAACTCCACCGCGGTCAAGCGCAATGCCGACTCGATCGTCGAGGCCGTCTCCGCCGAGCAGATCGGCAAGCTGCCGGGCGTCTCGATCGCCGACACGCTCGGCCGCCTGCCGGGTCTGGCCGTGCAGGAAGTGAGCGGTCGCCCGCAGGTGCTGACCATCCACGGCCTCGGTCCGGACTTCTCCACCGCGCTGGTCAACGGCGGCCAGCAGGTGTCCACCTCCAACAACCGCGACGTGCAGTTCGACCAGTACCCGTCGAGCTGGTTCAACACGGTGGTGGTGCACCTGAGCCCGCAGGCCAACCTGATCGGCCAGGGTCTCGCCGGCACGGTCGACATGCAGACCATCCGTCCGCTGGAGAAGAACAAGCCGGAAGCCGCGGTCAACGCGCGCTACATCTGGAACGACATGTCGCAGCTGTCCAAGGGCCCGGGCGTCAGCGACCGGGGCTACAACCTCAACGGCGTGTGGGTGAACCAGTTCGCCGACCATACCGTGGGCGTCACGCTGGGTGTGGATTTCGAGAAGAACCCGGCGCAGATCGAGCACCAGGCTCCCTGGGGTTATCCGACCGACGCCAACGGCAATGCGGTGGTGGGCGGCGCGAAGAACTACGGCATCTCCGACACGATGAAGCGCAACGGTCTGCTCGCCACGTTCCAGTGGCAGCCGAACGAGCACTACACCGGCACGATCGACATGACGTACACCAACTTCAAGGAAGTGCAGCAGGCCAAGGGCATGGAGTTTCCGCTGCTCTGGAGCGCGGCCCAGTTGCAGCCGGGCGGTACCGTGGAGAACGGCCTGATCACCAGCGGCACCTACAGCAATGTCAAGCCGGTGATCCGCAACGACTACAATGCCACCTCGGCGCGCGTGTACAACTTCAACTGGGACAACAAGTTCCACTTCAACGATGACTGGTCGGCGGATCTGGTGGGCAACTACTCCCGCGCTACCCGCGACGACATCAACCTGGAGAGCTACTCTGGCACCGGCTACGCCAGCAACGGCGCGACCGACACCATCGGCTTCGTCGAGCGCAGCAACGGCCTGCTCTACCTCAACCCGTCGCTGGATTACACCAACGGCGTGATGCTGACCGATCCGCAGGGCTGGGGCGGCGGCAACGACGTGGTGCAGGCCGGCTTCATCAACGCGCCGCACACCGTCGACTACCTGGCCAACCTCAAGCTGAGCGTGCAGCGCGACTTCGCCAGCGGTCCGTTCTCCAGCCTGGAGTTCGGCGTGGCGCACAGCACGCGCAACAAGACCTACCACATCGACCAGACCTTCCTGACCCTGGGCGGCGGCACCATCAGTGGCGGCAATGCGGTCACCTCGGCACCGTACAGCGGCACCGATTGCAGCCCGCTGGCCTGGATGGGCATCAGCCAGCAGCTTTGCTACAACCCGCTGGACCTGATCGCCAATGGCACCCTGGTCGGCGTGCCGACCTTCGGGTCGTCGCTGTCGATGCCGCCGGACTGGAAGGTGCGCGAGAAAGTGCTGACGCCGTACTTCCAGTTCAACCTGGACACCTACCTGGGCAACGTCTCGCTGCGCGGCAACTTCGGCGTGCAGATGCAGCACACCTCGCAGCGTGCGTCGGGCGAGCGCGTGGCGCCGGGCAGTTCGGTCACCGGCAACGCGATCACGCTGATCCCGGTGAGCGGCAGCACCAGCTACAACAAGTACCTGCCGAGCGCCAACCTGATCTTCGGCCTCACCGACAACGACGACGTGCGCGTCAGCGCGGCCCGCACGCTGGCCCGTGCGCGCATGGACCAGATGAACGCCAGCCTGGCGGTGAGCGGCAACATCACCCACCTGACGTCGACCGATCCGAACCAGGCCTACTTCAGCGCCTCGGGTGGCAACCCGAAGCTGAAGCCGACGATGGCCGACAACTACAACGTCAGCTACGAGCACTACTTCTCGGGCAGCTCGTCGGGCTTTGCCTGCAACTCGGCCGACAACAAGAACTCGGACCTGTGCCGTACCGGCGGCGGTGGCTACTTCGCGCTGTCGGGCTACTTCATCGCCCTGCACGACTACATCAACCCGAACTCGGCGTTCCTGTACGACTTCAGCTCGTTCCTGCCGTTCGGCCTGACGCCGGCCCAGCTGGCGCAGCTCGGCACGACGCTCGGCACGGTGTCCGGCCCGCAGAACGACGGCCGCGGCTACGTGAAGGGTGCACAGGTCACGTTGAACCTGCCGGCTGGCCTGATCACGCCGGCACTGGACGGCTTCGGCGTCATCGTCACCGGCAACCGCACCAAGAGCTCGCTGGTCTATCCGGGCAATCCCGAACCGATCACGGTGCCGGGCCTGTCCAAGTGGGTTGCCAACGGCACGCTGTACTACCAGCATGCCGGCTTCGAGGCGCGCGTGAGCGACAGCTACCGCTCCAGCTTCCTGGGCGAGGTGTCGGGCATCAGTGCCTCGCGCATCCTGCAGACGGTGGGTGGCGGCAGCACGTATGACGCACAGGTCAGCTACACCTTCGACCACGGCCCGCTGGACGGCCTGACGATCATCGCGCAGGGCTCCAATCTGTCGAACAAGGTGTTCACCACGTACCAGAACAACGATCCGCGCCAGGTGCAGACCTGGGAGCGCTACGGTCGCCGTTACGAGGTGGGCGTCTCCTACAAGTTCAAGTAAGCCGCAGGGCTTACCTCCCCACCGGCCCCGTTGAGTGCATCCAACGGGGCTTTTTTTTTGACAGGCGGCCGGTCAGCCGCTAACCAGCAGCTTTCATCGCAACCGGGACAACACCATGCAGCCGCATCCGATCCAGCGCGTGGTCATCGTCGGGGGCGGCACCGCCGGCTGGATGGCCGCCGCGCTGCTTGCCAAGGCGTTCGGACCGACGCTGTCGATCCGCCTGATCGAGTCTGACGAGATCGGCACGGTCGGCGTGGGCGAGGCCACCATTCCGCAGATTCGTCACATCAACCAGTTCCTCGGCATCGACGAAGACACCATGCTGCGCGCCGTGCACGGCACCTTCAAGCTGGGCATCGAGTTCAACGACTGGCGGCGCATCGGCGACTCCTACCTGCACGCCTTCGGCGACCTCGGCCTGCCGCTGGGGCTGGTGCCGTTCCAGCATTACTGGCTTCGCGACCGCCAGCAACGCGGCAATGACGCGCCCGATTTGTGGAGCTACTCGATCAACGCGCAGGCCTGCCGCCAGATGCGCTTCGGCCGCATGGAGCGCGTGGGCAGCAGCCCGCTCACCGGCGTG
Organism: Dyella sp. KRB-257; assembly: GCF_049445995.1. Classification (NCBI taxonomy): domain Bacteria; kingdom Pseudomonadati; phylum Pseudomonadota; class Gammaproteobacteria; order Lysobacterales; family Rhodanobacteraceae; genus Dyella; species Dyella sp. KRB-257. The sequence goes on along the minus strand of NZ_JBMSDZ010000004.1, from coordinate 105,409 downwards.
CGCTATGCCTACCACCTCGATGCCGGGCTGTACGGGCAGTACCTGCGCGCCACCTGCGATCCGGGTCATGTGCAGCGGATCGAGGGGAAGATCGTCGACGTGCGCCTGCGCGCCGAGGATGGCTTCATCGAATCGCTGCAGCTTGGCAGCGGCGAGATCGTCGACGGCGATCTGTTCATCGACTGCTCGGGCTTCCGCGGCCTGCTGATCGAGGGCGCCCTCAAGAGCGGCTACGACAACTGGCAGCAGTGGCTGCCCTGCGATCGCGCGGTGGCCGTGGCCAGCGCAAGGGTGGCGCCGATGCGGCCGTACACGCAGGCCAGCGCCCGCGCGGCCGGCTGGCAATGGCGCATTCCGTTGCAGCATCGCAACGGCAACGGCCACGTGTACTGCAGCGAGTACATCAGCGACGACGAGGCCACCGCCACTCTGCTTGCGCACCTGGACGGCGAGGCGCTGGCCGAGCCGCGCATGCTGCGCTTCACCACCGGCATGCGGCGCAGGAGCTGGAGCCGCAACTGCGTGGCGCTGGGCCTGGCCAGCGGCTTCATGGAGCCGCTGGAATCGACCAGCATCCACATGATCCAGTCCGCCATCAGCCGGCTGATCTCGCTGTTTCCCGACCGCCACTGCGACAGCGCGCTGAGCGACGAGTACAACCGCCAGACCCGACTCGAGTACGAGAGCGTGCGCGACTTCCTGACATTGCACTACCGCGCCACCGAGCGCGAGGACACGCCGTTCTGGCGCCACTGCCGCGCCATCGGCATGCCCGAGCACCTGGCGCGGCGGGTCGAACTATTCCGCCAGAGCGGGCAGATCTTCCGCCACGGCGAGGAACTGTTCACTGAGGTCGGCTGGCTGCAGGTGCTGATCGGCCAGGGCATCGCGCCGCAGCACTACCACCCGATGGCCGATGCGCTGCCCGCCGCCGAACTGGAGACGTTCCTGGGAAACATGCGCACGCTGATCCAGCGCGCGGTGCAGACCTTTCCCGGACACGAGTCGTTCGTGGCCGCGCATTGCCGCACCGGGGGTTGAGCGTCGACGCGCAGCGCACGCTCCCGCCGCGGACCGACCTTCGGCACCGCGAGCACTCGCTGGCAACGGACCGCCACCGCTGCGGCGCGTGCAGGATGACGGCCCCGAAAATCTTCCGCACTGCACCACGGAAAAGCGCGTGGCGCCGCCGATGAATACGTATGCAGCACGGCCGCATGCCCCGGGTGTCGGCCTACCATGGGGACCGATTTGGACGTCCGAACGCCGCGTGCATGTCGCCCTCCGTTTCGCACTGTCCGCCGCCTGCCAGGGGAGTACCGCTTGATCCGCCATACCGCGCTCGCGTCGCTGTTCGCCTCCGCCCTGCTCCTGGCTGCCTGCGCCAGTGCGCCCGCTCCGCCGCCGCAGCCAGTGGCGGCAACCGCAGGCCCCGCCCGTTCCGGCGTGTACTACGAGATCTTCGTGCGCAGCTGGTACGACACCGATGGCGACGGTATCGGCGACCTCAACGGCGTCACCGCCAGGCTCGACTACCTCAAATCGCTGGGCGTCAGCGGCATCTGGCTGATGCCGATCAACCCCTCGCCCAGCTACCACGGCTACGACGTCACCGACTACGAGGCGATCAACCCGCAGTACGGCACCATGGCCGATTTCGAACGCTTGCTGCGCGAGGCGCACCAGCGCGGCATCAAGGTGATCATCGACCTGGTGATCAACCACACCAGCAACCAGCACCCGTGGTTCCTCGCCGCACAAAACCCGCGCGACCCGCACCACGACTGGTATCAATGGGCCACTCCCGACACCGACCTGGCCCAGCACAGCGCCGCGGGCGACCGCGCCTGGCAGGCGCTGCCGGATGGCCGGCACTACCTGGGCATCTTTTCGCCGGGCATGCCGGATCTGAATTACGACAACCCGGCCGTGCGCCAGGCGATGGTCGATGTCGGCCAGTTCTGGTCGCGCAAGGGCGTGGACGGTTTCCGGCTGGACGCGGCGCGTCACATCTACCTCGACTTCAGGTCGCAGGAAGGCGACCCCGCGGTGCTGGCGAAGAACCTCGCGTGGTGGCGGCAGTTCATGCGCGGCGTGCGCGCGGTGAACCCGCACGCCTACGTGGTCGGTGAGGTCACCGAAAGCCGCTGGCAGCAACTCGCACCGTGGTACGGCGCGCTGAGCGCGGTGTTCGACTTCCCACTGGCCACGCGGATGATCGACGCGGCGCGCGGCGAACGGGCCGGCGACCTCGCCGAGCACCTGCAGCAGCGCTACGCGGGTTTCGCGGCGGCGGCCGGCCGGCCGGGCAGCGATGCGCCGTTCCTGTCCAACCACGACCAGAACCGCGTGATGAGCCAGCTCGACGGCGATGCTGCGCACATGCGCACGGCCGCGGCAATGCTGCTCACCCTGCCCGGCCACCCGTTCGTCTACTACGGCGAGGAGCTGGGCATGCGCGGGGTGAAGCCCGACCCGGACCTGCGCGAGCCGATGCGCTGGGAGCGCAGCGCACGGGCCAGCGGCGAGACCCGCTGGAAACCCTCGACCTCGCACGATGGCGCGGACGTCTCGGTGCAGGCCGAGCTGGCCGATCCCGATTCGCTGCTGGCCCGCTACCAGACGCTGATCCACTGGCGCGAGCAGATCCCCGCACTGCGCGACGGCGCGCTCACCGCCTTTGCCAGCGGCAACGCGCACGTGGTCGGCTGGCAGCTGGCAGATGCGGACTCGCGCGCGCTGGTGCTGCACAACCTCTCCGGCCAGGCGCAGACCGTGGCGCTCGGCGGCGACGCGCAGGAGTTCTCGACGATCGCGCGCCAGGCCGGCACCGGCGCCACGCTCGATGGCCGCCTGCTCACGCTGCCGCCCTACACCTCGGCGATCCTGCAGTGATGCCGCTTTCCCGTCCCCCGATGCAAGGTTTCCGCATGTCCCACGTCACGTCACGCCAGCTGACGCTCGCCCTCGGTCTCTGCCTCGGCATGGCGCTCTTGCCGGCGTCCGCCGCCACGACCGATACCGCATTCACCGCGCAGGTGGCGCACGGCAGCCTCACCCTCGCCCACGGCAGCGACCGCATCGCGATCGGCTTCATCACGCCCAACACCGTGCGCGTGCACGTGCTGCCGAACGGCGAGAGCAGTCCCGCCTCCATCGTGATCGACCCGAAGGCGATGCCGGCCACGCTCAGCGACGTGAAAACCCGCACCGCGGGCGGCGTCACCACGCTGTCCACCGCGGCAGCCACACTGCGCTGGGATGCGCGCGACGGTAGCCTGCAGTTTTCCGACGCGTCCGGGCACGTGCTGCTGACCCAGCATGGGCTGGGCGCGCTCGCCGACGGCAAGCTGTCGCTGGATCACGCCAAGGGCGATCCGCTCTACGGCATCGGCGGCTACAACGCCACCGAGGACGCCAGCGCCGGCCTGCTGCGCAGCGGCACGCAGAAGATCACCGCGGGCGAACAGGGCCATGCCGGCGCGCCGCTGGTGTGGAGCACCGCCGGTTATGGCGTACTGATCGATACCGTGGGCGGCACCTTCCATCTCGACGGTGCCCGCATCGCCGCCAGCGATACCTCGCGCAAGGACCTGGACTACTACCTGATCGCCGGCGCGCCGAAGCAGATCTTCGCCGACGTGGCCAGGGTCAGCGGCCACACACCACTATTTCCGAAGTGGGCGATGGGCTTCACCAACAGCCAGTGGGGCATCGACGAGAAGGAGCTTCTGCAGATCGTCGACACCTATCGCGCCAGGCACATCCCGATCGACAACTTCACGCTGGACTTCGACTGGAAGGACTGGGGCAACGACTGGGGCGAGTTCACCTGGAACACCACCAAGTTCCCCGACGGCCCCAGCGGCAAGCTCAAGCAGATGCTCGACGCGCGTGGCATCAAGCTCACCGGCATCATGAAGCCGCGCGTGCACGTGAACACCGTCGAGGGTCGCGAGGCGGCCGAGCGCGGTTATTTCCTCAAGGGCAACAAGCCGACCAAGGATTACTTCTCCGGCAAGCCGGTGCGCGAGATCGACTTCGCCAACCCGAAGGCGCGCATCTGGTTCTTCGACCACATGAAAAGCGCGTTCAAGTCCGGCATCGTCGGCTGGTGGAACGACGAGGCGGACAACGTCGGCATCGACACCCAGCACCTGGACATGCAGCGCGCGATCTACGACGGCCAGCGCGCCATCTCCAACCAGCGCGTGTGGTCGATCAGCCGCAACTTCTACCTCGGCGCGCAGCGCTACGCCTATGGCATGTGGTCGGGCGACATCCACACCGGCTTCGCCAGCATGGCCGGCCAGCGCGCGCGCATGCTGAGCGCCATCGACGTGGGTGCGATGCAGTGGGGCATGGATACCGGTGGTTTCACCGGGGGCACGCCGACGCCCGAGAACTACGCGCGCTGGGTGCAGTTCGGCGCCTTCGTGCCGGTGTTCCGCGTGCACGGCGACTCCAGCCAGAAACGCCAGCCGTGGATATACGGGCCCACCGCCGAGAAGGCCGCCGCCGCTGCGATCCGCCTGCGCTACCGCCTGATCCCCTACATCTACAGCTACGAGGACCAGCGCCGCCTCACCGGCGTCGGCCTGGTGCGCCCGCTCACCTTCGACTGGCCGAACGATCCGAAGGTGCGCAACGACGTGGCCAGCTGGATGTTCGGCGAGAGCCTGCTGGTGTCGCCGGTGGTCGAGCAGGGCCAGACGTCCAAGACCATCTATCTGCCCGCCGGCCAATGGACCGACTGGTTCACCGGCAAGCGCTACGCCGGCGGCCGGAGCGTGACGCTGGCGATCGATGCCAAGCAGTGGAGCGACATCCCGCTGTTCGTGCGCGACGGCGCCATCGTGCCGACCCAGCCGGTGATGGACTACGTGGGCCAGCATCCGGTGACGCAGGTGGACGTGGAGATGTTCCCCGCCGCCCAGCGCACGTCGTTCGACTATTACGACGACGACGGCACCACCTACGCCTACGAGCACGGCGCGTATTTTCGCCAGCCGCTCAGCCTGCAGCGCACGGCCGATGGCGTGCAGGTGGAAACCGGCGCCGTCGAGGGCAGCTTCACGCCCGCGCTGAAGTTCTATCTGTTCAAGGTGCATGGTGGCGCGGCCACCACGGTGACTGCCGACGGCAAGGCGCTGCCGCATGCCGCCAGCGTCGATGCGCTCGATGACGGCAACGGCGAGGGCTGGACCACCGGCACCGATCGATTCGGCGCGGTCACCTGTGTCCGGGTGAACGCGGCGCAGGCGCGAACCCTCGCGCTGGTCTGGGGGCACGCGGCCATGTAAGCCCGCGCGCGCCCCTTCGCAGGGAGCTGTCGATACACCACACGTGCGGTCGGGGGGCCGTGCGGCGGCCTCGTCTGCTCCCGATTTGCCCGTGCCATGCCGGCACCGGCCATCACTGGAGGAGAAAGTCGATGTACGCAAGCAGGAAGTTTTCCCGGGAGGGACTGCAGCACCGCACGACCGCGCGCCGCGCACTCTGGCTCGCCCTGGCCGCCACGCTGGCGGCCGGCGCCCTGCCCGTCACGGCACGCGCCGCCAGCAACGACAACAACGTGGAGTGGAACGGCCTGTTCCACGACCAGGGGCCGCTGTTCGACAACCACGTGGAGCCCACGTCGAGCCAGGCGGTGACGCTCACCTTCCGCACCTTCAAAGGCGACATCACCAGCGCCACCATCAAGTACTACGACAGCGCCGACAGCGCCTTCCACACTGTGGCGATGAGCTGGTCGTCCAACGACGCCACCGGCACCTTCGACTACTGGAAGGGCACCATCCCGGCCAGCGCCGCGGAGAAGTACTACCGTTTCAAGATCACCGACGGCAGCGCCACCGCCTGGTACAACGCCGCGGGCATCAGCTCGTCCGAACCCAGCTCCGGCGACTTCTTCGTCATCCCGAACTTCACCACCCCGGCGTGGATGAAGAACGGCGTGATGTACCAGATCTTCCCCGACCGCTTCTACAACGGGAGCACCGCCAACGACGTCAGCAACGGCCAGTACACCTATGCCGGCTGCGCCACCGAGCAGCACGCGTGGGGTACCAGCGTCTACGCCAACGTCAGCGGCTGCAACACCGCGGTGTTCTTCGGCGGCGATCTGGCCGGCATCGACCAGAAGCTCGGCTACATCAAGAACACCGTCGGCGCGAACATCCTCTACCTCAACCCGATCTTCCTCTCGCCGAGCAACCACAAGTACGACACCGAGGACTACATGACGGTGGACCCCGCGTTCGGCAGCAACAGCACGCTGCAAACGCTGAGCGCGGACATCCACTCCACCGGCAACGGGCCTAAGGGCTACCTGGTGCTCGACGGCGTGTTCAACCACACCGGCGACACCCACAAGTGGTTCGACCGCTACAACGGGTGGCCCAGCATCACCGGCGCCTATGAGTCGCAGTCCAGCCCGACCTACGGCTACTACACGTTCCAGAGCTGGCCCGACACCTACTCGGCGTTCTTCGGCTTCTCCTCGATGCCCAAACTCGACTATGGCGCCAGCGGCTCGGCCGTGCGCAACGCGATCTACGGTTCGTCCACCTCGGTGGTGCAGACCTACCTCAAGTCGCCCTACTCGATCGACGGCTGGCGACTGGACGCGGCGCAATACATCGACGCCGGCGGCAACGGCGGCAGCGATGCCACCAACCACCAGATCATGGCCGAGCTGCGCAGCGCGGTGAAATCGGTCAACCCCAACGCCGACATCCTCGGCGAGTTCTGGGGCAACGCCGGCCCATGGACCGACAACGGCACCGAGTGGGACGGCGCGATGAACTACGACGGCTTCACCCAACCGGTGTCGGAGTGGATCACCGGCCAGGACTACAGCGGCAATGCCGCCTCGATCCCGGCCTCGCAGTTCGACAGCTGGCTGCACGGCACGCGGGCCAACTACCCGACCAACGTGCAGCAGACGATGAGCAACTTCCTCTCCAGCCACGACATCACCCGCTTCGGCAACCGCGCCGGCGGCGACATCTGGAAGACCTACCTCGCGCTGATCTTCCAGATGACCTACGTCGGCACGCCGACGATCTACTACGGCGACGAGTACGGCATGCAGGGCGGCGCCGATCCGGACAACCGCCGCACCTTCGACTGGAACACCGGCACGTCCACCAACAGCGCCGTGGCGCTCACCGGCAAGCTCACCGCGATCCGCAACGCCTATCCGGCGCTGCGCACCGGCTCGTTCATGAGCCTGCTGACCGACGACACCAACAAGCTGTATGCCTATGGCCGCTTCGACGCCAGCAATCGCATCGCGGTGGCGCTCAACAACGACAGCACCAGCCACACGGTGAACGTGCCGGTGTGGCAGCTGAGCATGACCAACGGCAGCACCGTCACTGACCTGCTCTCCGGCACGAAGTACACCGTGAAGAACGGCGTGGTGAGTGTCAGCGTCAACGGGCACTACGGCGTGATCCTGGCGCAGTAGGCATCTTCCAAGGCGATACGAACAGGGCCGCACATGCGGCCCTGTTCGTCAGGGTGGCGGCATCGCGTGGAAGGGTGCCGCCCGTGGCCATATCAGGTCCAGCCGCGCAGCTTGTACATCCACAGGCCGAACCCGCCACGTCGAAAAAAGCCCGCTCCCCCCGAACCCTTCGCCAGGCTCAGGCCAGGCGCGGCGAAGTCGAAGGACCGTCCTGGCCACTCGCTCACAACAGGCCCAGCACCCGCGCCTTGGCCACCGCCTCGGCCTTGTTGGCGGCGTCGAGCTTGGCGATGCAGCGGTTGATATGGAAGGCCACGGTGCGCGGGGTGATGGCCAGGATCATGCCGATCTCGTCGGCGGTCTTGCCGGCCGCGCTCCAGCGCAGCACCTCGCGCTCGCGCAGCGAGAGCATGTCCGGCGCCGGGGCGCTCATGCCCGGCAGCATGGCGACCAGTCCCTGCGCGGTGTGGGCCAGCCACAGCAGCTGCATCTCGTGCCGCTCCGGTACTGGATTCCGGCTTTCGCCGGAATGACGAAAGGTGGCAACCGCTCAAGTCCGGAGCATTGCCCCCGCCCATGGGGCATGAATACGTATGCAGCCGCTGGTTGCTGCACTGCGATGCTGCCTAGCAGCCTGTCGGGCTTTGGTGGTCGAGGCGAGAATTCGGCTGTGCGAGGACAGATTTTCGACAATTCGCCGGCCCATAGTGGTGCTATGGGCCAAGAAGCGGCGGAAATAGGGACCGCACAGACGGATTCGCAGCCCGGCCGACCAAAGCCCGACAGGCTGCTAGCATCAGGGGGCTTGGCCGGTGACGGCGCGGAGGCATGTTGCGAGCGCAGCATGCGTGGGGTGCCGCGGCGTGACATAACGAACGCCGGCATCGTCCGAGGAGAGACCCAGCATGACCCTGACCCTTCCCCACGCCATGCGCGGGACAAGCGCATGTTGAGCGCGCTGCTGGCTGCCTCGATGGCCGCCTCGATGACCACGCCGCCGGCCGCGCTGCCACCCTGGCACGACGGACTGGACTGGCACGGCGTGCACGTGAGCATCAACGCCGACGCGCAGGGCGCGTACACGCTGGCCTGGCCCTACGGCCAGCGCGTGATCGGCAAACAGCCCCTCGCGGTCGACACCGCCAGCACGCTGTTCGACGGCCTGTTCGCGATGGCGCAGGACGACCTGAAGCAGGATTCGGTCACCGCGATCCGCGACGGCGCCTTCGACCACGGCCAGCCGATCCCCTGCCACTGCTTCGAGACGGGCCTGAAGTGGCCGTACGTGTGGACGCGCGACCTGTCCTACTCGATCGACCTGGGCCTGTGGCGCTTCGACGCCGAGCGCGCGCGCAACGGCCTGAAGTTCAAGCTCTCCGACGTGCGCGTGCCCTCCGCGCCGCAGGGTTTGTATGTGATGCAGGACACCGGCTCCGGCGGCAGCTGGCCGATCAGCACCGACCGCGTGGTGTGGTTCCTCGGCGCGCGGCACCTGCTGGGCGACCAGGCTTTCGCCGCCGACGTGTACCGGGCACTCGGCGACACGCTGGCGCAGGATCGCCAGTACGCCTTCGACGCGAGGTTCGGCCTGTACCGCGGCGAGACCTCCTTCATGGACTGGCGCGAGCAGAGCTATCCGGCCTGGACCTTCGACGAGGTCACCTTCATCGGCCAGTCCTACGCGCTGTCCACCAACGTGCTGCACTACCAGGCGCTGCAGATGGCCGCCGCGATGGCGCGCCGGCACGGCGACGCCAAGGCGGCCGCCGGTTACGCCGACCAGGCGAAGGCGCTCAAGGCCGCGATCAACGCGCACTTCTGGCGTGCCGACCGCGGCATGTACATGAGCTTCCTCGGCGGCGACGGCACGCCCAACGACACCTACGACCTGCTCGGCATCGCGCTGGCGATCACCAGCGGCGTGGCCGAGGGCGAGCGCGCCTCGCAAACGCTGGCGAACTACCCCACCTGGCCGGCCGGCAGCCCGGTGATGTGGCCCGAGCGCCGCGACCAGCCGATCTACCACAACCGCGCGATCTGGCCATTCGTCAGCGCCTACGCGCTGCGCGCCGCGCGCCAGGTGAACCAGCCCGCGCGCATCGCCCACGAGATCGAATCGGTGATGCGCGGCGCGGCGCTGTACGGCTCCAACATGGAGAACTACGAGCTGCTCACCCAGGGCCAGCACCTGGACGAGGGCAAGCTCAGTGGACCGGTGGTCAACTCGCCGCGCCAGCTGTGGTCGGTGGCGGCGTACTTCGCCGTGGTCACCGAGGGCGTGTTCGGCCTCGACGAGGACGGCCACGTGCAGCCGAAGCTGCCCACCTCGCTGGTGCCCATGCTGTTCGGCAACCAGCGCAGCATCTCGCTCACCCTGCCCGACCGCACCATCACTCTGCAGCTGCCCGCGCCGTATCAGGGCAACCTGCTGGTCGCCGATCGCACGTCGACCAACGGTCGCATCACCACCGTGCACCTCAAGGCGATCACGGTGAACGACGCACCGATGCGCACCGACGCCCCGCTGTACGCGCCCGAGGCGCCGCCGGCACCCACGCTCACCGCAGCCGGCCACAGCTGGAAAGTGCAGGCCGCCGGCAAAGTGCAGCTCTACGTCAATGGCCGGCGCGCGCAGGCGATCGACGGCAGCGGCACGCTGCCGAACACCGGCACGCTGACCTGCGTCAGCGCCACGCGCGTCGCCGCCGACGGCCTCGAATCGCTGCACAGCCCGGCGGTGTGCGGCGGCGAATACGCCCCGCTCGACGGTGCGTGGCCGCGCACGTGGACAGCGCCGACCGGTGGCCGCTATCGCGTGTCGCTCGACTACGTGAACGACCACGGCCCGATCAACACCGGCATCACCGCCGCGGTGAAGATGCTCGCCATCCGCTGCGACGGCGGCGCCGAACAGCGCGTGCCGATCGTGATGCCGCACAGCGTGCGCGAGCAACGCTCCACCTGGGGCGAGTTCACCGCCCGGGCCGGCAGCCGCTGCACCTTCGCCCTGCAGGACGGCTTCAACATGAGCTACCTCTCCCACTTCGCCCACTACACCGGCGGCGTCGGCGGCGCGGAGGGTCCGCTGAACAAGGCCGAGGTGCACGGGTTGGTGATTGCGCCGCTGGGGGCTCCGGGGAACTGACCGTCGATGCAGAAATCACCCGCTACCGGCTGTTCCTTTCGCAAGCAGTCCAGTGGCGATGCAACAACGAAGTGACAGCACCCTCCCCCCGCGTATCCCTCCATACCCGTCATCCCGGCGAAAACCGGGATCCAGTGTCTCTGCCCTTGCTTTCCCGTCATTGAAACCCCGCTTGACCACCACTGTTGAAAGTCGCCGCAACACCCAACAAACCCCACGGAGCCTGAGCACCCCATGAGCCAACCCAAACCCCAGCTCTCGTTCTGGCAGATCTGGAACATGTGTTTCGGTTTCCTGGGCATCCAGTTCGGCTTCGCACTGCAGAACGCCAACGTCAGCCGCATCTTCCAGACGCTGGGCGCCAACGTGGACCAGATCGCGGTGCTGTGGATCGCCGCGCCGTTCACCGGGCTGATCGTGCAGCCGATCATCGGCTACTTCTCCGACCGCACGTGGAACCGCTTCGGACGTCGCCGGCCGTACTTCTTCGCCGGCGCGGTGCTGGCCACCCTCGCGCTGCTGGCCATGCCCAACTCGCCCGTGCTGTGGGTGGCGGCGGGCCTGCTGTGGATCATGGATGCGTCGTTCAACGTGTCGATGGAGCCGTTCCGCGCCTTCGTGGGCGACCAGCTGCCGCCCAGGCAGCGACCCTTGGGCTACGCGATGCAGAGCATCTTCATCGGCGTGGGCGCGGTGGTCGCCTCGATCCTGCCCTCCGTGCTCACCTACTTTGGCGTGGCCAACACCGCGCCCGCCGGCGAGGTGCCGCACTCGGTGATGTACTCGTTCTATGCCGGTGCGGCGGTGCTGCTGGGCGCGGTGCTGTGGACCATCCTTCGCACCCGCGAATACCCGCCCGAGCAGTTGGAGTCGTTCTCCGACAACCGCATCGAGGCGGCGCCCGGCAGCGTGGCCGGCGCGTGGAAGATCGGCGCGCTGTTCCTCGTGCTGGGCGCGATCATGCTCGGCGTGATCGGCCAGTTCGCGCTGGAGAAGGAGCTCTACCTGCTGGCCGGTGGACTGGTCGGCTTCGGCACGCTGTTCGTGTGGCTCAGCCGCACCCGCAGCGACGGCGCGCTGCGCCAGATCATGGGCGACCTGTACGGCATGCCGCGGCCGATGCGCCGGCTCAACTGGGTGCAGTTCTTCTCGTGGTTCGCCATGTTCGCGATGTGGATCTACACCACGCCCACGGTGGCCGAACACTTCTACGGCAGCAGCGACACCACCTCGGCCGCCTACAACGAGGGCGCCAACTGGGCCGGCGTGCTGATGGGCACCTACAACGGCGTGGGCGTGCTCGCGGCCGTCCTGATTCCGCTGCTGGTGCGCGCCTGCGGACTGCGCATGAGCCACCTGGTGAACCTGTGGCTGGGCGGCATCGGCCTGCTGTCGTTCCTGGTGATCCGCGACCCGCACTGGCTGATCGCCTCGATGGTGGGCGTGGGCTTTGCGTGGGCGTCGATCCTGTCGCTGCCCTACGCGATGCTCTCGGACAACCTGCCCGCCGCGAAGATGGGCATCTACATAGGCATCTTCAATTTCTTCATCGTGATCCCGCAGCTGATGGCCGCCAGCGTGCTCGGCGTGCTGTTGAAACTGTTCTTCCACAACCAGCCGATCTGGGCGCTGGGTCTGGGCGGCGCCAGCCTGCTGGTGGCCGGCCTGTGCACGTTGCGCGTGCCGCGCCCGTAGGAGCGCACCCTGTGCGCGATCGCTCCTGCTCTGGTCTGTGTTCAGAGGCGATCGCGCACAGGGTGCGCTCCTACAACGGCATCATTACGGAATCGCACTCATGACGACCAAACGCCTGCTCCCCGCCCTCATCGCCACGCTCGCCTGCGGCCTCGCGCACGCCGCCACGCCGCAGGCGCCGGTGTTCGTCGGCACCGACGCCCCGATGGCGTCCAACGCGATCTACTTCGTGCTCACCGACCGCTTCGTCAACGGTGACCCGTCCAACGACCACCGCGACCAGGGCGGCGCGCATCCCACCTGGGACATCCCGGTACCCGGCGCGCCCAAGGGCGAGAGCGCCAACATCGGCTACCTCGGCGGCGACTTCCAGGGCGTGCTGGAGAACGCCGGCTACATCAAGGGCATGGGCTTCGGAGCGGTGTGGATCACGCCCATCGTCGACAACCCGGACGAGGCCTTCACCGGCGGCGACTCGGTGAGCTGGGGCTCGAAGTTCACCGACCGCGGCAAGACCGGCTACCACGGCTACTGGGGCGTGAACTTCTACAAGCTCGACGAGCACCTGCCGAGCAAGCATCTGGACTATCGCCAATTCACCGCCGGCATGCACAAGGCCGGCCTCAAAGTGGTGCAGGACATCGTGGTCAACCACGGCTCGCCCGCCTTCACCATGCCGGTGAAGCAACCGCAGTTCGGGCAGATCTTCGATAAGAACGGCAAGCTCATTGCCGACGAGCAGAACCTGCCGCCCTACCAGCTCGATCCGGTGCGCAACCCGCTGCACCGCTTCTATCACGCGTACGACGACCTGGTGCAGCTGTCCAACAACGACGACCAGAACCCTGCCGTGCTCGATTACATGGTTGGCGCCTACGAGCAGTGGATCGACGAGGGCAGCGACGCGTTCCGCATCGACACCATCAGCCACATGTCGACCGCATTCTGGAAGCAGTTCAGCGACCGCATTCGCGCCAAGCACCCGGGCTTCTTCATGTATGGCGAAGCGTTCGACTACAGCCCGGACAACATCGGCAAGTTCACCTGGCCTTCGAGCGGCGGCATCAGCGTGCTCGACTTCCCGCTGCGCGGCCGCATGGGTGACGTGTTCGAGCATCCGGACAGCAACTACGCGCAGATCCTCGACCGCCTCTACCTCACCAACGGCCCGTACCAGAACCCGTACGAGCTGGTGACCTTCTACGACAACCACGACATGGCGCGACTCAACGCCAGCGACAACGGCTTCATCGACGCCAACAACTTCCTGTTCACCGCCCGAGGCATCCCGGCCATCTACTACGGCTCGGAAACCGGCTTCGAGCGCGGCAAGGCCGAGCACGAGGGCAACCGCAACTACTTCGGCCAGGCGCGCATCGACGCGGCACCGAAGAGCCCGATCTACCAACACCTCAAGCGCATCGCCACGCTGCGCGAAAGCACGCCCGCGCTGCAGCGCGGCCTGATGCTTCCCATCCGCTTCGCCGGTCAGCAGGCCGCGTTCTACCGCGTCTACCAGCAGGGCGACACGCACCAGATCGCCCTGGTGCTGCTCAACAAGGGCGACCGGCCGGCCGCGTTCGAGGTGAGCGACAGGCTGCAGGCCGGCGCGTGGAAACCGGCGTTCGGCGGCGACGCGATCGCCGTCGCGGACGGCGGCACGCTCAAGACCACCGTGGCCGCGCACGACGTGCAGGTCTACCTGCTCGATGCCCCGGCGACGCGGCCGGACCTGGTCGCCGAGCTGACCCGGCTGATGGAGGAGCGCGGGCATCCGGCGCAGTAAGCGGACCAGCGCGCGGATCAGCCGGCTTCGGGCAACCGGCACAGCCGCGCGATATCCAGCAGGGCGACAAAGCCGCCGGCCACCGGCACGATGCCGCTGACCGGCTCGTCGGCGCGTGCGGCGCGACCGGCGGGTGGCGGCTCGATGGCCTGTGCGTCGGGATGAATGAGATCGCCGATGGCATCCACGCGCAGGCCGATGAGCTGGCCGTCGGCGTGCAGGATCACCACGCGCACACCGGCCGGCTCGGCGGCGGGCTGCGCGGGCAGGCCGAGGCGACGGCGGCCGTCCATCACCGGCACGATCCGCCCGCGCAGGTGGCGGATGCCGAGCAGGTCCGGCGCGGCGCCGGGCACGGCGGTGATCTCGCTGTCGCGCAGCACTTCGCCCACCTGGGCCAGCGGCGCGGCGTAGTGCTGGCCGGCGAGCCGGAAGGCGAGCCAGGACTGCGCGGTGGCCTCGACCACCGGCGCGTGCGAACGGCTGCGGGACGGGCTGGCTGCGCTCATGGGGAGGACTCGGTGGCGGCGGAAGATCGATCGGACGCCGCCGCCCTGCCCGACGGCGCGGCCGAAGCGCGGGCATCGGCCAGCGCCGGCAGTGCCGGCAGTGCCGGCGCGGCGACGGCAAGCGTTCCCACCGTGCCCATGGTTGCAGCGTCCTGCGCGGCGGTCGGGAGTGCCGCGGCCGGCGGGTTGACGTCGGCCGCGGCCGGCTTGCCGGCGTCCATGGTGAAGCGGCTGGGGCCGTCGCGATCGCTCAGCACCACCACCATCACGCGGCGGTTGCGGTTGCGGCCCGCCTCGGTGGCGTTGTCGGCGATGGGCCGCACTTCGCCCCAGCCCATGATGCCAAGCCGGCCCGGCGCGACGCCGTGGTCGGAAAACAGCCGCGCCACGCTGGCGGCGCGCGCGGCGGACAGCTCCCAGTTGGATGGATAGACGGCCGTATTGATCGGCTTGTTGTCGGTGTAGCCCTCGATCCTGAGCGGGTTGGGGAACGGCGCCAGGATGCCGGCCAGGCTGTCGAGCACGCTCTGCGCCTGCGGCGCGATGCGGGCGACGCCGCTGGGAAACAGGATGTCGGTGCGGATCTCGATCTCCAGCCAGCTCGGCGTGCGGCGGATCATCACCAGCTTCCTGTCGATCAGCGGCTGCAGCGCCTGCTCGACACTGCGCTGGATGGCGGCAAGGTTCTGCTGCTCCTTCGTGGGCGCCGGCTGCGCGGCCGAGCCGGGCAGGCTGATCGGGGTGAGCGCCGAGCCGTGGCCGCTGGCCTGCGGGTTGATCGCCGGCGCGGCGCTGGCCGGCGCGATCACGCGGCGGGTGCCGTGAAACGCCTCCGTCATCGACCGCGACAGCACGCGGTACTTGCCCTCGTTCACCGCGGACATCGCGTACATCACCACGAAGAAGGCCAGCAGCAGGGTGATCAGGTCGCCGTAGGGGATCGCCCAGCGTTCGTGGTTCACGTGCTCCTCGTGGCGCTTGCGCCTCATGGCAGGAAGCCCTGCAGCTTGCTCTCGATCTGCCGCGGGTTGTCGCCCTGGGCGATCGACACGAGGCCCTCGATGAGGATCTCGCGCATCTCGGTCTGCTTGTGGATCAGCCCTTTCAGCCGCGCGGCGATCGGCAGCATCAGCAGGTTGGCCAGGCCGATGCCGTAGATGGTGGCGACGAACGCCGCGGCGATGCCGTGACCGAGCTTGCTCGGGTCGGCCAGGTTCTGCATCACCGCCATCAGGCCCATCACGGCGCCGATGATGCCCATGGTGGGCGAGTAGGTGCCGGCGTTCTCGAACACCCTGGCCGCGTCGATGTCGGCCTGCTCGCGCGTGCCCAGCTCCACCTCCAGCACGCTGCGGATGGCCTCCGGCTCGCCGCCGTCGATCAGCAGTTGCAGGCCCTTGCGCGAGAAGCCGTCGCGCAGTTCGTCCAGCTGCGGCTCCAGGCCCAGCAGGCCCTGTCGGCGCGAGACCTCGCTCCAGCCGATGATCTGCCTGATCAGGTTCTGCGGGTCATGCAGCGGCGGCCTGTAGACCAGCGGCAGCAGCTGTCCGGCGCGCTTGAGCACCTTGCCGGGCGTCTGCACCATCAGCGCGGCTAAGGTGCCCACGAACACTATGAGGAACGCCGCCGGATTCCACAGCGACTCCAGGCTGGAGCCCTTGAGCACGGTGCCGATCGCGATGACCGCGAAGGCCAGCAGCGTGCCGATGAGGCTGACCAGATCCATCAGGCAGTCATCCGCAACGCGGGCAGCAGCTCGCCACTGTCGTCGGCCAGGCCGGCCAGATCCAGCACCAGCGCGAGGCGGCCGTCGCCGGTGACGGTGGCGCCGGCCACGCCGGTGGTGCCGGCGAACAGGTGGCCGAGCGGCTTGACCATCACGTCCTCGCGCCCGATCACCTCGTGCACCAGGCAGCCCAGGCGCAGGTGGCCGATGTGCAGCACCACCACGTGACGCGCGGCGCCGTCGGCCACGCCGGCCCAGCCGGCCAGATCACCCAGCACCAGCGCGCGGCCGCGATGGGCGGCGACCATGCGGCCGTCGAGCAGGCTGTCCTGCCCCGGGTGCAGCTCGAACACTTCGTCGACGTTGCTCAACGGCAGCGCCAGCAGGCGGTCGCCCACGCGCACCATCAGCACGCGCAGGATCGCCAGCGTAAGCGGCACGGTGAGTTCCAGCGTGCTGCCGTGGCCGAGTCGCGAGTGCACGCGCAGCGTGCCGCCCAGCTCGGTGATGCGGGTTTTCACCACGTCCATGCCGACACCGCGGCCGGAGATGTCCGACACGGTGGCGGCGGTGCTGAAGCCGGCGCGGAAGATCAGCTCGTAGCACTCGTTCTCGCTGAGGCGCGCGGCCTGCGCCTCGTCGATCACACCCTTCTCCACCGCCTTGCGCCTGAGCACCTCGGGGTTCATGCCGCGGCCGTCGTCGCTCACCGTGATGACGATGCGCTCGCCGCGCTGGCTCGCCGTGAGCGTCACGGTGCCACGGCGCGACTTGCCGGCGCGCTCGCGGTCCTCCGGCCCTTCCAGGCCATGGTCGAGCGCGTTGCGGATCAGGTGCACCATCGGATCGGCCAGCGCCTCGACCAGGCTGCGGTCGAGATCGGTGCCCTCACCTTCGGTGACCAGGTCCACGTCCTTGCCGAGCTGGCGCGCGAGGTCGCGCACGATGCGCGGAAAGCGCTGGAACAATCGCCCGACTGGCTGCATGCGCATGCCGAGCACGGCGTTCTGCAGGCCATCGGCGACGCGGTCGAGCTCGTCCACGGTGGACGACAGGCTGCTGTCGCCGTGGCGCGCGACCAGCGTGAGCAGGCGGTTGCGCAGCAGCAGCAGTTCGCCGGCCTGGTTGACCAGCGTATCGAGCCGCGCGGTGTCCACGCGCACGCTGGTCTCGGTGGGTGCCGCGGCAGCGCGGGCCGGAGCGGGCACGGCGGCGGGCGCAGGCGCTGGCGCCGCGACGTGGCCGGGCATGCCGCCCTTGCCGTGCAGGTTGTCCAGCAGCGCCTCGAACTCGTCGTCGTCGATGCCGCCGCCGGCGGGCGCAGCCGCCGCAGCCACCGGCGCGGGCGTGCCGCTGCCGTGCAACTGGTCGAGCAGCGCCTCGAATTCGTCGTCGTCGATGGTGCTGGATGCAGCGGGCGTGGCCACAGGCACCGGCTCCACCGTGCCGGGGGCTGCAGTGCCGTAGAGCGAATCGAGCAAGGCCTCGAACTCGCTGTCGTCGATGGCGCCGCCGGCCGCTGCCGGCGGCAGTGCCGCGACCGGGGCCGGTGCGGGCGGCGCACCCTTTTTCGGCGGCATGAGGCGCACCAGCAGCGCCGGCGGCGGCATCGCCAGGGCGTCGTTGGCGACCAGCGCGGCCATCATCGACTGCAGCAGGTCGAGCGCCTCGAGCAGCGCGTCCATCCGCGCCGCGTCGATCAGCAGGCTGCCGTTGCGCGCCTCGTTGAGCAGGTCCTCGGCGTGATGGCACAGCTGCACCATCGGCTCCACGTTGAGAAAGCCGGCGCCGCCCTTTACCGTGTGGAAGGCGCGGAACACCGCGTTGAGCAGCTCGGTGTCCTGCGGCGCGGCCTCCAGGCCTACCAGCTGCTCGCCCAGGCGCTCGACCAGCTCGCCGGCCTCGACCAGGAAATCGTCACGCAGTTCGGCGTCGAGCGAGGGATCCATCTAGCGGCTTCCTGCAGGCGGCACGGCGCCCGCCGCATCACGGCGGCAGGCGCGGGAGGGGCAACGCGGCGGCGCGATCACCGTCATGCGCGGGCTCAGAATCCGAACTCGCTCAGCAGGCGGTCGGCCTCGTCCTGGCTGCTGATCTTCTCCACCGCCTCGGCCGGTTCGCGACCGGACAGCGCGCCGGTGAGGCGCACCAGTTCGAGCATGGACGACTCCACCGAACCGATGAAGGCGACCACCTTCTTGATGCGCTGACCGGAAAGATCCTGCCAGGACTGCGCCATCACCATGTCGTTGAGGCCGGCGTTGCAGCTCTGCGCGAAGGTGCTGGCCTGCTGCGCCAGGGCGGCCACGGCGTCGCTGCCGGCGGGCGCGGCGGCAAGGATGGATGCCGCGTTGCACGCCAGCGCCTCGGCCTCCGGACGGGTGCGCTCGGCAAAGTCCAGCGTGCGGTGTGCGGCCTGCGAGCTCATCTCCAGCACGTCCTGCAGGTGCTTGCGCGCATCGGTGACGCTGTCGGGATAGCCCTCCTGCACCAGTTCGCCGCCGAGGCGGCGCACGGCATCGTGCAGGTCACGGGCCAGCAGGCCGAGCGCGCGGAACAGCTTCTGCTCGCGCTGGCGCACGATGGAATCGAGCGCCTGCTCGAAGGCCGGGCCATCGGGGCTGTTGAGCAGCTCGTGCAGCTCGTTGGGCAGCGCATCGGCGCCGAGGGTGAGCTGGGCGCTCATGCGGAAGCTCCTGCCGCGGCGAGCCGCTCGAAGATCTTGGTGAGTTTTTCCTGCAGCGTGGCGGCGGTGAACGGCTTGACGATGTAGCCGTTCACGCCGGCCTGGGCGGCGGCGATGATCTGGTCACGGTTGTTTTCGGCGGTGACCATCAGCACCGGCAGGCCCTTCAGCGAGGCCTCGGCGCGGATCGCGCGCAGCAGGTCGATGCCGGTCATGTTGGGCATGTTCCAGTCGGTCACGACCATGTCGAAGGGCTGGCTCTTCAGCATCACCAGCGCGCTCTCGCCGTCGTCGGCCTCCTGGATCAGCGGGCCGGAGAAACCCAGCTCCACGAGCAGGTTGCGCACGATGCGTCGCATGGTGGAAAAATCGTCCACCACCAGGATCTTCATGTTCTTGTTCAAGCCCGTCTCCACTTGCACGATGGGTTGCCGTGCGCCAGCCCGTAGGTAAGTTGTGTTGTCCGCGTTGCTCAGTCGTCGTCGCGCCAGTCGCTCATGCGCGCGCGCAGCCGGATGATCGCCTGGCCGTGGATCTGGCAGACCCGCGACTCGGTGACGCCGAGCACCGCGCCGATCTCCTTGAGGTTCAGTTCCTGCTCGTAGTACAGCGACATCACCAGCTGCTCGCGCTCGGGCAGCGTGGTGATCGCATCGATCAGCGCCTGGCGCATGCCGGCCTGCTCGATGTCCTCGGCGGGAGTGAGGGTGCCGGCATCGGCCACGTCCATCGCCGGGCTGCCGTCGCCGTCGTCCGGCGCCGTGAGGCTCAGCAGTCGGGAACTGGCCGCGTCGGCCAGCACCTGGTGGTATTCGTCGGCAGTCAGCCCCAGCCGTTTCATCACCTCCGCGTCGTCGGCGTCCGCACCGGTTTCCACCTCGATCTGGCGCACCACCTCGGCCACTTCGCGCGCCTTGCGATGCACCGAGCGCGGCGTCCAATCGGTCTTGCGCAGCTCGTCGAGCATGGCGCCGCGGATGCGGATACCCGCATACGTCTCGAAGCTGGCCGAACGATCGGTGGCGTAGTTACGCGCCGCCTCCAGCAGGCCGATCATCCCCGACTGGATCAGATCGCCCACGTCGACGCTGGGCGGCAAGCGCCCCATCAGGTGATAGGCGATGCGCCGCACCAGCGGCGCGTGCGTCTTCACCAGTTCGTCGGCGCTTTGCCGTTGCAGTTGCAGGTATTCGGTTGCCACGCTCATCTCACCACCCCGTCGCCGGTGCAGCCTGACCACTGAAAAATGCGATGCGGTCGAGACCCGGGCGATCGGGTTCTGCCCATGTAACGGCCGCACCAGCCAATTGCTTGAATGCCTGTGCCGAACGGCTGCCCGGCGCCACGTCCACCACCGCGTTCTGGCGGCGGATGGCCTGGCGCAGACGCTCGTCCTGCGGCACCCAGCCCATGAAATCGAGCATCACGTCGAGGAAGCGGTCGGTGACCCGCGCCAGCTTCTGGTGCAGCGCCTTGGCCTCGCCGAGGTTGCGCACCATGTTCGCCACCATGTGCAGGCGCTTCACGCCGAAATCCCGACTGAGCACCTTGGCCATGGCGTAGGCGTCGGTGATGGAGGCGGGCTCGTCGCACACCACCAGCACCACGTCGTCGGCCGCGGCGGCGAACATCGCCACCGAATCGGAGATGCCGGCAGCGGTGTCCACCAGCAGGAAGTCCGGCACCTGCGGCAGCTCGTCGAAGGCACGGATCACCGCCGCCTGCTCGCCCGAACCCAGCTGCGCCAGCCGGCGCGCGCCTGAGCCGGCGGGAATCACCTTCAGCCCGTGCGGCGCCTGCAGGATCAGGTCGGCCAGACCGCACTGGCCGTCGAGCATGTGGCCGAGATGGCGCGAGGGCGCCAGGCCGAGCAGCACGTCGACGTTGGCCAGGCCCATGTCGGCATCCAGCAGCATCGTCTCGTGGCCCATCATCGCCAGCGTCATGCCCAGGTTCACTGCCACCGTGGTCTTGCCCACGCCGCCCTTGCCGCCGCAAACCGCGATGGTGCGGCAGCGCTGGCGCGGGCTGCGCCGATCGAGGTTGGCCGCCTGCGTCGGCGCGCGGGGCGCGGCGGGCGCGACCATGTCGGTGAGCGACGAAACCATCTGCTTGAGTCCCCAGGCCTGATTCTTGATGAAGGCGCGCTCTTCCAGCGCGTCTATGGAAAACAATGCGGCCGACGCGGCGGCGCTCATGCGCTGGCCACCGCGAAGCCGAAGCGCTCGGCCAGCGCGCTGTCGTCCAGCGCGGTGGCCGTGGCGGCGGAGGTCTTGAGTACGTGGGCGGCGCGCAGCACCAGCACACGGGCATCGGCCACGGCGAGGTCTTCGGGCACGCGCTGGCCGTCGGTGGTGTAGTCCAGCGGCAGCTTGTGGCGGATCAGCACCGACAGCGCACCGCCCAGGCTGGGCGCCTCGTCGAGCTTGGTGAACAGCACGCTGGCCGGCGTCAGCGGCATGTAGGCGCGCACCGCCTCTTCCAGCGACTGCGCCTGCGCGTTGGCGGCCAGCACCAGGCTGATGCGCAGCGCGATGCCGTCACTGTGGGCGACCTCGTTGAGCACATCCATCTGCTGTTCCAGCCGCGGATCGGTGCCGGACACGCCGGCGGTGTCGATCAGCACGGTGTGCCTGCCCTTGAGCATCTCCAGCATCTGGCGCAGGCTCGCCGCGTCGTCGGCGGGGTACACGCGCACGCCGAGCAGGCGGCCGTAGTGCTCCAGCTGCGCGGCGGCGCCGATGCGGTAGTGGTCGGTGGACACCAGCGCCACGTTGGCGGCGCCGTGGCGCACCACGGCCCTGGCAGCGAGTTTGGCGATCGTGGTGGTCTTGCCCACGCCGGTGGGGCCGACCAGGGCGATCATGCCGCCGTCGCTGTCGCCGCGGCCGCTGATGGCCACATTGCGGCTGAGCAGGCCCAGCGGCAGGTAGCGCGCCTGCTCGGCACTGATCTGCTCGGGCAGGTCGTCGGCCAACTTGCGGGCGACGTCGGCGTCGATGCCCAGCCGGGTGAATTCGCGCAGCACGCGGGCGCGCAGCGGATGGCGGCGCTCCATGTCGTTCCAGGCCAGGCTGGACAGCTGCATCTCCAGCATCTCGCGCAGGCTGCCGAGTTCGGCGCGCATACGGGCGGTGTCCTGCATGGCGCGCTCCACCGCCGGGTGCATCGGCACCGGTTCCTCGGCGGCGGCGGCGGCGAGACGGGCGACGGGGGCCGGCGCGATCGCGGCGGTGCTCGTGGTGTGGGGCGTGTTCGGGGCGGCCGGCGCGGGGCGCGCCGCAGCAGCCGACGGCGTGGCGCGCGAGGCAACCGGCGCCTCGGCGCGAACCATCGGTGCGGTCGGGGCGGCCGAAGCACGCGTCGGCGCGGAGCGGGCGACGGCCGGCGGCGCGGCGGACTCGATCCGTGCGGCGGCCGCCGGCGCTTCCGACACGGAGGGCGCGACTGCAGCGTTGGCGGTCTGGCGACGCCACAGGCGCGGCGATGGCGTCTCCTCAAAAGGCGGCGTCGACGCCTTGACGGCCGGCGCCGGCGACTCGTCACCGGCCGGCACGCCATGACGGGCGGCCTCGCGCACCAGCGCCTCGTCGTAGTCGAGCGCGGCGATGATCTCGATGCCCTCGGGCAGGCGGCGGGTGGACAGAATCACCGCATCCGGGCCCTGCTCCTCGCGCACCAGCTTCATGGCCTGGCGCATGTCCGATGCTACGAATCGTTTGATTTTCATGGGTCGCTTCGCTCGCGGGATTCGGGATTCGGGATTCGGGATTCGGGATTCGGGATTCGTCAAAGCGGAGAAGCGGAGAAGCGGAGAAGCCGACCATCTGACTACTGCGGCTTTTCCGAATCCCGAATCCCAAATGCCGACTCCCAGCTCTTACCGTCCCAGCGCCTGCACCAGCCGCACCCGGCGGTTGTCGGGCACCTCGTTGTAAGCGAGTACGTGCAGGTTCTGTGCCACGTGGCGGGTGAAGCGCGCGAGCCAGGTGCGCAGCTGCGGCGCGACCAGCAATACCGCCGGTTCGCCGCTCATTTCCTGCTTGCGCGCGGCTTCGGCCACGCCCTGCTGCAGGCGGTCGGCCAGGCCCGGCTCCACTGCCGCGCCGGTACCGCCGTTGCCGGTAAGCGAGCTCATCAGGATCTGCTCCAGCTCCGGCGCCAGCGTGATGACGGGCACCTCGGTGCCCAGCCCGATGATCTCCTGCACGATCTGCCGGCCCAGCGTGACGCGCACGGCGGCGGTGAGCACGCCGGGATCCTGACTCTGGCTGGCGTGCTCCGCCAACGATTCGACGATGGAGCGCATGTTGCGGATCGGCACCCGCTCGGCCAGCAGGTTCTGCAGCACCTTGACCACCGTGCCCAGCGCCAGGCGCTTGGGCACCAGGTCCTCGACCAGCTTGGGCGCGCTCTGCGCGAGGCGGTCCAGCAGCTGCTGCACGTCCTGGTGGCTGAGCAGCTCGTGCGCGTGGCTGCCCAGGATGTGCGACAAGTGGGTGGCGATCACCGTGGCCGGATCGACCACCGTGTAGCCGAGCGACTGCGCATTGTCGCGCTGGCCCTGCTCGATCCACACCGCCTCCAGCCCGAACGCCGGATCGCGCGTGGGGATGCCCGGCACCGGGCCGTGCACGTGGCCGGGATTGATCGCCAGCAGGCGCTCGGTGTGCACCTCGGCCTCGCCCATCGGCACGCCCATCAGGGTGATGCGATAGGTGTTGGGGCCGAGATCGAGGTTGTCGCGGATGTGCACCGCCGGCACCAGGAAGCCCAGCTCCTGCGACAGCTTGCGGCGCACCGACTTGATCCGCCCCATCAGCTCGCCGCCCTGGTGGGTGTCCACCAGCGGGATCAGCCGGTAGCCCACTTCCAGCCCCAGCGGATCGACGCTGGCGACGTCCTCCCAGCCCAGCTCCAGCCGCTCGGCCGGCGCCGCCGGCGGCGGCACTTCGGCGGCCTGCTGCGCCACGCGCGCGGCGGTGTCGCGCTCGCGCCTGATCATCAGCCAGGCGGCGGCGCCGCAGGTGGAACCGAGCAGCAGGAAGGCGATGTTCGGCATGCCCGGGATCATCCCCATCACGCCCAGCACCGCGCCGGCCACGGCGAGCGCGCGCGGCTGGCCGAAGATCTGCGCCACCAGCTGCTTGCCCATGTCCTGCGCCTTGGACACGCGGGTGACGATCACCGCCGCGGCGATGGAGAGCATCAGCGAGGGCACCTGCGCCACCAGGCCGTCGCCGATGGTGAGCAGGGTGTAGGTGCGGGCCGCCTCCGAGGCGGACAGGCCGTGCTGCAGCACGCCGACGAAGAAGCCGCCGACGATGTTGATGATGAGGATCAGGATACCGGCGGTGGCGTCGCCGCGGACGAACTTGGAGGCACCGTCCATCGAGCCGTAGAAGTCCGCCTCCTCGCGCACTTCCTGGCGGCGCTCGCGCGCCTGCTCTTGCGTGAGCAGGCCGGCGTTGAGGTCGGCATCGATCGCCATCTGCTTGCCGGGCATCGCGTCCAGGGTGAAGCGCGCGGTGACTTCCGACACGCGGGTGGCGCCCTTGGTGACCACCACGAAATTGATGATGGTGAGGATCGCGAACACCACCAGGCCCACCGCGAAGTTGCCGCCGATGACGAACTCGCCGAACGCCTCGATCACCTTGCCGGCCGCGCCGGGACCGTCATGGCCGTGCAGCAGCACCACGCGGGTGGAAGCGATGTTGAGCGCGAGGCGCAGCAGCGTGGCCATCAGCACCACGGTGGGAAAGGCCGCGAACTCCAGCGGCCGCATCACGTAGATCACCGCCAGCAGGATCACCAGCGACAGCGCGATGTTGAAGCTGAACAGCATGTCCAGCAGGAACGGCGGCAGCGGCAGCATCAGCATCGCCAGCGCGGCCAGCAGGATCACCGGCGCACCTATGCCACGGCGGCCGATCTGCTTGAGGTTTTCCAGTGCACCGACGGCGGCCATGGCGTGTTCCCTGGGGTGGAAGAATGGCCGGCCCCTTGTTCGTCATCCCGGCGAAAGCCGGGATCCAGTGCCTGTCCTGGCCGACTTCAAGACGCTGGATCCCGGCTTTCGCCGGGATGACGAGCACAAATGGCTCCGACCACCGCTACAACTTGTACGGACCCATCAGGTCCGGATCGATGTCCGGCTGCGGCGGGGACGGCGGCGGCGTGTCGCCGCGGGCACCGGCCTGCTTGAGCTGGAACACGTAGGCCAGGATCTGCGCCACCGCGACATACAGCGACGCGGGGATTTCCCGACCCAGCTCGGTCGTTGCATACAAGGCGCGTGCCAACGGCGGCGACTCGACCAGGGGGATGCGATGGCCGGCCGCCACGGTGCGGATCTGCTGGGCCATCACGTCCACGCCCTTGGCGATCACGCGCGGCGCGCCGAAGCGGTTTTCGTCGTACTTCAGCGCCACCGCGAAGTGGGTGGGATTGGTCACCACCACGTCGGCGCTGGGCAGGTCCTGCATCATGCGGCGGCGCGCCAGCTGGTGCTGCACCTGGCGGATGCGGCCCTTGAGCTCGGGGTTGCCTTCGGTTTCCTTGGCCTCGTCCTTGTGCTCCTGTTTGGTCATGCGCTGTTTCTTGTTGTGATCGAACTTCTGGTACAGCGCGTCCACGCCGCCGATCAGTCCCAGCATGCAGCCGAAGGTGAGCGCGGCGCGGCCGAGCAGGCTGATCGAATCGGCGATGCCGAACGCGACGGATCCACGACCGGTCGTCAATAATTCGCCTTGCCAGTGACGTAAAAGCAGCACCAGCGCAAAACCGATCAGCACCAGCTTGAGCAGTGCCTTGCCCAGCTCCACCAGGCCGCGCATGGCGAAGATCTTGCCGAAGCCGGCGATCGGGTCGAGCCGCTCGAACTTCGGCTGCAGCGCCTGCGCACTGAAGTTGAGCCCACCCAGCAGGATCGGCGCCGCCAATGTGGCCAGCACGGTGGCGATCGCCACCGGCGCGAACAGCGCCATCGCCTCGCTCATCGCCATGTGCAGGGCGCGGCCGGGCAATGCCTCGGAAAACAGCGCCTCGCGGCTGTAGCCCAGGCCCAGCCCGTAGATGGTGCGCACGTGCGCCATTGCCGCCGACGCGCTGGACATCAGCGCCGCGACGCCGGCCAGCACCACCAGTGCGCCGGAGAGGTCGCGCGATCGCGGAACGTCGCCTTTCTCGCGCGCTTCCCTGAGGCGTTTTTCGGAAGGTTGTTCGGTGCGGTCCTCGGCGCTGCTCTCCTCGCTCATGGCGCGCCTCGCGTGCCGGCGAGCTCATGCATCAGCGACCAGGCGCTGTCGGTGAGCGATTGGAACGCACCGGGCAGGCTGCGCAGCGACAGCCACAGCACCACGATGCCCAACGACACGGTGATCGGAAAGCCCACCGCGAACAGGTTCATCGACGGCGCCGCGCGGCTGATCGCGGCAAAGCCGATGTTTACCACCAGCAGCGAGGTCACCGCCGGCAGCGCCACGCGCACGGCGCCGGAAAACAGCTGCGCGCCGAACAGCACGATCGCGTGCATGCCGTTGGCACCGATCACGCCGCCGCCCGGCGGCAGCGTGCGGAAGCTCTCGGCCAGCAAGGCCACCAGCTGCAGGTGGCCGTTCATCGCCAGGAAAATCAGCGTGACCAGCACCAGGTACAGCTGGCTGAGCACCGGCGTGCTGCCGCCGCCCTCGGGATTTACCACCTCGGAAAAGCCCAGGCTCATGCTCTGCGACACCAACTGGCCACCGAACGCCACCGCCTCGAACACCAGCCTGAGCACGAAGCCGATCGCCGCGCCGATCAGCACCTGGCCGACCATGGTGGCCACGCCCTGCGCGCTCACCGGATCGACCGTGGTCGGCGACAGCGGCGCCAGCACGACCGTGAGCAGCATGACGATCGCCACCCGGATGCGTGCCGGGATGGTGGTGTTGCCGAACACCGGCGCCACCATCACCAGCCCGCCCACGCGCCCCATCGCCCACAGCAGCGAACCGACCCAGGCCTGCAACTGGGCCAGGTCCACCTCGATCATTTGATCGCCCCCGGCAGGCCGATGATCAGGTCGTGCGTGAAGCGCACCAGCGTGCGCAGCATCCACGGCCCGGTGACCAGCGCCACCGCGGCCATGGCGATCAGCTTGGGGATGAAGCTGAGCGTCATCTCGTTGATCTGCGTGGCCGCCTGGATCACGCCGATCAGCAGGCCCACCGCCAGCGCGGTGAGCAGCAGCGGCGCGGCGACCAGCATGGCGATGTACAGCGCGTGCTGGCCGAATTCGATGACGGATTCGGGAGTCATGGCAGTGCATCCACGGTCGCGATGCCCCCGTAGGAGCCCACCCTGTGGGCGACCGCCTTGGCTACGCACCCACTGTCGCCCACAGGGTGGGCTCCTACAGGGCATCGATGGCGTGCGGGGGTCATGTGTAGAAGCTCCCCGCCAGCGTGCCGATCAGCAGCGTCCAGCCGTCGACCAGCACGAACAGCATGATCTTGAACGGCAGCGAGATGATCATCGGCGAGACCATCATCATGCCCATCGACATCAGCACGCTGGCCACCACCAGATCGATGATCAGGAACGGGATGAACAGCAGGAAACCCATCTGGAACGCGGTCTTGAGCTCCGAGGTGACGAACGCCGGCATCGCCACGCGCAGCGGCACGTCGGCCTTGCTGGCGTAGGGCGGCTCCTTGGCGAGCTGGGTGAACATCTGCAGGTCCGCATCGCGGGTCTGGTCGAGCATGAAACGCTTGAACGGGGCGGTGGCCGCAGGCAGCGCCTGCTCGGCAGTCAGTTTGCCGTCCATGTACGGCTTCACGCCGTCGGCATACGCGTGATTGAGCACCGGCGACATCACGAACAGGGTGAGGAACAGTGCCAGCCCCAGCAGCACCTGGTTCGGCGGCGTGGACTGCGTGCCCAACGCCTGGCGCAGGAAACCGAGCACGATGATGATGCGGGTGAACGAGGTCATCAGCAGCAGCGCCGCCGGCAGCAGCGTGAGCACGGTCATCAGTGCCAGCACCTGCAGCGACAGCGTCCAGCTCTGGCCGCCGCCCGGCGCGCTCTTCACCGTGAGCACGGGAATGCCCGCACCGGAGCTGGGCAGCGAGGCGGGCATGCCGATCGCCGGCGCGGCGGCCGGCACAGTGGCGGACTGCGGCACCGCGGCGGCGATCAGCGGCAGCAGCGCGCACGCCAGCGCCAGCGCGAGGCGGGCGGCGAAACGGGACAGGCGGCTCATGGCGTGCGCTTCCAGCGGGCCAGCAGCTCGGCGAAGCCGGGCGCGGGGGCAGCCGGCGGCGCGCTGTCGTCGGAGGATGCGATGTCGCCATCGTAGACGTGCAGCGTGCGCAGGCCGCCGGGGCCGGCGCCCACCAGCAGGCGCTTGCCGTTGGCTTCCAGCAGCAGCACGCGATCGCGCGCGCCCACCGCCAGCGTCTCCACGCAGCGGATGCGGCGCCCACCCGGCGCGGTGCGGCCGGCCAGCCGGCGGCTGAGCCAGCCGGCGGCGAAGATCAGCGCGATGATGCCGGCCAGGCTCAGCACCACGCGCAGCAGTTCGGCAGCGGCGTCGATCTCGGGCGCAGCGGTCGCGGCGGCCTGGGCGGCGGGCGCGAGCAAGGCGAGCACGGTCGACACGCTCAGCGCAGCTTGCGCACGCGCTCGGCGGGGCTGATCACGTCGGTCAGGCGGATGCCGAACTTCTCGTTGATCACCACCACCTCGCCGTGGGCGACCAGCGTGCCGTTGACGAACACGTCCAGCGGTTCGCCGGCGGCGCGGTCCAGCTCCACCACCGAGCCCTGGTTGAGCTGCAGCAGGTTGCGGATGCTGATGCGGGTGCGGCCGACCTCCATCGCCAGCGTGACCGGCACGTCGAGGATCATGTCCAGGTTGACGTCCTGGCCGTCGAGGTTGTCCTGCGGGGCGCGCTCGGCGGCGGCCTGCGCGGCTTCGGATGTGCTGCTCATGACGGGATCTGCTCCATGGAAAAATCGCTGTGCAGGCGCACCTCGCGGCGACCCGCCTGGGCTTGGAATCGCACGGCCTTGTGGCCGTTGGCCTGGCCGTAGCGGCCGCGGAAGATCGGTACGTCCTCGGCGAACACGGTGGCGAACTCGGGCAGTTGCACCGGGATCACGTCGCCGGGACGCAGTTGCAGGAAGTCGCCGATGCTGATCTCGGCTTCCAGCAGCAGCGTGCTCAGGCCCACCTCGGCGTCGAGGATTTCCTCGTGCAGGGTTTCGCTCCAGCGGTCGTCGCGATCCACGCGGTCGCTCTGCACGCCGGCGTCGAGCAGGCTGCGGATCGGCTCGACCATGGCGTACGGCAGGGTCAGGTGGATCTCGCCGCCACCGCCGTCCAGCTCCACGTGGAAGCGCGACACCACCACCGTCTCGGTGGGGCTGACGATGTTGGCGAACTGCGGGTTGATCTCGGAGTTGAGGTACTCGAACTCCAGCGGCAGCACCGGCGCCCACGCCTCGACCATGGCGGCGAACAGCTCCACCAGCATGATCTGGATCACCCGGTTCTCGGTGGCGGTGAAGTCGCGGCCCTCGATGCGCGCGTGATAACGGCCGTCGCCGCCGAAGAAGTTGTCGATCACGGTGAACACCAGCCGCGGCTCCAGCACCACCAGCGCGGTGCCGCGCAGCGGCTTGATGCGTACCAGGTTGAGGTTGCTGGGCACCGCCAGACCATGCACGTACTCGGCGAACTTGACCATGCGCACGCCCAGCACCGAGACCTCGCAGGTCTTGCGCAGCACGCTGAATACGCCGGTGCGGAAGTAACGCGCGAAGCGGTCGTTGACCATCTCCAGCGTCGGCAGGCGGCCGCGCACGATGCGGTCCTGCTGGGTGAAGTCGTACTGGACGACGGCATCGGGATCGAGCGGCTCGTCGCCGCCGGTCTCGACCGCGCCGCCCTCGACGCCGTCCAGCAGCGCGTCGATCTCGTCCTGGGAAAGCAGGTCGCTCATCGCCGTTCTCCTTCAGATCACTGCATCACGAAGCTGGTGAAATACAGCGCGTCGATGCCGGGCTTGCCGGTGCGCGCGGCGATGATCTTCTGCACCGCGGCCAGCGCCTGCGCCTGCAGCTTCTGCTTGCCGGCGGCGTCGATCAGGTTTTCGTAGTTCTGTCCGCTGAACAGCATCAGCAGCTCGTTGCGGATCACCGGCTGCGCCTCCCTGGCGGCGTCCAGCGCGCCCTGCTCGTGGCTCATCAGGCTCACGCCCACCTGCAGGTAGCGCACCGCCTGGTCGTCGCGGAAATTCACCACGAAGGCCGGATCGAGCGGCAGGTAGAGCTCGGGCCGGTGCTCCGGCGCGGCCACGGCGGCCTTGCCGCCCGCCGCGTGGCGCGAGCCCAGCATGGCGTAGAGCCCGGCGCCGCCGCCCAGCAGCACGATCACGGCGATGATCGCGATCAGCCGGCCGCGCTTGGGCCTGGGCGGGGCGACGGCAATCGGATCCTGTTCTTCGGCGTTTTCCATGGAACCCTCGATCAGTGTGCAGGCGTGAACCGCCCCCGCCATTGCGGAGTGGACTGATGGGTCGATAGCAAGCGCCATGCCACGACCGGCAAAGCCTGCGCGGACGCGGCCCGACGGCGGTGGCGGCAGTTTCTTGACGCGTGGCGGAAGCGCCGCGCGTCGATTTCGCGGCAGGGGCAGGAACCCGGCGACGGGCAGTCGTGCGGACCACCGGAGCGGGTGGCGGGGTGTTGATCGCGCAGGGAGTCGGGGCCCCCGCTCTCGTCATGAGGTGCGAGCCGCTGTAGGAGCGCACCCTGTGCGCGAATGCTTTTGCTCCTGATCGGCATCAAAGCCAAAAGCATTCGCGCACAGGGTGCGCTCCTACGGGCGCTGGGCCGATCAGGACGCCGGCGGCAGGATCAGCATGGCGTCGCCGTAGGAGAAGAACCGGTAGCGCCGGGCGATCGCGTGGCGGTAGGCGTCGAGCATGAACTCGCGCCCGGCCAGCGCCGATACCAGCATCAGCAGCGTCGACTGCGGCAAGTGGAAGTTGGTCACCAGGCCGTCGATGCTGGTGAAGCGGTAGCCGGGGAAGATGAAGATCTGCGTCTCGCCGGCAAACGGGCGCAGCACGCCGTCCACGGTGGCGCTCTCCAGCGCGCGCACCACGGTGGTGCCCACCGCGATCACCCGGCCGCCGGCGGCGCGGGTGTGGCGGATCTGCTCCACCAGGTGCGCACCGACGTTGAGCCACTCGCGGTGCATGTGGTGGTCGGCGATGTTGTCCGCGCGCACCGGCTGGAAGGTGCCGGCGCCCACGTGCAACGTGACGTAGCCGAACTGCACGCCCATCGCGCGCAGGCGCTCGAGCAGCGGCTCGTCGAAGTGCAGGCCGGCGGTGGGCGCGGCCACCGCGCCGGGTTCGCGCGCGTAGACGGTCTGGTAGCGCTCCAGGTCGCTGGCCTCGCTGCCGCGCTCGATGTACGGCGGCAGCGGCATCTCGCCCAGCTTGTGCAGCAGCTTTTCCAGCGGCTCGTGCGACTCGAAGCGCAGGCGGAAGAACGCGTCCTCACGCCCCAGCACCACCGCGTGGCTGCCGTCGGCCAGCTCGATCCGCCCGCCTTCCTTCGGCTTCTTGCTCACGCCCAGCTGCACCACCGCCTCGTGCGCGCCGGTGACGCGCTCGATCAGGATCTCCACCGCGCCGCCGGTGTCCTTGCGCCCGTACAGCCGCGCCGGCAGCACGCGGGTGTCGTTGAACACCAGCAGGTCGCCCGGGCGCAGGAAGTCCGGCAGCTCGCGGAACATGCGGTCGTCGAGCGTGCACGCGGTCGCGTCCAGATGCAGCAGCCGGCTGGCCGAACGCTCCGGCAGCGGCACCTGGGCGATCAGCTCATTGGGGAGGTCGAAGTCGAAGTCGGTCTTCTTCAAGGGCGGGCCCGGCAAGCGCCCGCGGCTACGGGCAGGCGCGCATTATCCCGCAGCACGCCGTGCGGGACACGAGGGACGCACGTCGCGGGGAATGGGGGCATGGCCCAGCCTCGATTCGCCGCAGACCTGTAGGAGCGCACCCTGTGCGCGAATGCTTTTGCTTTGATGCCGATCAGGAGCAAAAGCCTTCGCGCACAGGGTGCGCTCCTACACGAGGCGGTTACACGAGGCGGTTACACGAGGCGGTTACACGAGGCGATTACAGGATGCGGTTAGAGCCAGCCTTTCTGCCGGGCCAGCCGATACGCCTCGATGCGGTTGGCCACGCCGAGCTTGCCGATCGCCTCGGACAGGTAGTTGCGCACCGTGCCGTGCGACAGGTTGAGCTGGGTGGCGATGTCGCTGGCGCTCTGCCCTTCGCCGGCCAGGCGCAGCACCTGGCGTTCGCGGTCGTTGAGCGGATCGGCCTCGGACCACGCATCCAGCGCCAGCTGCGGATCGATCGAGCGGCCGCCGCGATGGACCATGCGCAGCGCCTCGGCCAGGTTCTCCGCCGGCGCATCCTTGAGCAGGTAGCCGGAGACGCCCGCCTCCAGCGCACGGCGCAGAAAGCCGGGACGCGCGAAGGTGGTGACGATGATCACCTTGATCGGCAGCGCCTGCCGCTGGATGCGCTGGGCCAGCTCCAGCCCGGTGAGGCCGGGCATCTCGATGTCGGTGACCAGCACGTCGGGCTTCAGGCGCTGGATCTCGCGCCAGGCCGCCTCGCCGTCGGCCGCGCTGCCCAGCACCTCGATGTCGCTCTCCAGGTTGAGCAGCGCCGAGAGCGCGCCGCGCACCATCGCCTGGTCCTCGGCCAGCAGCACGCGGATCATGCGGCGCTCCCGATCGGTTGCGGGCGCGCGTCACGACCGACCGCCGCCGGCATGGGCGCAGCCACCGGCACGGCGATGGTGATCGTGGTGCCCTTGCGCGGCGGCGAATCGATGGCGAGCGTGCCGCCCAGCGCACGCACGCGTTCGCGCATGCCGCTGACGCCGTTGCCGTGCGCGGCCAGTCCGCCGCATCCGTTGTCGCTGATCCGCATCCTGAGTTCGCCCTGCTCGCTGGAAATGTCGATGCGCGCCTCGGTGGCGCGCGCATGCCGGTGGATATTGGTGACCGCCTCGCGCAGCACCAGCGCCAGCGGCGCCTCGATGGCGTGCGGCAGGTCCAGCGACTCGCAGCCGTCGCAGGCGAACACGATGCCGGAGGCCTCCAGCATCAGCCGCGCCGAGAGCAGTTCGGCGGCCAGGTCGCTGCGGCGCATGCCGGTGACCGCGGCGCGCACCTCGGCCAGCGCATGACGCGCCACGCGCTCCACCTCTTCCATTTCGCGCTGGGCCAGGCCCGGATCGCGCAGGGCCAGCTTGCGCGCCAGCTCGGACTTGAGCGCCACCAGCGACAGCGTGTGGCCGAGCAGGTCGTGCAGGTCGCGGCCGATGCGCTCGCGCTCGGCCAGCGTGGCGAGCCGGCGCACTTCCTCCTGCGACAGCCGCAGCTCGGCGTCGCGACGCACGCCGCGCATGTAGATGAGGTTGCTGAAGCCGCCGAACAGCGAGGCCAGCGGCACCACGAGCAGCAGGTTTTTCGGCGCGTGGATCAGCAGCACCACCGGCACGGCAAGCAACGACGCCACCGCCACGGTGCGCAGCCAGACCCGCCAGGACGGATGCAGCGCCAGGTTGATGCTGGCGATCATCAGGAAGATGTACGCAGCGCTGTTGAGCGGCCACAGCAGCAGGCCGATGGCGATCAGCCCGGCGGCGTTCGCCACCATCTGCCGCACCGGCATGATGTACATGCGGATGTAGAAAAACAGGTAGAGCACCAGCGAGAGCAGGGTCGGCCCCATCCAGTGCCAGCTGAAGCCTTTCTGCAGCGGCAGCATGATCACCGCGATGAACGAGAACCACTGCAGGCCGGCCTGCCAGCGCAGGTAGGTGGGCGAGCGCAGCTGGCCGAGCAGCGATTCCGGATGCGGCCGGAACAGCGCGTGGAAGCGCGCCTCCAGGCGGCCCGGCCGGCAATCGGTGCCGCTCACGCGGCGCTCCGGTCGGCATCGTCGCGCGGCGCGTCCGCACGCATGCCCTCGCGCAGCGCCGCGTGCGCCACCGGCATGGCCGATGGCACCGGCACGCGCACGCGCAGGCAGGTGCCGCGCCCGGCCGGCGACTCGATCCGCAGCACGCCGCCGATGCCGTCCACGCGCTCGCGCATGCCGGCCAGGCCGTTGCCTTCGAGCAGCAGGCCGCCGCGACCGTTGTCGCCGACCTGCAGCAGCACCTCGGCGCCCTCGGCCGACAAGGCGATCTTCGCCTCGGTGGCGCGGGCGTGGCGCACGATGTTGGTGGACGCCTCGCGGATCACCAGCGCCAGGCCGCGCTCGATGTGCTCGGGCAACTGCAGCGCCGGCAGCCGGTAATCCAGATGCACGCCCGAGGCGCCCAGCAGCAGGCGCGCCGAGGCAAGCTCCGCGGCCAGGTCGGTGGCACGAATGCCGGTGACCGCCGCGCGCACCTCGGCCAGCGCATGGCGCGCCACGCTTTCGGCCTCGCTCATCTCGCGCCGGGCCGCCTCGCCATCGCGGTCGAACAGCTTGCGCGACAGCTCCAGCTTCAGCGTGATCAGCGACAGCGTGTGACCGAGCAGGTCATGCAGGTCGCGGCCGATCCGCTCGCGCTCGGCAGTGGCGGCGAGGCGGCGCACCTCGTCATGGGAGAGCTTCAGCGCGGCATCCTTCTCCTGCGCCAGGTGCTCCACGTTGACGATGACGCTGATGATCAGCGTGGTCGCCGGGATGTAGACCATCATCTGCCACGGGTAGCCGACCAGCCACACCGCCGCCACGAAGGCCAGGTTGAGACCGAGCAGGCAAAGCAGCGAGAGGCTGAAGCGCATGTTGCACGGGCGCAGCATCACGCAGGCATAGACGAAGTAGCTGATCCCGCTGGGATAGCGCGCCAGCATCACCAGGCACAGCGCCGCCATGCCCAGCGGATAGCGGTAGGCGGTGCGCCGCGGCGACAGCAGGGTCATCGTGTACAGCACAAGGAACACCGGGTACGAGACCACGGTGAAGTACAACCAGGTCAGCGTGTAACCGCCGCCGAACAGCGGCGTCACGAAGATCCAGGCCGACCACAGCAGGTGGATCGCGTCGCTGTACGGCACCTTGTCGCGACGGATGTTCTCGGCTACGACCGAGTCCGGCGCCGGCTGCATCCAACGGGGACAGCTCAGAAAGCTCATGCACGAATCCCGACCGTTCCGTCCGACCGACCTGGGCCAGCCATCAGCCTAACCGCCGCAGCCGCCGCGTCGCCAACGCGAGGAACACCACCGCGAACGCCGCCAGGGCCAGCACGTGGCCGAGCAGCGGACCGGAACCCAGGCCGACCGCCGCCAGGGTGAGCTGGTTGAGGTGGTAGCTGGGCCACAGCGGCGCCAGCGACTGCAGGAACTTCGGCAGCATCGACAGCGGCAGCCACAGGCCCGACAGGAACGCCATCGGCAGATAGACCAGGTTGAGCAGGCCCGGCGCGCCCTGCCCCTTGATCAGCGTGCCGACGAACATGCCCAGCGCGCAGAACGGCAGCACGCCGAACGCGCCGGCGGCCAGCATAGCGAGAATGCGCAGCGGGGTCAGGCTCACGCCTCCCAGCGTGAGTCCGAGCGTGAGCAGCAGCACCACCACCAGGCCGGCCACGATCATGGCCATCACCATCTTGCCCAAGAGGTAGGCACCGGGCGGCATCGGCAGCGCACGCTTGAGGGTCAGCAGGCCGCCATCGCGTTCGATCGCCAGCGACACGCCAAAGCCGAACAGGCCCGGCCCGATCACCCCGAACGTGGTGTAGCTGGCCAGCAGGTAGCGCGAGGCGTCGGAGCCGGGATGGTTCAGCAGCGCGCCGAACATCAGGTAGAACACGGTGGAGAACAGCGTCACCGGCAGGATGAACGAGGGCGCCCGCAGGTAACGCAGGCATTCGCTGCGGATCTCGGCGAGGTAGGCGCCGAGCACGCGGCGCGGCGGCATCGGCAAAGCGGCGGCAACGGTGTTCATCAGGCAGCTTCCTGGGTGACGGTGTCGGTGCGGGTGAGTGCGCTGAACGCCTCGGCCAGGCCGGCGCGGCGCACCTCGAGTTCGGACAGCGCGCTGTCGGCGTCGAGCAGGCGGCGCAGCACCGGCTCGGCGGCAGCAGTGGTGACGATCAGTCGATCGCCTTCGCGGGACGCCCCGGCCACGCCGTTCCAGCGGGCGATGGCCGTCTCGTCCAGATCGCTGATGCAACGGATGCGGGTAAGCGCCACACGGGCACGCAGGTCGTCGACGCTGCCCTCGGTAAGCACGCGGCCGCGGTCGATCACCACCACGCGCTGGGCCAGCGCCTCGGCCTCTTCCAGGTAGTGCGTGGTGAGCACCACGGCGCATCCCTGCGCCACCACCGTGCGCATCGTGGCCCATAGCCGTTCGCGCGCGTCGATATCCATGCCGACGGTGGGCTCGTCCAGAAACAGCAGCTCGGGTCGACCGCACAGCGCCAGGGCAAACTGCACCCGGCGCTGCTGCCCGCCGGAAAGCTTGCCGTAGGGCCGCTTCAGCAGGTCGGCCAGGCCCGCCAGGGCAGCGCTTTCGTCCAGCGGCCGCGGATCGGGATAGTAGCTGGCGGTCAGGCGCAGCAGCTCGGCCACGGTGAGCGTGGCCGGCAACACTGCCGACTGCAGCATCACCCCGATGCGCCGGCGCGCCTCGACCCGCTGCGGGTCGGCACCGAACAGCGTGGCCTGGCCGGCCTGCGGCCGCACCAGGCCGAGCAGGGTGGCCACGCTGGTGCTCTTGCCGGCACCGTTGGGGCCGAGCAGGGCCAGCAGTTCGCCGGGACGCACGGCCAGGTCGAGCCGGT
Source organism: Dyella sp. KRB-257 (assembly GCF_049445995.1). Classification (NCBI taxonomy): domain Bacteria; kingdom Pseudomonadati; phylum Pseudomonadota; class Gammaproteobacteria; order Lysobacterales; family Rhodanobacteraceae; genus Dyella; species Dyella sp. KRB-257. Next base: position 68,518 of record NZ_JBMSDZ010000004.1, on the reverse strand, counting down.
CCAGTGCGGTAACCGCGCCGTAGCGCAGGGTGACGCCGGCAAGCGCGGCGACGGGGGTGTCCAGGGTATTCATGCAGGTCTCCTCGGCATGGCGCAACCGTAAGCGGCACAAGGGTTTGCGGCCACTCGCGGGCATCACGTATCGCGCCTGACAGGCGTCATGCGGGGTACCGGGAAACCCGCCCGCGCGGTATCCTCGACGGATGCGTGAAGCCCGCCGGCCCTTGTGCGGCGGTGCATCAGACGGCCCGAAGGGCCTGCGGGAAAGCGCTCCGGGTGCGGTGCGGCGTTCCCGCCCATATCACCAATCCGCCGGCCTGCTTTGCGTTGGGAGCGAGGCGCCGACGGAGGTTGAGGAGGAGCGTTATGCACGTCATTGAACAGCTGCGCGAACTGCGCGAATTCGGCGGCCAGCCGCGGACCACCGGCCTGGACGACGCCAGCATCGAGCGCATGGCGGCGATCGATCCGATGCTCGGGCAGGCGGTGGCCGAGGCGGTGGCGCGCCATCGCGAGCTGCGCGCGGAGCTGGCCGACTTCCTGAAGCTCGACGAGAGCGAACAGCTCGATCGCGCGCAGGCCGGCTACGTCAACTTTTACCCGGACGACGCGATCAACCCCTACCTGCCGGCTGCCGCGCGCGGCCCGTGGGTGGTGACGCTGAAGGGCGCGGTGGTCCACGACAACGGCGGCTACGGCATGCTGGGCTTCGGCCACAACGAGCCGGCGATCCTCGAAGCGCTGGCCCGTCCGCAGGTGATGGCCAACGTGATGACGCCGAGCGTCGCCCAGCTGCGCATGAACGAGGCGCTGCGCCGCGAGATCGGCCATCGCCGCGGCGGCTTCCCGTTCGCCCGCTTCCTGTGCCTGAACTCCGGCTCCGAGGCCGTGGGCCTGGCCTGCCGCATCGCCGACGTCAACGCCAGGGCGATGACCGACGCCGGCGGCCGTCACGAGGGCCGCGCGATCAAGCGCCTGGCGGTCAAGGGTGCCTTCCACGGCCGCACCGACAAGCCGGCGCTGTACTCGGATTCGTCGCGCAAGACCTACAGCCAGTACCTGGCCAGCTACCGCCACGAGGACAGCCTGATCACCGTCGCCCCGTACGACGTCGAACAGCTCAAGGCCGCCTTCGACGAAGCCGACCGGCAGGGCTGGCACATCGAGGCGATGTTCCTGGAGCCGGTGATGGGCGAAGGCGACCCCGGTCGCGCGGTGACGCCGGAGTTCTACGCCGCCGCGCGCGAGCTGACCAAGGCGCACGGCACGCTGCTGCTGGTGGACTCGATCCAGGCCGGCCTGCGCGCCCACGGCGTGCTGTCGATCGTCGACTACCCCGGCTTCGAGAAGCTCGAAGCGCCGGACATGGAGACCTACTCCAAGGCGCTCAACGCCGGCCAGTACCCGATGTCGGTGCTCGCCGTGAACGAGCGCACCGCCGCGCTGTACCGCAAGGGCATCTACGGCAACACCATGACCGCCAACCCGCGCGCGCTGGACGTGGCCTGCGCCACGATGGAACTGCTCACCGATGCGGTGCGCGAGAACATCCGCGAGCGCGGCAGGGAATTCGTGACCAAGCTCAACGCGCTGAAGGACGAGCTCGGCGGCCTGATCACCAAGGTGCAGGGCACCGGCCTGCTGTTCTCCTGCGAACTGGCCCCGCAGTACAAGTGCTACGGCGCCGGCTCCACCGAGGAGTACATGCGCGAGCGCGGCATCGGCGTGATCCACGGCGGCGTCAACTCGCTGCGCTTCACCCCGCACTTCAACGTGACCAGCGCCGAGGTCGACCTGATCGTGGCCCACGTGAAGAGCGCGCTGCTGCACGGTCCCAGGCGCGCGCAGGCCGAGGCCGCGTAAACCACCGGGCTGCTCGGCAAGCCGCAACACGAAGGGCGCGTCCTCACCGGCGCGCCCTTCGTCTATTCGGGAATCGGCAGCGGCGCCGGATCGGCCAACCGGCGCCGCAGCCGCACCGGCGCCGACTCGGGCAGGAACGACACCGCCAGCAGGCCCACCAGCACGCTGCCGATCATGTACCACGCCGGCGCCAGCGCATTGCCGCTAAGCCGCGTGAGCCACGCCACCGCGAACTGGGTGGAGCCGCCGAACACCGAGATGGCCAGCGCGTAGACCATCGCCAGCGCGCCGGAGCGCACGTGCGCCGGCAGCGACTCGGTCACCGCCACCAGCACGGTGCCGGTGGACAGCGTGGAGGCCACCGTCAGCACGATGGTCGCTCCGTACAGCACCGCGCCGCTGCGCTCACGGTCGAGCAGCCAGAACGCGGGCAGGATCGCCAGCAGCAGCGCCAGCCACGGTACCAGCATCACCGGCTTGCGGCCGAGGCGGTCGGACAGCCAGCCGCTCAGCGGATCGCACACCAGCCCGCACAGGCCGATCAGCGCGGTGGCGCCCAGCGCCACGCGTTCGGGCAGACCCAGCGTGGCATTGGCGTAGGTGGTCATGTATTCGAGCACGTAGTTGCTGGTGGTCGCCGCGGCCAGCATCGCCAGGCCGAGCAGGCCCACCCGCAGGTAGCCCGACCCAGCCGCTGGTTGCGGAGGCCGGCGCGGCTCGAAGGTCTCCACCAGGGTGCGGCGCAGCACCAGCCCGAACGGCACGATCACCGCGCCCAGGCCCAGCGCCACGCGCCAGCCCCAGACGTCGAGCTGGGCCGGCGTCAACGCATGCGCCAGCGCCACCCCGACCAGCCCGGCGGCCAGCACCGCCGCATCCGCGCTCATCGCCTGCAGCGAGATGTACAGGCCGCGGCGATGCGGCGGCGCGGCTTCCATCAGGAACGCCGTGCTCGGCCCCACCTCGCCGCCCAGCGCGAAGCCCTGCAGCAGCCGGAACAGCACCACCAGCACCGGCGCCGCCACGCCGATGGCCGCGTACGACGGCACCAGCGGCAGGCCGATCACCGCCACGCCGATCAGGCCGAAGGACAGCAGCATCGCCGGCTTGCGCCCGCGCCGGTCGCCCATGCGGCCGATCACCCACGCGCCCAGCGGCCGGGTCAGGAAGCCGGCGCCGAAAGTGGCCAGCGAGGCCAGCAGGCTGGCGCCCGGTTCGTCGGATGGGAAGAACGTGCGGCCGATCTGCGTGGCGAAGAACGCGTAGGTGACGAAGTCGTAGAACTCGATGGCGTTGCCCACCGCCACCGCCGCGACCTGGCGCCTGCGCAGCGGGCGGGCGTCCACGGCGTGCGCCGCATCCTTGGTCATGTACTCCCCCCCTTCGACCGCACGGCGGCCGGTACCGGGCAAGCATCGGCGATGCACCGGCCGCTGGCAACGCGGGTCGACCGGCACGCCACGGGTGCGCTTACCGGCCCCGGGCCGATAAGCTTGGCGGCCACCGCGACACGCGTCGCTCCCCGCCAGGCCGCCAGCGCATGCCGATCGTCGAAGTCCGCCACCCGCTCATCCAGCACAAGCTCGGCCTGATGCGCCGCGCCGGCATCAGCACCAAGGATTTCCGCGAGCTGGCCTCGGAAGTCGCCGCGCTGCTGACCTACGAGGCAACCAAGGACCTGGAGACGATCGAGCAGGCGATCGACGGCTGGGCCGGCCCGCTCACCGTGCAGCAGATCAAGGGCAAGAAGATCACCATCGTGCCGATCCTGCGTGCCGGCCTGGGCATGCTGCCCGGCGTGCTCGACCTGATCCCGGCCGCCAAGGTCAGCGTGGTCGGCCTGCAGCGCGACGAGGAGACGCTCAAGCCGGTGACCTACTACGAGAAGCTCACCGGCCGCATGGACGAGCGCATCGCGCTGATCGTCGATCCGATGCTGGCCACCGCCGGCACCCTGCTGGCCACCGTGGACATGCTCAAGGCGGCCGGTTGCCGGCGCATCAAGGGGCTGTTCCTGGTCGCCGCGCCGGAGGGGCTCAAGCGCATCGAGGCGGCGCATCCGGATGTGGATATCTACACCGCCGCGATCGACCAGCGGCTCAACGAGCACGGCTACATCCTGCCCGGCCTCGGCGATGCCGGCGACAAGATCTTCGGCACCAAGCAACTGCCCGGCGCGGGCTGAGCGCACGGGGGTTTCATCCCACCCCGACATCACGCAAAGTAATGCGATGTCGACACGGGTCGACATCGCCGACAGAGCAGCTCCGGGGGGAGCGTTCGCAGAACTGTCGCAAAAGCTTGCTAGCGTGCGGCGTGCCACGGATCCAGCAGGGATCCCGCCAGAGGGGAGTGACTTTTCATGCAGAGAATCAACATGCGGCGCGCCGTGCTGGCGACGCTGACCGGCGTGGCATTGTCGTTTTCGGCCTACGCCAGCGACCTTGAAATCAACCAGTTCCGCGTCCGCGGGCCGGCCGGCGGCAACGACGAATTCGTCGAGCTGATCAACGCCGGCTCCACCACGCTGGACATATCGGGCTACCGGCTCAACGGCTCCAACGCCAGCGGCACCACCGGCACGCGACTGACGCTGCCGGCCGGCACCAGCATCGCGCCGGGCTGCCACCTGCTGCTGACCAACAAGTCCAGCGGCGGCTACTCCGGCAGCGTGGCGGGCGACCTCACCTACAGCACCGGCATCACCGATACCGGCGGCCTGGCGATCCTCGACAGCGCCGGCACGATCGTCGACCAGGTCGGCCTGAGCTCCGGCTCGGCCTACCAGGAAGGCACGCCGCTGGCCTCGCTGGGCAGCAGCAACGCCGACCAGTCCTACGTGCGCAGCACGAACGCCGCCGGGCTGCCCGACGACAGCGGCGACAACAGCGCCGACTTCGTGCTGCTCAGCCCCAGCGCCCCCAGCAACAGCGCCAGCCCGTGCGTGGCGATGGGGGCCAGCGTGTCGATCGCCGATGCCAGCGCCACCGTGCGCGGCGCGACCGACGTGGCGATGCCGTTCACCGTCACGCTGTCCCAGCCGGCACCGGCCGGCAGCGGCATCACGGTGCACGTGGCCACCGCCGACGACACCGCCTCGGCCAGCGCCGGCGACTACGACGCGCTCGACACCGACCTCACCGTCGCCCCGGGCCAGAGCAGCACCAGCTTCAACGTCACCGTGCACGGCAGCACCGTCGGCAAGACCGACCGCGCCTTCCACGTGACCCTGAGCAACCCCTCGGGCGGCTACACGCTGGCGCGCGACAGCGCGATCGGCGCGATCCTGTACGACATTCCGGTCGACGCCGAGATCTGGCAGATCCAGGGCCGCGAGCAGACCTCGCCGCTGCTGGGCAAGACCGTGCTCACCCACGGCAACATCGTCACCGCGGTGGGTCCGGCCGGCTTCACCATGCAGACGCCGGACCGCCGCGCCGACGCCGATCCGCTGACCTCCAACGGCGTCTACGTGTTCACCGGCAGCGCGCCCACCGTCGCCATCGGTGACGTGGTGGACGTGGATGCGGTGGTGGACAACTACTACCACCTGACCGAACTGAAGAACCCGGTGGTCAACGTCGTCTCGCACGACGCGGAACTGCCGAAAGCGGTCAGGTTCGACGCCAGCACGCCCTCCTCCGACCCGCAGCACCTCTCGTGCGGCGCCACCAACTTCCAGTGCTTCATCAGCATGCGGGTGAAGGTGTCCCACGGCATGATCAACACCGGCAACAAGCGCTTCAGCGGCGAGCCGTTCGCGGAAGTCAGCATCACCGCCAGCGGCCTGCGCTCGCTGCGCGAGCCGGGCGTGGTCTACGGCGTGCCGGTGCCCGACAGCGTGAGCCTGCCCAACTGGGACGGCAACCCCGAGGTGTTCAAGATGAACACCGCCGATTTCGGCGCGGTGCCGCTGAATACCCCGTTCAATGCCGGCTCGACGTTCGAGGCCGAGGGCGTGATCTCCTACGACTTCGGCGCGTACACGCTGATCCCGACGAAGTTCAAGCTGAAGCATGCGGTGGAGCTGCCACGCGCGGTGGACAAGGCGCCGCCGGTGGCCTTGAGCGTGGGCGCGCTCAACACCGAGCGCTTCTGCGACACCACGTTCGACACCACCTATACCTGCAGCGGCGGCAGCACGGAGCCGACCGCCGCCGAGGTGCAACTCAAGACGCAGCGGCTCGCCGCGTACATCGGCTCGGTGCTGCGCCTGCCCGACGTGGTCTCGCTGGAGGAAGTGAAGAACCTTGCCCTGCTTCAGGGCCTGGCCAAGCAGCTCGGCGACGACTACCACGCCAGCTACGACGCCTACCTGATGGAAGGCCACGACCCCAGCGGCATCGACGTCGGCTTCCTGGTGCGCACCGATCGGGTGAAGGTGCTGTCGGTACGCCAGCTGGCAGCCGACGAAACCTGGGACGACAACGGCCAGACCGCGTACATCCACGACCACCCGCCGCTGCTGCTGACCGCCCAGGCCGGCCTGATGCGGTTCCAGGTGATCGCGGTGCACACCAAGGCGCGCCAGAACGTGGACAAGACCGGCAGCTCCGCCGACCGCGACCGCGCCAAGCGCTTCGAGCAGGCCAGGTCGATCGCCCGCCAGGTGCAGGCGCTGCAGCAGGCCTCGCCGCTGACCCCGCTGATGGTGGTGGGCGACTTCAACGCGTACCAGTTCAGCGACGGCTTCGTCGACATGGTCGGGCTGATCTGCGGCCGCTACCGGGACAGCGAGAACCTGCTCAAGCTCGGTGGCCCGAACATCGTGCATCCGGCACTGTGGAACGCCGTCGATTCGGTGCCGTACAACGACCGCTACTCGTTCCAGTTCACGCAGAACTTCGGCGAGATCCAGGGTTACACCAGGGCCGGCTCGGGCAACTCCGGCCGCTCGGTACCGACCTTCCAGGTACTCGACCACGCCCTGCTGAACTGGCCGGCGCGCCTGCGCTTCATGCGCATGCAGTACGGCCGCGGCAACCTCGATGCGCCGGCGCAGACGCTGGACGATGCCGCCTCGGCCACCGATGCGACCAAGGCGATCGGCGCCTCCGACCATGATGGGTTCGTGGTGGAGCTGCTCGATCCGTCGATCGTGATCGGCCACGGCCACCGCGTGCACTGATCTTGTCGCAAGCCGTAAAGGCAAAGGCCACGCCCGGCGACGGGCGTGGCCTTTTTCGTGGGGAGAACGGACGTGACGGAGAACGGGCCGCCGGGTTCAGAGGGTGTTGACAAAATAATCAGCTTGCGAGTCTGGTAGCAAGGATACGCGCCTCGACCAGCCAAACCCAAGCCACCGGTGCCCATGACGAACGGTCGTGGTGCGCCATCAGGCGGCGGGCGCGCTCGTTCCACGCATGGGTACGCTCGACCACCCAGCGTCCTGCACGCTGGCCGCGGTGACGGTCACCGCCAGCAGCAAGCCCAGCGTGTCCACCACGAGGTGGCGCTTGCGCCCTTTGACCTTCTTGCGGATACCCGCTTTTCGCAGGGTCGTTCGCACGGTCGCCGCGCAGACATGCGTTCCGGTGCGTCGCGCCAGTTCGCGAGTCACCTCGTCCAGGGGCGAGTGCGGATGCTCGCGCACGATGGCACGCAAGGCCTTCACATGATCTTCGTTCAACGCCGGCTTGCGCCCGCGCTTTACGTCACCGCGCTTCTTTTGCTCCATGAGAACCGTCCGCTCGTGAGATCTACGGCAGATTCTACAGATTTGTTTATTTTGTCGACACGCTCTCAGTCCGTGCAGCAGCGGCCGCCGGGGGGGGTGCCGGCGAGACAATCTGTTCCACCCGCCGCGCTGGAACCCACATCGATCTTCGGCCAGACTTTCGCCATGACGTCGCGCCTTCCCGCATGGATCGCCCTCGCCGCCCTTGCGCTCGGTGCCGCCGCTCCGGTCCGCGCCGGCAGCGAGAGCTACCGCTTCGACACCGTGCACAGCCAGGTGCTCTTCAACATCACCCACGACGGCTACTCGCGGCCGTGGGGCCGCCTCCACATCGCCAGGGGCTGGCTGCGCTTCGATCCGGAGCACTGGGAGAACTCGGCCACCGCGCTGGACATCGACCTCGACAGCCTGGACATGGGCGACGCCGACTGGACCAAGGCGGTGCTCAAGCCGTCCCTGCTCGATGCCGCCGGCCACCGCTACGCGCACTTCGCCAGCACCTCGGTGGAACGCACCGACGCCAGCCACGGCGTGATCCACGGCCAGCTCACTCTGCGCGGCGTGACGAAGGCCGTGGACGTGCCGTTCCAGTTCAACCGGCTCGCCCGCACCATCTTCGGCCTGCACACCGTCGCCGGCTTCTCCGCCACCGCCGCGCTGGACCGGCGCGACTTCGGCATCACCGCCTTCGCCAACTCCATCGGCGACCAGGTGCTGGTGCGGCTGGAGATCGAGGCGATCCGCGACGACGGCGCCGCCCCCGGCGCTTCCTCCACCTCGCAGGACAAGCCATGAGCCTTCGCAGCACCGACCGCCAGTGGGGCAGCGTCGCCAAGTTCTTCCACTGGATCATGGCGCTGGCGATCCTGGTCAACGGCGTGTGGGGTCTGCTGATGACCGGCATGACGCCGTCGATGAGCAAGATCAGCGTGTACGCCTGGCACAAGTCGATCGGCCTCACCGTGCTGGCGCTGTTCGCGCTGCGCCTTGTCTGGCGCGCGTTCGACCGCCGCCCCAGGGACGAGCCCGGCCCGCGCTGGCAGCAGCTCGCGGCGCACGCCGTGCACGGCGTGCTGTACCTGATGATCGCGGCGCTGCCGCTCACCGGCTGGTGGTTCAATTCGCTGCGCGGCTTTCCGCTGCAGTACTTCAAGCTGTTCAACCTGCCGGCCATCGCCGCCAGGAACGAGGAGCTGGCCAAGGTCGCGCACGAGGTGCACGAGCTCTTGTTCTGGGCGCTGCTGCTGGTGCTGGTGGCGCATGTCGGCGCCGCGCTCAAGCACCACGTGTTCGACCACGACAACGTGCTGCGCCGGATGCTGCCGTTCGGCCGGCCGCGCGACTGAGAACCCAAGGAACCTTCCCATGAAACGTCTCGCCCTGATCGCCCTCGCACTGACCCTGCCGGGCCTGGTCGCCGCTACCGACTACACCGTGCAGCCCACCGGCAGCACGCTCGCCTTCCACGGCTACTTCCAGGGCTCCGGCTTCGACGGCCACTTCGAGAAGTTCGATGCCGCCATCGCCTACGACGCCGCGCACCTCGACGCGTCGAAGTTCGACGTCACGGTAGACCTCGCCAGCGCCAGGACCGGCGACAGCGACCGCGACAGCGCCCTGCCCGGCAGCGATTTCTTCGATGTCGCCAAGTTTCCCAAGGCGCACTTCGTCACCACCGCGTTCCACCAGGACGGCGGCAAGGTGATCGCCGACGGCAACCTCACCCTGCACGGCGTGACCAGGCCGGTCAGCCTCACCGTCGACTTCGAACCCAACGGCAACCACGCCACCCTCGACGTGAAGGGCACGGTGAAGCGGCTGGACTTCGGCGTGGGCGGCGGGGATTACGCCGACACCTCGGTGATCGCCGACGAGGTGATCGTGGCCGCGCATCTGAACCTCCGCCAGGTCCTTGCTCATGCCGGCACCGTCGACGGGATCGCGCAGCAGGAGCTTCAGCGCCTTGATGCTGCCCGGGTACCGCGCGTTCGGCGGTGAACGCAGCCGCGCTCAGCGCCAGCGCCAGCAGCGTGGCGTAGATCATCCAGGCGATCATTCCGGCTTCTCCTTGTCCGCGTGGTCGGCCAGCAGTTGACGCATGCGGGCGAGCTGGTCGGCGCCGAGCTTCTGCTCGGAGACCAGGTGCGAGAACAACAGCTCGGTGGAACCCTTGAACAGTTTGTCGGTGAGGTGCTGCACGGCGTTCTTGCGCGCCGCCTGCTGTTTGACGGTGGCGAAGAAGCGATGGCCGCGACCGGCTTCCTCGTGACCGACGTAGTCCTTGGCCTCCAGCGTGCGCAGCACGGTCAGCACGGTGGTGTAGGCCAGCGGATCGGCGAGGTGTTCGCGTACCTCGGCCACGGTCGATGCGCCGCGCTCCCACAGCGCCTGCATCACGTCGGCCTCGCGGTCGGTGAGAGAGATCTTCATGACGTCCACCCACCCTCGTCTACTAGAGTTGTAGTAGATACTAGGTCAGTCATCGGAGTTGTCAACTATAGTTTTAGTAGAAGCCTCGGTCGCGCCCCATCAGGGCGTCTGGCCCGGCGAAATCCCCACGGCCCGGCCCGCCGCCGGGCTATGCTCTGGCAGCCCTCCCATCCTGCCGCCCGACATGCCTCCCGCATCGCCCCTTTCACTCGCCATCCGCAGCTACGGCCGGGACGGAGCGGTGGACACGCACGCGTTCGCGCAGCTGGTGCTGCCGCTGGGCGGATCGATGGAGGTGGACCTGGAAGGCCACGGCGCGTGGCTGGACCGGACGCGGGCGGCGTTCGTCGCGCCGACGGCGCGGCATGCACAGTCCAGCGGCAGCGCGAACCAGTTCCTGGTGGTCGACGTGGGCGCCGAGGCAATGGAAGGGCGAGTGCTCGAACGGCTCGCCGCGCGACGCTTCCTGCCGATTGGACCGGCGGCCGCGCAACTGATCGACTACATGGCGGCCAGCCTCGACGACGATGGCGTGCCGCAGCGTGCCGCGCTGTGGCTGCCGCTGCTGCTGGATGCGGTCGAACGCGCCACGCCGGGACCGGCATCCCGGCTGGCGGCCCTGCTGGCGACGCTGGCAACCCAGCCGGAACGCGACTGGACCGCCGCCGACATGGCTGCCCGCGTGGGCCTGAGTGTGAGCCGGCTGCATGCGGTGTTCCGCGAAGAACTCGGCAGCACGCCGCAAGCCTGGCTGTCCGAGCGCCGGATGGAGCGGGCACGTCAGTGGCTGATCGACTCGCGACTGCCGCTGGCCGAGATCGCACTGGGCTGCGGGTACGCGGATCAGAGTGCGTTCACCCGCGCTTTCGCCCGCGTCGTCGGGCTACCGCCCGCGGCCTACCGACGGCGGGCGCAGGCGTCCCGGCAAGGTATCCGCGAGTCCTGAACAAGACCGGGCGCCGACCGCGCGCCATGCTGCCCGCCATGAATCGCCTGCCGCTCTCCACCTCCTCGCGTACCACCGCCGGCATCCTCTACGGGATGGGCGCGGGCGCGATCTGGGGCCTGGTGTTCCTCACACCGGCGCTGCTGCACGGATTCTCGCCACTGCAACTGAGCACCGGGCGCTACACATGCTACGGCGTGCTCGCGCTGGCGCTGCTGGCCCCGCGCTGGCGCGTGGTCACCGCGGCGCTCGGGCGGCGCGAATGGCTGGGGCTGGCCGGGCTGGGGCTGGTCGGCAATATCGTGTATTTCGTGCTGTTGTCCAGCGCGGTACAGCTCGGCGGCATCGCGATCACCTCGCTGGTGGTTGGCTTCCTGCCGGTGACGGTCACCGTGATCGGCAGCCGGGATCATGGCGCGGTGCCGCTGCGGCGCCTGCTGCCATCGATCGCGTTGTGCGTCGCCGGCGCGTTCTGCATCGGCTGGCAGGCGCTGCTGCCGAGCGGCTATGCGACGGGGGTCCGCGCCCTGCTGGGCCTGCTGTGCGCAGTTGGCGCGCTCGCCGCGTGGACCTGGTACGCGGTATCGAACAGCCGCTGGCTGGCGCGCCTGCACGACGTGTCTGCGCACGACTGGAGCCTGCTCACCGGCGTGGTGACCGGCGCGCTCGCGCTGGCTCTGGTGCCGTTCGCCCTGCTCGGCGACACGGCGCAGCACGCTTCCGCCGACTGGCTGCGCTTCGGCGGCGTGTCGGCGGCGCTGGCCCTGCTCGCCTCGATTACCGGCAACGCAATGTGGAACCGCATGAGCCGGCTGCTGCCGCTCACCCTGGTCGGGCAGATGATCCTGTTCGAGACGCTGTTCGCACTGGTCTACGGCTTCGCCTGGGAGCAGCGCCTGCCAACCCCGCTCGAAACGCTGGCTTTCGTGCTGCTGGTCGGTGGCGTGGCCACCTGCGTGCTGGCGCATGGCGAGGCGGCGGATCCGGTCGGCACGGAGCGATGAGCCTAGGCCATCGGCAAGCTGAGAAAGCCGCGCACCGCCGCCGCATCGAACGGCCAATCCAGCTCCCGCCCGTCGCGCACATCGCGCAGCACCGGCACCCGCGTGCCGTAGCGCGCTTCCAGTTCGGCGCTGTCGTCCACCCACTCGCTGTCGAAATCCGGCGCGCGCGCCTCGGCCATCACGGCGAGGGCGGCGTCGCACAGGTGGCAGTAGTCGCGCTGGTAGAGGATCAGGTGGCTCATCGACACACGCGGGCGTACGGACGCCGGGCCGGCGGGAGCGCCTAGAATAGCGGGCCTCCTCCACTCCCCCGCAGTGTATCCATGGCCGTCAGCGTCTTCGACCTCTTCAAGATCGGCATCGGGCCGTCCTCATCGCACACGGTGGGGCCGATGCGCGCGGCGGCGCGCTTCTGCGAGCGCTGGCTGGACGAGAAGGGCGTGCTGGACCGGGTGACGCGCGTGCGCGCGGAGCTGTTCGGCTCGCTGGCGATGACCGGTCGCGGCCACGGCACCGACAAGGCGGTGCTGCTGGGCCTGGAAGGCGCGCATCCGGACACGGTGGACCCGGACGGCATTCCCGCCACGCTGGCGCGCATCCGCAAGGAGCACCGCATCGCCCTGCTCGGCCGCCACGCCATCGTGTTCGACGAGAAGGCCGACCTGGTGTTCAACAAGCGCCAGAAGCTGCCGTTCCACACCAATGGCATGCGCTTCTCGGCCTACGACGCGGCCGGCAACGAGCTGGCCACGCGCGACTACTACTCGGTGGGCGGCGGCTTCGTGGTGAACCACGACGAGGCGGCCGAAGACCGCATCGTGGCCGACACCACCGAGCAGCCGTACCCGTTCTCCAGCGGCGACGAGCTGCTGGCGCTGTGCGAGAAGCACGGCCTCACCATCGCGCAGTTGATGCTGGCCAACGAGAGCGTGTGGCGCCCCGAGGCGGAAACGCGCGCCGGCCTGCTCACCCTCTGGCAGGCGATGCAGGACTGCGTGGCCCGCGGCCTGCGCTCGCCCGGCGTGCTGCCGGGCGGGTTGAAGGTGGCGCGCCGCGCGCCGGCGATGGCGGCCGAGCTGCGCAACCAGCCCGAAGCCGCGCTGAAGGACCCGCTCACCATCCTCGATTGGGTCAACCTCTATGCGCTGGCGGTGAACGAGGAGAACGCCGCCGGCGGCCGCGTGGTGACCGCACCGACCAACGGCGCGGCCGGCATCGTGCCAGCGGTGCTGATGTACTTCAAGCACTTCTGCGCCCGCTTCGACGACCAGGGCGTGGTCGACTTCCTGCTCACCGCGGGCGCGATCGGCATCCTCTACAAGGAAAACGCCTCGATCTCCGGCGCCGAGGTGGGCTGCCAGGGCGAAGTGGGCGTGGCCTGCTCGATGGCCGCGGCCGGCCTCACCGCCGCGCTGGGCGGCAGCATCTGGCAGGTGGAAAACGCCGCCGAGATCGGCATGGAACACAACCTGGGCCTCACCTGCGACCCGATCGGCGGGCTGGTGCAGATCCCCTGCATCGAGCGCAACGCGATGGGTTCGGTCAAGGCGATCAACGCCAGCCGCATGGCGCTCAAGAGCGACGGCAAGCACCGCGTCTCGCTGGACAAGGTGATCGCCACCATGCGCGCCACCGGTCGCGACATGAAGGACAAGTACAAGGAAACCTCGCGCGGCGGCTTGGCGGTGAACGTGATCGAGTGCTGACAATCGGCTCCCCCTCCCCTCCGGAGAACCTCGAAAAACTCGAGATCAGGCTCGTCATCCCCGCGAAAGCGGGGATCCAGTGACTCCAACGCCCTGAAGAACAAAGACACTGGATTCCCGCTTTCGCGGGAATGACGAACAAAGAGCGGTTTTTCGAGGTTCCCTCCGGGGAGAGAGCCTGCCCTCGACTTGATCGGGAGTCGGGGTGAGGGGCGGGTGCTCGCGAAGCTCTGGCTGACGCAGGACCTAGCGCCTTTTCTCGCGCCACCCCTGCGCCAGCGCCTCAATCAGCTCCCGCACCAGCTTGCGTTGCGCCTCGGGCAACAACAGGAATTCCTCGAACGCCAGGCGGTCGTGCCCACGCACGTGATCCGGCCACGCCGCGTGCGTCTCGCGCACACCACGCGCTGGCGAGCCGTTCTCCAGTTCATGTACCGGAAGACCGACGATTTTCGCCAGCGCACGCATGTTGGCCCTTTTCGGTATGTGCTTGCCGGTCAACCAGCCCGAGACCGCCTGCGGCGTTACCGTGCCGCCGCCGTAACGCGGCAACAGCTTCTCCAGCACCGCCGGGCTCGCCTCGATATCGGCGGCTTTCAAGGCAGCCGTGAGGCGTTTGGCAAAAGCGGTCGGTTCGCTCGTCATGCGGGCGACCATAGGCGGCCGCCTGCGTCAGGCAGGAAACTTTTGCTTTCGCTTGTGTGAAAGTTTTGCTTTCATTGACGGTCGCTCCCGCCAAGCCGTCGCCATGCCCAAGTCCCTGCTCGAACAGCTCCCCGAGATCGTCGCCCGCGGGCGCCAGCAGGCGGAGAAGATCCTGGAAAGCCTGGAAGGGCGGCACCGGGTCAGCCTGCAGACGCGCGAGTGGGTGCTGCCGTCGAAGGACACCCGCGACCGCGACTGGATCACCGCAGCGAACCGGCAGGCACACCTGGGCGACGCAGGCAGCGCCGACTGGACCAATCGGCTGATCTACGGCGACAACCTGCTGGCAATGGCCGCACTGCTGGCCGGGGACGAACACACGCCCAGCCTGCGCGGCAAGGTCGACCTGATCTACATCGATCCACCGTTCGATTCGAAGGCCGACTACCGCACCAAGGTGTCGTTGCCCGGCGTGGAGCTGGAGCAAAGACCGACGGTGATCGAGCAGTTCGCGTATTCGGATACCTGGTCGGATGGGACGGCGTCGTATCTGGCGATGATCACGCCGCGGCTGATTCTGATGCGGGAGCTATTGAACGAAGCCGGCTCGATCTATGTGCACCTGGATTGGCATGTCAGTCACTACGTCAAGCTGGTAATGGATGAAGTATTTGGCAAAGACAACTTCCAAAACGAAATAATTTGGGAGCGCACAAACGCCCATAACATGCCAACAAAGACGTTCATCCGAGCGCAGGACGTCATTCTTTTTTACAGCAAAACAGAATCGTTTCACTTCACCAAACAATACACGGAGTATGGCGAGGCACAGCTTTCGCGATACAAGAAAGATGAAGACGGGCGACTGTTTACCGGTCGTGACTTGACGTTTTCTACCGCCAACAAAAAGCGTCAATTTGAGTGGCGAGGTACGCAACCGCCTGCTCATCGCTCCTGGGGTTACTCGATTGACGATCTCGAAAGGCTCTACCTCGAGGGTCGCATTCTCCTGAAACAGGATGGGACCCCGCGCCTCGACGGGCTAAAGGTTTATCTGGATGAAACCAAGGGCAAGCCGCTTACAACCATCTGGAATGATCTCGGGCGAATCGGCAACACGTCTGTCGAACGCATCGACTACGCAACGCAAAAGCCCGAGAAGCTTCTCGACAGAATTGTCCAGGCATCCTGTGCAGAAAACGGCCTCGTAGCTGATTTCAACGGCGGCTCCGGCACTACCGCCGCCGTCGCCGAAAAGCTCGGCCGCCGCTGGATCACCACCGATCTCGGCAAACCCGCCTGCATGATCATGCGCAAGCGGCTGATCGACCAGGGCGCGAAGCCGTTCCTGTACCAGGCGATCGGCGACTACCAGGTCGAGGCGGCAAAGAGCGCGATGGGTCGCAGCTTCCGCGTCGGCGACCTGTCGGGGATCGTGCTGTCGCTGTACGGCGCACTGCCGCTGCCGCCGGAGGACAACCCGCTGCGCAATCTCGGCGCGGTGCTGTACGGCGGCAAGAAGACGCTGGTGCTGGTCGATTCGCCGAACAAGCTCACCGGCGATGCCACCTTGCGCAAGGCGATCGCCCAGCGCGACAACCTGCTGGGCGGCTGGGACCGGGTGGTGGTGCTGGGCTGGAACTTCGAGCCGTCGATCGGCCAGAGCATCACCGCGCTGAACGATGCGAGGCTGGAAGTGCTGGTGATTCCGCCGGACCTGCTCGACCGCCTGCGCAAGAAGGGCGGCATCGAGAAGCTGCGCGGACAGGTGCGCTTCTCCAGCCTGCAGTACCTCACGATCAAGCCGGTGGAACGCACTCGCAGCGGTGATGAAGAACAGCTCAAGGTCACGCTGGACAACTACGTGCTGCTCTCGCCCGAGGCGATCAACCTCGATGAAGAGAACCGCAGGAAGCTGCTCAAGGTGGCCAACGCCGAACCGCTGGCGCTGATCGAGTACTGGGCGGTGGATCCGGATTACGACGGCGCGGTGTTCCGCTCGGTATGGCAGGACTACCGCGGCAATACCGCCAACGATGACGACCCACTGCGCGTGGTGACGGCCGCCGAATTCAGCGTGCCAACCAAAGTCGGCGAGCGCCGGGTCTGTGTGCGCGTGGTGGACGTGTTCGGCTTCGAGGCCGAGGTGGTGCAGATGGCTGCGGAGCCGCGGGCATGAGCCACGCCGTCGATCAGCCGTTGCCACTGGCCAACGCCCTCACCCGCCGCACCGAACAACTGTGCATCGGCCTGGAGCACGGCATTGCCGATATCTACGAGCTGGTCACGCCGGTGACCGCCGAGTTGCTGCGCTGGTGGTTCGGCGACGACGCCTGCCAGGCGCGCAGCTTCAATTTTCATCCGGGCCAGCGCCAGGCGATCCTCAACGTGATCGTGGCGCACGAGGTGCTGGACAGTCCGAACCTGAAGGATCTGTACACGCAGGTCTGTGCCGATGCCCTGCTCGAAGGAACACGACTCACCGACGTGGCGCAGGGCAAGCACGGGCACCCGAAGTACTGCCTGAAGATGGCCACCGGCACCGGCAAGACCTGGGTACTGCAGGCGCTGCTGGTGTGGCAGCTGCTGAACAAGACGGCGGCGCTCGATGAAGGCCGCGACGATCCGCGTTTCACTCGCCGCTTCCTGATCGTGGCACCGGGGCTGATCGTGTACGAGCGCTTGCTGGATGCGTTCCTCGGCAAGGAAAAGGAAGACAAGAGCCGCGACTTTTCCAGCTCCGACATCGCCAGCTACGCCGAGCTGTTCACCCCGCCGGCACGGCGCGAACGCATTGCGCAGTTCGTGCGCGGCAACGTCTGCCAGAAGCAGGAGATCGGGCTGAAGGCCACCGGCAACGGCATGATCGCGATCACCAACTGGCACCTGCTCAGCGAGGCCGAGGAGGAGGAGGTGGAGCAGGACGAAACCGAGTGGGTCGATACGCCCGGCATGGTCGCCGACGCCGCCCGCGTGGCCTACGACGTGCTGCCGCTGGTACCCGGCCGCGCCGCCGGCAACAGCCTCGACGTGCTGGACCGGCGCTGGGCGCGCGGCAGCATTCTGAGCTATCTCGCCGACCTGCCCGACCTGATGGTGTTCAACGACGAGGCACACCACATCCACGAGTTGAAATCGGGCGGCGAGACCACCGAGGTGGAATGGCAGAAGAGCCTGTCGATCATCGCTGAAGGCAAGGGTCGCCGTTTCGTGCAGATGGATTTCTCCGCCACGCCGTACAACGACGTCGGCGGCGGCAAGCACAAGCGCAAGGTCTACTTTCCGCACATCGTGATCGACTTCGACCTGAAGGCAGCGATGCGGCTGGGCCTGGTGAAGTCGCTGGTGCTGGACAAGCGCAAGGAGCTCGGCGCGCTGCCGCTGGAATTCAAGGCCGAACGCGATGCCGACGGCAACGTCACGCTATCCGAAGGCCAGCGGGTGATGCTGCGTGCCGGCCTGCAGAAGCTGCGCAAGCTGGAGGCGGACTTCGCCCGCATCGATACCGCGCGCCACCCGAAGATGCTGGTGGTGTGCGAGGACACCAAAGTGTCGCCGCTGGTGGCCGAGTTCCTTCGCGACGAGGGACTGCACGAGGAGGACGTACTCACCGTCGACTCCGGCAGGAAGGCCGAGCTGGGCGAGAAGGAGTGGGCACCGCTGCGCCAGCGCCTGTTCAACGTGGACAAGCATGCGCAGCCGCGGGTGATCGTGAGCGTGCTGATGCTGCGCGAGGGCTTCGACGTCAACAACATCTGCGTGATCGTGCCGCTGCGTTCGAGCCAGGCGCAGATTCTGCTGGAGCAGACCATCGGCCGCGGCCTGCGCCTGATGTGGCGCGATCCCGAATACGCCGACATCAAGCGCGAGAACCGCGAGCGGATCAATCAAGGCGAAGAGCCGGGTTCGCTGATCGACATCCTGTCGATCGTCGAGCATCCGGCGTTCCAGAGTTTCTACGACGAGCTGATGCGCGAAGGCCTGGTCGGCGAGACCAGCGACGACGACGAGGGCAGCAGCACCGGCGACCTGGTCGCCGCCGAGCTGCGCGAGGATTACGAGCAGTACGATTTCGCCATTCCGTTCATCCTGCGCGAGGCCGAGGAAAACGTCGAACACATGCCGATCGACGTTGCCGCGTTGCCCCCGTTCCGCGAGATGAGCCGGGCCAAGCTGGCCGAGCTGCTGGGCAAGGGAGACACCTTCACCTCGCAGGATCTGCAGAGCAGCACGTTGTTCGGTGACTATCGCGTCGACGGCGTGGCGATGAACGTCAGCGGCTACAACGAATGGCTGTCGCGGCTGACCCGACGCGTGAGCCAGGCGCTGAACCATCCGCTGCCGAAGGGCAACAAGGTCTCTCCGCACCTGGATCGCCCCTACCTGCAGATGAACACCACCGCGCTCGCCACCGCACTGGACGACTACATCCGCGAGCGGCTGTTCGACGAACTCTTTGAGCCATTCGAGGACGAGGGTTGGCGGTTGTTGCTGCTGCAGCCGGTGCTCGACCACATCGTGAAGATCTTCGGGCTGGCGCTGGTGCGCGCCGAGGAACACACCGTCAGCGGCGCCACCGAAGTACGCCATCGCCGGCTGTCGGAAGTGACGAAACTGATGGTGCGCGAAAGCGCCTCGCTCGAAGTGTCCAAGTGCATCTACACGCGTCTGCCCTACCCCACCCGCAGCGGCGGGCTGGAGCGGGCATTCATCGAGTGGGCGCAATTGGACGCCGATGTCGAAGCATTCTGCAAGATCAGCGAGAACCGTCACGACTTCGTGCGGCTGCGCTACGTCAGGGACGACGGCATGCCGGCGTTCTACATCCCGGATTTCCTGGTGCGCACGGCGGACGCCATCTACCTGGTCGAGACCAAGGCGCAGCAGCAGGTGAGCCACCCGAACGTGCAGCGCAAGCTGAAAGCGGCTACTACGTGGTGCGAGCGCATCAATTCACTGGAGCCCGCAATACGCGGTGAACGCCCATGGCACTACGCATTGGTGGGCGAAGCGCTTTTCCACGACTGGAAACAGCAAGGAGCCCGCCTGGCTGAACTTCTGGCCTTTTCGGTAGCGCGCCCGATGACCGGAGGCAAACAGGGCAGGCTCGACGTCTGACGCACGAGGATTGTCGCCGTGCCCGAGGATCCCGCTGCGACGAAGCCGCGGCGTGACAGCCCCGGTCCACTTTGCCACTATCGCGGTTTCGAAACGCGGCGATCGGGCCGCGCAGGGGTTCCTCGATGGCAAACCAGAATTCGCTCCGACGTGACGTCGGACCCTTCGCCCTGATGTTCACCGGCCTGGGCTCGATCATCGGCTCGGGCTGGCTGTTCGGCGCGTGGAACGCCGCCAAGCTGGCCGGCCCCGGCGCGATCTGGGCGTGGGTGCTGGGTGCGGCGATCATCCTGTCGATCGCGCTGACCTACGCCGAGCTGGGCGCGATGTTCCCCGAGTCCGGCGGCATGGTGCGCTACGGCCACTACTCGCACGGCTCGCTGGTGGGTTTCATCGCGGCGTGGGCGAACTGGATCGCGATCGTCTCGGTGATCCCGGTGGAGGCCGAGGCCTCGGTGCAGTACATGGCCGGCTGGAAGTGGCAGTGGGCGCAGGATCTCTACCACGCCGCGCCAGGCAGGCACGGCGAGCTCAGCCATCTGGGCCTGGGCATCGCCGCGGCGCTGGTCATCGTGTACTTCCTGCTCAACTTCTGGAGCGTGAAGCTGTTCGCCCGCTCCAACAGCCTGATCACCATCGTCAAGCTGATCATCCCGGCGGCGACCGGCGTGGCGCTGATCGCCAGCGGCTTCCACAGCGAGAACCTGTCGGTGGGCGCCAGCGGCGGCAGCCACGCGAACGACTTCGCGGCGATCCTCACCGCGGTGGCCACGGCGGGCATCGTGTTCAGCTTCAACGGCTTCCAGAGCCCGGTGAATCTGGCCGGCGAGGCGCGCAACCCGGGTCGCAGCATCCCGTTCGCGATCATCGGCGCCATCGCGCTGGCCACCGTGGTCTACGTGCTGCTGCAGATCGCCTACCTCGGCGCGGTGCCGCCGGACCTGCTGGCCCAGGCTGGCTGGAAGGGCATCGACTTCAGTTCGCCGTTCGCCGAGCTGGCGGTGCTGGTCAACCTCAACTGGCTGGCGATCCTGCTGTACGCCGACGCCTTCGTCAGCCCCAGCGGCACCGGCATGACCTACACCGCCTCCACCGCCCGCATGATCTACGGCATGGAGCGCAACGGCACGCTGCCGAAGATCCTCGGGCGCATCGATCCGAAATGGGGCGTGCCGCGCCCGGCGATGTGGCTGAACCTGGTGGTGTCGTTCCTGTTCCTGTTCTTCTTCCGCGGCTGGGACTCGCTGGCGGCGGTGATCTCGGTGGCCACGATCATCTCCTACCTCACCGGCCCGGTCAGCGTGATGACGCTGCGCCGCACCGCACCGGAGCTGCATCGCCCGTTCAGGCTGAGCGGCCTGCCGATCATCGCCGGCATCGCCTTCATCATGTCCGCCGAGCTGCTGTACTGGGCCAAGTGGCCGCTGACCGGCGAGATCATCCTGCTGATGGTCGTGGCGCTGCCGGTGTACTTCTATTACCAGGCCAAGCACGGCTGGAAGGATTTCGACCGCCACCTCAAGGGCGCGTGGTGGCTGATCGCCTACCTGATCACGCTGGCGGCGGTGTCGAAGATCGGCAGTGCCAAGTTCGGCGGCCTCGGCTACATCCCCTACGGCTGGGATCTGGCGGTGGTGGCGGTGATCGGCCTGGTGTACTTCCTGTGGGGCGTGAAGTCCGGCTGGCGCACACCGTCGATCGAGGCCGAGCGGATGGAAGCGGCCGAGCATCCGGATGACCTGCAGATTCCGCCGGATGAGGAAGACGCCGAGCGCGTCACCGGCCACTGAGGCTCCGCATGCAGCACCCATGAGAAACGCGCGGCCCTTGGGTCGCGCGTTTTCTTTTGCGCTGTCGAAAAGCCGCTGCGCCGCTCGTCGTTCCCGACAGTCACCAAGGAATCGTCTCCATGTGCCCTCGCCAACCGATCGTCCGGATGTCCACCCGCCTCATCGCCGGCCTCGCACTCACCCTCGCCAGCCTTGGCGCGGTGGCCGCGCCGACGGTCTATCGCATCGACCCGGATCACACCTACCCCAGCTTCGAGGCCGATCATCTGGGCGGCCTGTCGGTGTGGCGCGGCAAGTTCAACCACAGCAGCGGCACGGTGACGCTGGATCGCGCCAAGCGTGCCGGCACGGTGGATATCACCGTGGACATGGCGAGCGCGGACTTCGGCCAGGACAAGCTCAACGACTATGCCCAGGGCGCCGAGCTGTTCGACACCCGTCGCTATCCGCAGGCCACGTACAAGGGCCATCTGGCCGGTTTTCGCGACGGCAAGCCGACCCGCGTGGACGGCACGCTCGCGCTGCACGGAGTGAGCCATCCGCTCACGCTGACGATCAACAGCTTCAAGTGCATGCCGCACCCGATGTTCAAGCGCGAGGCGTGCGGGGCGGACGCGCTGGGCACGTTCGAGCGCGACACGTTCGGCATGCCGGGCGGCAAGGATTACGGTTTCGACATGACGGTGACGCTGCGCATCCAGGTGGAGGCGATCGCCGAACCGGCGGTGGCCGAACGCTGAGCGGGCTCAGCCCAGCGCCAGCACATCGCCCAGCAAGGCTTGCGCGGTGACCTCCGGCCCCGCGCCCGGACCCTGGATCACCAGCGGCTGGGTGTTGTAGCGGGTGGTGGTGAGCGCGAACTGGTTGTCGGTGCCGTACAGGCGCGCGGCCGGGTGGGTCGGCGGCACCTCCACCAGACCGACGCGGGCATGGCCACGCTGGTTGAGCCGGGCGAGGTAGCGCAGCACGTGGCCGCGCGCCCGCGCCTCGGCGGCGCGGGCGGCGAGCGGCGCGTCGAGTTCGACGAGGCGATCGAGGAAGGCTTCGGTGGACAGCGGACGCAGCGCTTCGGGCACCAGGCTTTCCACGTCCACCTCGTCAGTGTTGAGCGAGAAGCCGGCGTGGCGGGCGAGGATCAGCAGCTTGCGCGCCACGTCCTCGCCGGAGAGGTCCGAACGCGGATCGGGCTCGGTATAGCCGAGCCGGCGCGCCTCGCCGAGCAGGGTGGAGAACGGCACGCTGCCGTCGTACTGGTTGAACAGGTACGAGAGCGAACCGGAGAAAACGCCCTCGAGCGTGAGCAGTGCGTCGCCGCACTGGCGCAGACGACGCAGGGTGGACAGCACCGGCAGACCGGCGCCGACCGTGGCCGAGTCGCCGTAGCGCGCGGCGCCGGACATGGCCGCCTGCAGCGCGCGCCAGCCGATGAGCTCGCCGCCGGCCAGCGCCTTGTTGGCGGTGACCACGTGGTAGCCGCGCTCCAGCCATTCGGCGTGGCGCGCCGCCAGCGAGGCATTGGCGGTGGCGTCGACGATCACCTTCGTCGCCACGCCGCTGGCGTCCAGCGCGGCCAGCAAGGTGGCGTTGTCGCGCGGATCGCCCTGGCTCTTCAGCTGCTCGCGCAGCCCGCGGCTGGCGAGCCGTGCCGGGTCGGTCTGCTGACGCCTGGAATTGGCCGCGCCGACCAGCCGGATGCGCGCCGCGGCTGGCGTGCACAACAGCTTGAGCAGGGCACCGCCGACCACGCCGGTACCCAGCAGCACGATGGCGATGCCGGATGCATCTACCGCTGTAGGAGCGCACCCTGTGCGCGAACGCTCTTCGCCACCAGAGAAAAGGCGTTCGCGCACAGGGTGCGCTCCTACAGTGGCTCCGTCCGTTTGCACCGCGCTCATGCGCGCACCTTGCGTTTGGAGGCGCCGACCGCAGCGGCGCGGTGCAGCGCGGCGTCGAGGTCGCGCAGCAGGTCGTCGCCGTCCTCGATGCCCACCGACAGGCGCAGCAGGGTGTCGGCGATGCCGGCGGTGCGGCGTGCTTCCGGCGCCATCGAGGCGTGAGTCATCGAGGCCGGGTGGGCGATCAGGCTTTCCACGCCGCCGAGCGATTCGGCCAGCGAGAAATATTCGAGGCCGTCGACGAAGGCGGCGATCTCCTCCACCTCGCCCTCCAGCTCGAAACTGAGCATGGCGCCGAAGCCCTGCTGCTGGCGCCCGGCCAGCGCGTGGCCGGGATGCTCGGCCAGGCCCGGGTAGTAGACCTTGCGCACGGCACCGTGGCGGGCCAGGTGCTCGGCCACGCGCGCGGCGTTCTCCTCGTGCTGGCGCAGGCGCACGCCCAGCGTGCGCAGGCCGCGCAGGGTGAGGTAGCTGTCGAAGGCGCCGCCGGTGAGACCGTTGCAGTTGCCCCACCACCTGATCTGCTCGGCCAGCTCCGGCGTGCGCGCCACCACGGCGCCGCCGACCACGTCGCTGTGGCCGTTGATGTACTTGGTGGTGGAGTGCACGACCAGATCCGCGCCCAGCGCCAGCGGCTGCTGCAGCGCCGGCGAGAGGAAGGTGTTGTCCACCACCACCAGTGCGCCCACCGCGTGCGCGGCGTGCGCCACGTGGCGGATGTCGGTGATCCGCAGCAGCGGATTGGACGGCGTCTCCACCCACACCAGCGCCGGCTTCTGCGCCAGGCCGGCGGCCAGCGCGGCGGGATCGGTGAGGTCGGCGAAGGTCACCGTGAAGCGTCCCTTCTTCGCCCACGCATCGAGCAGGCGCCAGGTGCCGCCGTAGCAGTCGTGCGCGGCCAGAATCGTGGCGCCGGCCGGCACCAGCTCCAGCGCCAGCGCCACGGCCGACATGCCGCTGGCGGTGACCACCGCCCCGGCACCCTGCTCCAGGTCGGCCAAGGCCTCGCCGAGCAGGTCGCGGGTGGGGTTGCCGCTGCGCGAGTAGTCGTAGGCGCGCTTGCCGCCCAGGCCGGTGAAGCTGTAGTTGGTCGACAGGTGCAGCGGCGGCACGACCGCGCCGTGCTGGGTGTCCGACTCGATGCCGGCGCGGACGGCGCGGGTGCTGGGGGTGGGGGTGGTGTCGCTCATCATCGGCGTCTCCAGGTCAATCGTCGGGCATTCGTTGTTGTCGTCGCGCATCTTTGCTGTAGGAGCGCACCCTGTGCGCGAATGCTCTTGCTCCTGATCGACATCAAAGCCAAGAGCATTCGCGCACAGGGTGCGCTCCTACGACAGCAGCGCCTGGCGCAGCAGGGGGGCGAGCCGGTCGGTTTCCTTGAGGAAGCCGTCGTGGCCGTACGGCGACTGAACCACCTCCAGCGTGGACGATCCGGCCAGCCGACGCTGCAGCTCGCACAGGTCGGCCAGCGGCACCAGCCGGTCGGAGGGGAAGCCGATCAGCGTGGCCGGCGTGGGCACCGACTCGGGCTGCACGTCGTGCAGGTCGATCGACTCGGACAGCGCCAGGAAGCGCTCGGCATCGAAGCGCTCGACGAAGCGGCGGCCGGCCTGGTCGAGGTAGTCCTCCACCGGGAAGTGGAAGCGGTCGTCGCGAAATTCCGGGGCGGACGAGAAACGGCGGGCGAATTCCTCGCTGCCGCGGTAGGTGGTCATGGCCAGCTGACGCGCCAGGCTCAGCGCCTCGTCGAGCTGCCCGCTGGACTGGCCCAGCCGCACGATACCGCGCTGCACGCTGCGCAGGGCGGTGGACATGGGGTGCGCGCGATGCGCGCCGGCCAGCAGCACCAGTCGATCCAGCTGCCACGGATGCGCCTTGGCGAAGGCCAGGCCCACCATGGCGCCGTAGGAGGAGCCGACGAAGGCGGCGATGCGGCCGATGCCCAGCGCGTCGATCAAGGCGCTGATCGCGTTGGCCTGGTCGGCGCTGGAGACGGCGGCGGCGTCGCCCAGCGCGGCCGGGCCGAGCCAGTCGATCGCCAGCACGCGGTACTGGTTGAGGTCGATCGCCTTGCCCTCGCCCACCAGCGCCTGCCACCAGCCCGGCTGGGCGGCGCCCTCGGCGGCGATCACGTCGCGACTGGCCGAGATGCCGCCCTGCACCACCACGGTGGGCGCATCCGGCGCGCCGCACCACAGGTAGCTCACCTCCACGCCGCAACGTCCGCCGCCATAGGTGGGTTCGATCGTGACGCGGCGGCTGCAGCGCTGCACGGTGAGCGCGGCGCGCGGCAACGGCGCGGCGACGGCGGACTGCGGTTGGGCGGAAGCGGTGGGGAAGTGGGCAAGCTGGGCGGACATCGGACTCTCCTGTGGCATCGCACCTGCGGAGAGTCGAGGGAGTGGCCCGCTGCGGACGCCGAAAAGCGCCTGAAGCGACACCCCATCTACCGGTTGCGCCTTTCGGCGCTCCGCAGGAGTTGGCACCGTCGCAGAAAGATCTCCTGCAGGTTGCCCCGGCTTCAAAGGGCCTGTCCCTCCGCCGGTCTCGATGAGTGAAGCGCACTGTACGGGTGCCATCCGATCCGTGTCAACAGACGTCTAGACGTCTATACGCCCATATGCAAAATATTCATGTGCCGATGGATGCAACTGAAACCATGGCGCAGCCGCTATGCTGGCCCGCCCTCAGTCACGCAACGACCTCATGACGACCCGCCCCGATTTCGCCGCCGCCGTCGGCCAGACCCCGCTGCTGCGCCTGCGCTTCGCCTCCGCGGCCACCGGTTGCGAGATCCTCGCCCGCGCCGAATTCATGAACCCCGGCGGCTCGGTGAAGGACCGCACGGCGCTGGGCCTGCTGCTGGACGCGGAACGGCGCGGCGCGCTGCGCCCGGGCGGCACCATCGTGGAAGGCACCGCCGGCAACACCGGCATCGGCTTGGGGCTGCTCGGCGCCAGCCGCGGCTACCGCACGATCATCGTGATGCCGGCCACGCAGAGCCGCGAGAAGATCGACGCGCTGCGCATCACCGGCGCCGAGGTGCGACTGGTGCCCGCCGTGCCGTACAAGGATCCCGGCCATTACGCGCACCAGGCGCGCACACTGGCCGCCCGGATGAACGAGGCCGATCCCGGCAGCGCCTGGTTCGCCGACCAGTTCGACAACACCGCCAACCGCGACTGGCACGAAGCCACCACCGGCCCGCAGATCTGGGAAGAAACCGGCGGCGCGGTGGACGGCTTCGTCTGCGCCTGCGGCACCGGCGGCACGCTGGCCGGCGTGGGCCGGGCGCTGAAGGCGCGCAAGAGCGGCGTCACCATCGCGCTGGCCGACCCGACCGGCTCGGCGCTGGCCAGCTACGTCAACACCGGCGAGCTGGTCGCCAGCGGCAACTCGATCAGCGAGGGCATCGGCTCCAGCCGCATCACGGCCAATTTCGACGGCGCACCGATCGACCTGGCGTGGTCGATCCCGGACGACGAATCAGTGCCGCTGGCGCACCGCCTGCTGCATCAGGAGGGCTGGTGCGTAGGCGGCTCCAGCGGCGTCAACGTGGCCGGGGCGATCCGGCTGGCGCGCGCGCTCGGGCCGGGCCACACCATCGTCACCGTGCTGTGCGACGCGGGCACGCGCTACCAGGCCAAGCTGTTCAATCCCGCCTTCCTGCGCTCGAAGGATCTTCCGGTGCCGGACTGGCTCGATCGGGCATTTCCCGCCTGACCGATCCACCTGACCGGCCCATTCCGCGACAGGCCAACTGCTACGCTTTGCGCATGCCTCCCTGCCCCGATTTCTCCGCGCTGGGCGACCGCCTGCAGCGCGACGGCTTCGCCTTTCTCACCGCCCGCGTGATGGGCGACCTGCTCGAAGCGCCGGCCGCGCTCGCCGACTGGCCGGCGTTCGCCGCCAGCTGGGAAAAGCTGGCGCCAGATACCTATCTCGCCGCGCAGGGCCGCCATCGCCGCCGCCGGCACGCGACCTTCGCCGTGGGCGACGACGGCCGGCTGGTGCGCGCGCCGCACCAGCCGCACTTCCAGAGCCTGGCGTACAACCCGCTGCAGGGCGACATCCAGCGCTGGTTCGAACCGATCGAGCCGGCGATCGCCGACGGCGCCACGCTGCGCCGCATCCTCGCCTTCAGCCATGCACTGTTCGGCGCGCTGGCCGCGCATGCGGGCGGCTGGCACATCGAGGTGCACCAGTTCCGCATCGAGGCGAAGCCCGGCAAAGCGGGCGAACCCACGCCCGAGGGCGTGCACCGCGACGGCGTGGACTACGTGCTGGTGCTGATGGTGGACCGCCGGAACATCCAGAGCGGCACCACCACCATCCACACCGCCGACGGCACCGAGCTGGGCAGCTTCACCCTGGTCGATCCGCTGGACGCTGCGCTGGTGGACGACGCCCGCGTGTTCCACGGCGTCACCCCGGTGACACCGCTCGACCCGACGCAGCCGGCCCACCGCGACGTGCTGGTGGTGACCTTCCGCCGTACCCGCACCGTCTCCTGATCTCTCGGCTCGACCGTCCGCCCATGACCACCGCCGCCGCCATCGTCATCGTCATCGCCATCATCGCCCTGCTGCACGGGTGGTTCCTCGTGCTGGAAATGTTCCTGTGGAACCGGCCGTCGGGGCGGCGCGCGTTCGGCCTGACGCCGGAGTTCGCCGAACAGTCGAAGGTGCTGGCCGCCAACCAGGGGCTGTACAACGGCTTCCTCGCCGCAGGACTGGTGTGGGGACTGTGGCTGGGCGGCAGCGAGGGGCTGCACGTGAAGGTGTTCTTCCTCGGCTGCGTGCTGGTGGCCGGTCTTTACGGCGGGCTCACCGCCACTCGCAAGGTGCTGTGGATCCAGGCCGCGCCGGCGGCGCTGGGGCTGGCGCTGCTGCTCGCCGGGAACGCATGAATCGCGGTCCGCTCACACGCCGTCGTCAGGCGAGCGGCTACCATCGCCTTCCCAACCCACCGCAAAGGCTGCGCATGTCCCACGGCTCCATCCAACCTCGGGACGAGGCCCTTCATTCTGCGCACCACCCCGGCGAGCGGCTCGCCTTCCATCGCGACAACACGTTTCAGCGCGAGCTGCGCCGGCGGGTGGAAGCCGACTTCCGCGAGCGCGGCTGCGCGCAGCGCGACAGCGCGGCGATGTACGCGAAAACCGCGATCATCCTGGCGGTGTTCGCCGCCGCGTATGTCGCGCTGGTGTGCTTCGCGCGGGCGTGGTGGCAGGCGCTGCCGCTGACATTGCTGCTGGGCACGGCGATGGCCGGGATCGGCTTCAACATCATGCACGACGGCGGCCACCAGGCGTATTCGCGGCATCGCTGGGTGAACAAACTGATGGCGTTCACGCTCGACCTGGTCGGCGGCAGCTCGTACATCTGGCAGTGGAAGCACGCGCGCTACCACCACACCTACGTCAACATCGCCCAGCACGACAGCGACATCGACCTGGGCGTGCTCGGCCGGCTCTCGCCCGAGCAGCCGCGGCGACCGTGGCACCGCTTCCAGCACCTCTACCTGTGGCTGCTGTACACCGTCACCGCGATCCGCTGGCACCTGTACGGCGATTTCCGCGACATGCTCACCGGCCGCATCGGCGAGCGGCCGTTCGATCGCCCGCGCGGCTGGGATCTGACCCTGTTCGTGCTGGGCAAGCTGGCGTTCTTCACGCTGGCGTTCGGCCTGCCGCTGGCGTTGCATCCGCTGGGTACGGTGGTGCTGTTCTACGCGGCGGTATCGGCGGTGGCGGGGTTCCTGCTGGCGATCGTGTTCCAGCTGGCGCATGTGGTGGAGGAAGCGGACTTTCCCGAGCCGGACGACGCCAGCGGCCGCATGCAGACGCCCTGGGCGATCCACCAGCTGCAGACCACGGTGGATTTCGCGCGCGACAACCGCGTGCTCGGCTGGCTGATCGGCGGACTCAACTTCCAGGTGGAACACCACCTGTTCGTGCGCATCAGCCACGTGCACTACCCGGCCGTGGCGAAAGTGGTGGAAGCGACCTGCCGCGAATTCAGCATGCCGTACCACGCGCACCGCACGTTCTTCGCCGGGATCGCCTCGCACTACCGCTGGCTGCGCCGGCTGGGTGCGGCGCCGGTCGCCGCGCCCGTGCCTGCCGGCGAGCCACCGGCCGCCCACCAGCCCATTGCAGGACTCCGCCTGGCCGCCCATCCCGCCGAGTCGTTCGACGCGCTCTACCGGGACCTGCCGGGCAACTGAAATCCCAGGGGAGGTGGCCGGCTGAACGGGATATACCGCCATCGCGCGCCGGGCGGACCGGGCCGCAAGGCCGCTCGATCGTCGCGGCCGCGCTGGCGTCCACGCCAAGCAACCGCCCTCCGGCGTACCGTCGGGTCCTCTGCGCCGCCGCGGCCAGGCCGTTCCGCACCTGGCCGGCCACCTGCCGGGGACCTCCCGGCTGAACGCAGGGCTCTGATTTGCCAAGAAAGCCAGCTATAATCGGCGGTTTGACGCACCTGCGCCCTGACCAGACGGGAGCGGTGCCCGCACCGCCAACCGCAAGCGCACGACATTCCATGGGGCAGCACGAGCGCTGTCCTGCTCACGCTTCCCTTGAAACGCACCTACGGAACTCCGACAGTGGCCCGACAGAAACCCCTCAAGCTCTACCGCAATATCGGCATCATTGCGCACATCGACGCCGGCAAGACGACAACCACCGAGCGCGTCCTGTACTACACCGGCAAGAAGCACCAGATCGTCGACGTGCACGACACCAAGGACGGCAAGGGGTCGACCACCACCGACTACCTGGAGCAGGAGCGCAAGCGCGGCATCACCATCCAGTCGGCCGCCGTGTCGACCGAGTGGAAGGGCCACCAGATCAACGTGATCGACACCCCGGGGCACGTGGATTTCACCATCGAGGTGAACCGCTCGCTGCGCGTGCTCGATGGCGCCGTGGTGGTGTTCGACGGCGTGGCCGGCGTGGAGCCGCAGACCGAGACCAACTGGCGCCTGGCCGACCAGTACAACGTGCCGCGCATGTGCTACATCAACAAGATGGACCGCATCGGCGCCAGCTTCAAGCACTGCGTCGACGGCATCAAGAACCGCCTCGGCGCGAACGTGGTGCTGTGCCAGGTGCCGCTGGGCAGCCATGACGACTTCATGGGCATGGTCGACCTGATCGCCGGCGTTGGCTACATCTGGCAGGGCGACGACAAGGACAGCAAGTGGGAGTCGATCCCGCTGGAGGAAGTGGCCAACCATCCACGCGTGCAAGCGCTCAGCGCCACCGCCGACAAGGAGTGGGTGGCCAACCTCGCCGCGCTGCGCGAGCAGAGCATCGAGACGGCCGTCGAGATGGACGACGAGGCGATGGACGCCTACCTGACCAACGGCGACATCCCCTCGCTGGAAAAGCTCAAGGAGTGCATCCGCAAGGGCTGCGTGGCGGGCAAGCTGGTGCCGGTGTTCTGCGGCTCCTCGTACCGCAACAAGGGCGTGCAGCAGCTGCTGGACGGCGTGATCGACTACATGCCGTACCCGGGCGAGAACGGCGGCATCTCGATGGTGGACGAAGACGGCCACGTCATCGGTGAGCAGGAAGTGTCCGACGACGCGCCGGTGCGCGCGCTGGCCTTCAAGGTGATCAACGACCAGTTCGGCACGCTCACCTTCACCCGCATCTACTCGGGCGTGATCAAGAAGGGCGACACCCTGCAGAACGTGACCCGCGGCAAGAAGGAGCGCGTGGGTCGCATCGTGGAGGTGCAGGCGAACGCCACCAAGGAAATCGACGAGGTCCGCGCCGGCGACATCTGCGCCTTCGTCTCGATGAAGGAAACCGAGACCGGCGACTCGCTCACCGACCCGGCCCATCCGGTGCTGCTGGAGCGCATGCGCTTCCCCGATCCGGTGATCAGCGTGTCGGTGGAGCCGAAGAGCCGCAACGACGTCGACAAGATGTCCACCGCGCTCTACAAGATGGTGAAGGCCGACCCGTCGCTCAGGCTGGAAGTGGACAAGGAAACCGGGCAGACCGTGCTCAAGGGCATGGGCGAGCTGCACCTGGAAATCACCATCGACCGCATGCGCACCGAGCTGGGCGTGGACGCGAACATGGGCAAGCCCAAGGTCAGCTTCCGCGAAGCCTTCGGCCAGACCGTCGAGCACGTCTACACCCACAAGAAGCAGTCCGGCGGCTCGGGCCAGTTCGCCGAAGTGAAGATGATCTTCGAGCCGGGCGAGCCGGGTTCGGGCGTGGTGTTCTCCGACGAGATCGTCGGCGGCCGCGTGCCGCGCGAGTACATCCCGGCCGTGCAGCACGCGATCGAGGTCGAATCGCGCCAGGGCCAGGTGGCCGGCTACGAAGTGCTCGACTTCAAGGCGCGCCTGGTGGACGGCAAGTACCACGACGTCGACTCCTCGGCGCTGGCCTTCGAAATCGCCGCGCGCCAGTGCTTCCGCGAAGCGCAGCGCATGTCCAGGCCCAAGTTGCTCGAACCGATCATGAGCCTGGAAGTGGTGACCGAAGCGGAGTACCTCGGCGACATCATCGGCGACATCAACCGTCGTCGCGGCTCGGTCAGCGACCAGGGCCAGAAGGGTCCGCAGGCCTTCGTGCAGGGCTTCGTGCCGCTGGCGGAGATGTTCGGCTACATCAACTTCCTGCGTTCGGCCACCTCCGGCCGCGGCACCTTTACGATGATCTTCGATCACTACGAGGAAGTGCCGGCCAACCTGGTCGACAAGCTGATGGAGAAGGAAGCGAAGTAAGCCTTCGCTTTCGCAAGCACACCGGCCTCACGGCCGGTGTCCGAAAAGCCCGGGGAGCGATCTCCGGGCTTTTTTGTTGCCCGCAAGTTCATGCGGAACCTTCATGCGGAACCCGCCCGCCTTGCGCCCGCCCACTTGGTGCGTCGCACGGTGACAATGTGATGCACCCTCGCCGATGCTGCGCCGGCAGGGGATCCACCCAACTCAGTCAGGGAGAACAGCATGCGTATTCGCCGCCTATCCGGCCTGTCGGGCACCTCGTGCCCGCAATCTTGTCATCCACGGCTCGCCCGGGCTTGCCAGATCGCCCTGTTCGGACTGGCCGGGATCGGCGCCGTCCATGCGCAGGACACGCCCTCGCCGACGCCCGCGGCTTCGGCGGGCCAGGACGCAGCCAGCTCGCCGCCCCCATCGACCAAGAAGCCCGCCAAGCCGGCCGCCACCACGCTGCAGACGGTGGTGGTCACCGGCATCCGCGGCAGCATCGAGAACTCGATCCGGGCCAAGCAGAACTCCAACGAAATCATCGAGGCGATCTCGGCCGAGGACATCGGCAAGCTGCCCGACGCCAGCATCGCCGAGAGCCTGGCCCGCCTGCCCGGCCTGGCCACGCAGCGGCTGGACGGTCGCGCCAACGTGATCTCGATCCGCGGCCTGTCGCCGGACTTCGCCGGCACCACGCTGAACGGTCGCGAGCAGGCCACCATCGGCGAGAACCGCGGCGTGGAGTACGACCAGTACCCCTCCGAGCTGATCAGCAGTGCGGTGGTCTACAAGACGCCCGATGCCAGCCTGATCGGCCAGGGCCTTTCCGGCACCGTCGACCTGCGCACGATCCGCCCGCTGGACCTGCCCCATCGCGCCGTGGTGCTCAACCTGCGCGGCGAGCACAACACCAACGGCAAGCTCAACCCCGGCTCGGGCGTGGGCGACATGGGGCACCGCGCAAGCTTCTCGTACATCGACCAGTTCTTCGACCACACCCTGGGCGTGGCGGTGGGCTTCGCCCAGCTCGATTCGCCGATCCAGGAAAAGCAGTACCAGGCGTGGTGGTGGAGCATGAACAACGGCCCGGGCAGCATCGAGCAGAACTGGGGCGGCCCGCACACGCCGGGCATGCCTGACAACGTGATCTCGCAGGAAGGCATGCAGCTGCGCGCCAAGTCCGAGCGGCAGAAGCGCAACGGCCTGATGGCGGTGGTCGAGTGGGCGCCCGGCGAGCACTACCACTCCACGCTGGACATGTACTTCTCCACCTTCAACCAGCGCCAGTTCACCAACGGCCTGCAGTGGTCGAGCAGCCCGTGGGACGGCATCTCCTACAGCAACGTCGGCGTCACGCCGTACCAGCCCTATCCGCTGGTCACCTCCGGCACCATCGACGGCATCAAGCCGATCATGCAGAACGCGTTCAACCGCGAGCACGACAAGCTGTTCTCGGTGGGCTGGAACAACCAGTACGACTTCGGCAACGACTGGCAGGCCACGGCCGACCTGTCCTACTCCTCCGCCAAGAAGAAACTGCGCGACGCCTACCTGTTCACCGGCCTGCCCAACGGCGGCACCACCAGCGTCGACTTCAACACGCCGGTGGGCAGCGACTATCCCGACTTCCGCACCGGCGTGGACCTGTCCAACCCGGCCAACGTGGTGTTCACCGACCCGGACAACTACGGCTACAACGGCCGCGAGGAGTTCGACCACCAGAAGGACACGATCAAGGCGATCCGGCTGGAAGTGACGCATCCGGCCGGCTGGATCTTCTCCGACTTCACGCTCGGCGTGGACTACTCCGAACGCACCAAGGTGAAGTCCGCGGACGTCTATTTCGCCTGGCTCAACGGCAACGGCTCCACCCGGGGCACCTACAACCACGACTTCGGCACGCCGATCGACGCCGGCCTGCTCGGCTCGCCCACCTCGCTCGGCTACGGCGGCATTCCCGGCATCGTCTACTACGACGTGCTGGGCGCGCTCGGCAGCCAGTTCTACCTCACCCAGCGCAACGGCCTGGCCGACTACAACCGCAACTACACCGTGCGCGAGAAGGTGCCGGTGGCCTACGTCAAGTTCAATCTCGACACCCATCTGGGCGACGTGCCGCTGCGCGGCAATGTCGGCGTGCAGTTCGTGCGCACGGACCAGTCCTCGCAGGCCTTGCAGACCAACGGCGACACCCTGGTCGGCACGATTTCCGGCGGCGCGAAGTACAACAAGGTGCTGCCCAGCCTGAACCTGGTGGCGCAGCTCACCGACCGCCAGTACCTGCGCTTCGGCCTGGCCAAGACGATGGCGCGCGGACGCATCGACGACGAGAAGGTCGCCACCTCTGCCAGCGTGTCCGAAGTGAAGAACGGCCCGGCCGCAGGCCAGGTGCTGTGGTCCGGCAGCGGCGGCAACCCGCAGCTGCGCCCGTACATCGCGGTCGGCACCGACCTGTCGTATGAGTTCTACTTCGGCAAGTCCAGCTATTTCGCCGCGGCGGTATTCAACAAGAACCTGCTGAACTACATCTACAGGCAGACCACGCTCAACTACGACTTCTCCCACTACACCAACGACAACCCCACGCTCACGCCCACCAGCAATATCGGCTCGTTTACCCGGCCGGAGAACGGCACCGGCGGCAAGATGCAGGGCCTGGAGTTGTCCGGTGCGCTGGAAGGCGGTCTGCTGGCCGATGCGCTGGACGGCTTCGGCATGCAGGCCAATTTCTCGCTGACCAACAGCAGCATTCCCAAGAGCTCGATCTCGGCCATCCCCGGCGGCCCCAAGACCTTGCCCGGGCTGTCGCGCAAGGTCGCCAACCTGGCGCTGTACTACGAGAAGCACGGCTTCTCCGCACGCATCGCCGAACGCTACCGTTCCAAGTTCACCGGCGAGGCCGTGGCCCTGTTCGACCAGCTCGGCTACACCGAATATCTGGCGAACAAGCAGACCGACCTGCAGCTGGGCTACGCCTTTCCGGAGGGACGCTGGAGCGGCCTGTCGATCCTGCTGCAGGTCAACAACCTCACCAACACGCCCGATGAGACCCGGCAGACGGCCAGCCTGCCCAACGGGGTGAAAGTCGGCCGGCCGCTGGAATACGACACCTGGGGACGCACCGTGATGTTCGGGGTGAACTACAAACTCTGACCCGACGGCACCTTGGCCGATCGACACGCCCGGGCAGCGATCCCCGGGCGATCGCCTTCTCCCTCTCCCCCGGCAGCGCCGGGGGAGAGGGCTGGGGTGAGGGGGCCGCTCATGTGCTTGTTCCTGCATGGCGTCGGCGCAACCGGTGCACGCGGACGGTCAGCCACGCATACTCGGCGCTCACGCCAACCCAAGCCGGGGAATCCACATGAACACCGCACGCGCCGTCCGCCACGCCCTTGTCGCCCTCGCCTGCTGCGCCGCTCCCGCAGTCGCCCTGGCGGCCACCGCCACGCCCCGGGCGCTGGCCGAGACGATGGCCATGCTGCGCCACGCGATCAGCGTGCCGACGGTCAAGGGCAACCACCAGGTGCCGGCCCTGGCGGCCTACTTCGCCGACAAGCTCAGGCAAGGCGGCTTCGCCGCAAACGACATCCAGATCATCCCGGTCGGCGAGACCGCCGCGCTGGTCGCCCGCTACCGCGGCACCGGACACGGCAAGCCGATCTACCTGTCCGGGCACATGGACGTGGTGGCCGCCAGACGCGCGGACTGGACCCGCGACCCGTTCACCCTGGTGCAGGAAAACGGCTACCTCTACGGCCGCGGCACCGCCGACATGAAGACTGCCGCGGTGGTGCTGGTGGAGACCCTGATCCGCCTCAAGCGCGAGGGCTTCAAGCCGAGCCGCGACATCGTGCTGCTGCTCTCCGGTGACGAAGAAACCGACATGGCCACCACCCGCGAGCTGGCCAGGCGTTACCACGACGCCGAGTTCCTGCTCAACGCCGACGCCGGCGGCGGCACGCTGGACCCGGCCAGCGGCAAGCCCGTGGTGTACCAGATCCAGGCCGCCGAAAAGACCTATGCCGACTTCCGCATCACCCTCACCTCGCCCGGCGGCCACTCCAGCGAACCGACCGCCGACAACGCCATCTACCGCCTCGCCAAGGTGATCGACCGCGTGGCCGGCTACGCCTTCCCGCCGATGATCAACGACATCACCCGCGCCTCGCTGCACGCCACCGGCGCCCACACCCCCGGCGCGCTGGGCGCGGCGATGACGCGTTTCGCCGCCGATCCGGACGACACCGCCGCGGCCGCCACCATCTCCGCCGATCCGGCCTATGTCGGGCAGATCCGCACCACCTGCGTGGCAACCATGCTCGACGGCGGCCACGCGCTCAACGCCCTCCCGCAGAGCGCCAGCGTCAACGTCAACTGCCGCATCTTCCCCGGCACCTCGGTGGCCAGCGTGCGCGACACCCTGACCAAGGTGATCGACGACCCCAGCGCCAGCATCACCGTGCTGCCGCCCCCGCCGGTGGAAAGCCCCGCCTCGCCGCTGCGCCCGGACGTGATCGCCGCCGTCAGCGCCGCCGTGCACGCACGCTTCCCCGGCGTGGAGATCGCCCCCGGCATGTCCGCCGGCGCCTCGGACAGCATGTATTTCCGCAACGCCGGCGTACCCAGCTACGGCGTCGATGCCGCCTTCACCAAACCCGACGACACCTACGCCCACGGCCTCAACGAAAAGCTGCCGGCCTCGGAAGTGGGCGCGGGGCTGGAGTTCTGGCACCGGGTGCTGATGCAGCTGGCGAAGTGAGGGCTAGGGTCCCGCTGCCGCAATGTCGGCTGACGATTCCCACGCTTTTTCACCGTGCGGAGGCGATCAGCCGACAGAAACCTTCGCGGGCCTCAGTCAAGTTATCATCGGTTGATATACATTCATGTCAAGGGAAGACGTGGGGCTGGAAACGCTGCTGTTGCTCAACGGCGAGATCTACGACCAGGGCAACGGCTACTGGATCAAGATCGAGGCATGGCGTGTCGAGGCGAACGAGCGTGTGCCACACGGCATACGCTACGCGCTGACCTTGCATGATCGCTACGGCACGCGGTTGCTCGGTTTCGACAATGCGCATGCCGCCAAGCCTCCGAAGCGCAAGCGTCATGCAGGGCGGCGCCTGGCCTACGACCATCGCCATCGTCACGTCAGCGACAGGGGCGTGCCGTACGAATTCACCAGCCCACAGCAATTGCTGGAAGACTTCTTCAACGAAGTCGATCGCGTACTTGAGGAAACCAGATCATGAAAAAGTTGGTCATCGGCATCGCCTCCCGGCAGGCCATCCGCGCCCGCGCGCTGGCCATTGCGCGCGGTGACCATCGGCCGCGCCCCAGCGAGCCGAAGATCTGGTTTACCTCCATGCGCTCGCTGGCCGAAGTGCTGTCCGACGACAACCGCGCCTTGCTGCGTGTCATCAGGGAGCAGAAGCCCGAGTCACTGAGCCGGCTCGCGGAGCTCACCGGACGCGCGCCCAGCAATCTTTCGCGGACGCTCAAGACGATGGAGCGCTACGGACTGGTCGAGCTGCGCCGCACGGTGCGCAACGTGCAGCCCGTCGCCACGGCCAGCGAATTCGTGATTCAGGCGGCGTGAGGCGGACGATTCAAATGAACTTGAATCCTTCAATTGGTGCCAAGACGTCATCGCGGCCTTCACCGGCGCCGAGCAGGTGTGCTTCCCCGGAGTGGAGATCGCCCCAGGCATGTCCGCCGGCACGTCCGACAGCATGTACTTCCGCAACGCCGGCGTGCCCAGCTACGGCGTCGATGCCGCCTTCACCAAACCCGACGACACCTTCGCCCGCGGCCTCAACAAAAGCTGCCGGCCTCGGAAGTGGGTGCCGGGCTGGAGTTCTGGCATCGGGTGCTGATGCAGTTGGCTAAGTGAGGTGCGGCCTGGGCTGTCGTAACACCTACGCCCGATCGCAGCGAACACTCGAAAATTCATTCTGACCCGGGTTTCCATCCCTCATTAACCGAGCCCGACCCCATACTTGTGGCCGGCGAAGAAACTCTATCTCTAGTCAGATAGCCAAACAGGGGGACGGAAGTGGCCGACGAGGACAGCTTCAATCGGCGCATTGCAGACGTACTGCGCGAACCGCGGGAAACACTCGATGTCGAGATCAAGGGTTGGCTCGACATCGTCCATGAAAACAGCCATCGGGCGACTCTGGCCAAGGCACGCGCCCGAGGTTATGGCACCGACCGACACCTCATCGCCATGAGCTACCTGATCTGCGCCAACCTCAAGCACCTGCCGAAGAACCCTTTGGACACATGCTGCTCAGCAGACTGCGGGGTGAAGGTCAACCACACGGATCGAGAGAGAGCCTCATGTTTTAAAGAACTGAAGCGAGAAAGCTGGAACACGGTGGGCAGCAGACGAGGCTCCCCCGTTTTCATGTGGGAATGATCGGACGCTGTAGCGCGGGATAATCGGAGCATGGGAACCGGTTTGGCATACAGCTTTTCCGCCACCGAGGAGCGGTGGAGGACCGAGGACGCGCCAGGATGGAGCGCTGCTCTACCAGGGGCCCCTGTGCGGCGGTGAGGCGGGGACGACAGGCCGCGTAGCGGGAGTCGACAGGACGTCGACTCCTTTTCGCACGGGCAGGATGCCCGTTCGAAAAGCCCGGCCCCGGCTCACGGACTTGCCGCCCATGGATGGGCGGCAAGCGCCAAGCGGGGTGGCCTTCTCTTTTGGTTACTTTTCTCTTGGCCACGCAAGAGAAAAGTGACTCGGGCGCCGCCAGGCGCACGAAAGCTCTTCGCTCTTCAAGCAAGATGCAACAAGCATAAGAGCAGCCCCCTCACCCCGACCCTCTCCCCCGGCGCTGCCGGGGGAGAGGGAGAAAAAGCAGGCTGAGGGAGAGTGATGGGCAGAGGCAAGGGAGGAGAGGGAGCGAGAGCGGGGGCGGAGCCCAAATCCCCATCCACGCTACAATGACCGGTTCGCGCTCAAGCCGACCCGCTCCCCATGTCCACCCACCTCGACGAAACCCGCCGCCGCCGCACGTTCGCCATCGTCAGCCATCCTGACGCGGGCAAGACCACGCTGACCGAGAAGCTGCTGCTGTTCGGCGGCGCGATCCAGATGGCCGGCTCGGTGAAGGGGCGCAAGGCGGCGCGGCATGCCACGTCCGACTGGATGGCGCTGGAGAAGGAGCGCGGCATCTCGGTGACCTCGTCGGTGATGCAGTTCCCGTACGAGGGCAAGATCATCAACCTGCTCGACACCCCGGGCCACGCGGACTTCTCCGAGGACACCTACCGCGTGCTCACCGCGGTGGACTCGGCGCTGATGGTGATCGACTGCGCCAAGGGCGTGGAGGAGCGCACGATCAAGCTGATGGAGGTGTGCCGCCTGCGCGACACGCCGATCATGACCTTCATCAACAAGCTCGACCGCGAGGGCCGCTCGCCGATCGAGCTGATGGACGAGGTGGAGTCGGTGCTGGGCATCGGCTGCGCCCCGGTGACCTGGCCGATCGGCATGGGCAAGCGGCTGAAGGGCGTGTACCACCTGGTGCTGGACGAGGTGCACGTGTTCGAGCCGGGCA
This sequence comes from Dyella sp. KRB-257, assembly GCF_049445995.1. NCBI lineage: Bacteria > Pseudomonadati > Pseudomonadota > Gammaproteobacteria > Lysobacterales > Rhodanobacteraceae > Dyella > Dyella sp. KRB-257. Next base: position 29,143 of record NZ_JBMSDZ010000004.1, on the reverse strand, counting down.
AGAACTTCACCCGGCAGGACTCGACCATCTTCAAGGGCCTGGATGCACCGGGCCTGGAAGCGGCCGTGGGCGCCGAGGCGCTGGCCGAACTGCGCGAGGAACTGGAACTGGTGCAGGGCGCCGCGCCGTCGTTCGATCTGGACGACTACCTCGCCGGCAAGCTCACCCCGGTGTTCTTCGGCTCGGCAGTGAACAACTTCGGCGTGCAGCTGCTGCTGGATTTCTTCGTCGAGCACGCGCCCTCGCCGCGCCCGCGCGGCACGCTGACCCGCACGGTGCAACCGGAAGAGGAGAAGCTCACCGGCTTCGTGTTCAAGATCCAGGCGAACATGGACCCGGCCCATCGCGACCGCGTGGCGTTCATGCGCGTGTGCTCGGGTACCTACACCGCCGGCATGAAGATGCTGCAGACGCGCACCGGCAAGGAGGTGCGCATCGCCAACGCGCTGACCTTCATGGCGAGTGACCGCGAGATCGTGGAAACCGCCTGGCCCGGCGACGTGATCGGCCTGCACAACCACGGCACCATCACCATCGGCGACACCTTCACCGAGGGCGAGCCGGTGAGCTTCACCGGCATCCCGAACTTCGCCCCGGAGCTGTTCCGCCGCGCGCGCCTGCGCGACCCGCTGAAGATGAAGGCGCTGCAGAAGGGTCTGGCGCAGCTGTCCGAGGAGGGCGCCACGCAGTTCTTCCGCCCGCTGATGTCCAACGACCTGATCCTGGGCGCGGTCGGCGTGCTGCAGTTCGACGTGGTGGCCTACCGGCTCAAGGACGAATACAACGTCGACGCCAGCTTCGAGCCGGTGGGCGTGGCCACCGCGCGCTGGGTGCACTGCGACGACGAGAAGAAGCTGGCCGAGTTCCGCGAGAAGAACGCGATGAACCTCGCGCTCGACGCTGCCGGCGAGCTGGTCTACATCGCGCCGACGCGGGTCAACCTGCAGCTGGCGCAGGAGCGCTGGCCGCAGGTGCGCTTCTCGGCCACGCGCGAGCACGCGGCCTCGGTCGAGCTCTGATCGCCGGCCGGCGGCGGTACCCGCAGCCGGCCCGACCCGCCTACCGCGGCAGGCGGGCCGCCGCTACTCTGGGCATCGCCACCGACCCACCGGATCGTCCGGACGGGCGACGGCAGGGTGCCCGCGCGGCGCCCGGCGACCTCCCGGACCGTCATGACCGCACAAGTGCAACCCCGCCGCTATTCGTGGCTGGCCCACCAGCCGATCCAGCGCAAGATGCTGCTCGCCATCTCGCTGATGCTGGCCCTGTTCGTGATCGCCAACCTGGCCGGCCTCTACTCGCTGCGCCGGCAGGACGCCACGCGGGGATTGGCCGCGCACTCCTACGCCGTGCTGCTCACCCTCGACCGGACGCAGCAGGAGCTGCAGCAGAGCCAGATCGGCGCCAGCGGCTACCTGATCAACGGCACCCCCGCCGAACTGCAGAGGCACCTCGATGCCGAACGTGATGCTGCCAGGAGCCTCGCCGCGCTGCGTGAGCTCACCGCGGATAGCGCACTGCAGCAAAACCGGCTGGACCGGCTGCTGGTCATGGTGCAGCGCTGGCAGGCCCAGATCGATACCTGGGTGCTGCAGCCGCTTGAGAAGCTGAAGTCCCGCGACCCCGGCGAGCGCGCGCTGGCGCGCGTGCAGGCGCAGAACGACTACATGAGCCACCAAACGGTGCGGATGGAGGATCTGATCGACGCCATCGGGCAGATGGCCGAGACCGAACGGCAGCGGTTGTCGCAGCACGAACAGACCCTGCAGCACGTGCTGCAGACCACGCGAGCGATCGAGGTCGGTTCGGCCCTGCTCGGTCTGCTGCTGGGCCTGACCGTGCTCAACCTCACCTCGCGCATGGTCACCCGCCCACTGCGCCGCATGACCGAGCTGATGACGCGGCTGGCCAACCACGACCACACCATCGAGGTGCGCCAGGTCGAGCGCCGCGACGAGATCGGCCAGATCGCCAACGCGCTGCACGTGTTCAAGCAGATGGCGATCGACACCGCCGCGCAGACCCGGCTCAAGTCCCAGCTTGCCGAGCTGTCGCAGCGGCTGCAGGAGGCGGGCGACCATCGCACGTTCGCCGCGCAGCTCACCAGCCAGCTGGCGCCGCTGGTGGGCGCGGGCGTGGCGATGTTCTACGCCTTCGACGAAGGCCGCCAGCGGCTCGACCTGCTCGGCAGCTACGGCCTGCGGCTGGGCGCGCGGCCCAGCGACCGTTTCGTGCCGGGCGAGGGGCTGGCCGGCCAGTGCGCGCTGGAGCGCCGGCCGATCGTGATGGACCAGGTGCCCGAGGACTATGTGCAGATCGATTCGGCCACCGGCGCGGCGCCGCCGCGGCACGTGGTGATCCGCCCGGTGATGGCCCGCCACACCCTGGTCGGCGTGCTGGAGCTGGCCAGCTTCGCGCCGCTCGACGCGCTGCAGACCCAACTGCTGGACGAGGTGCTGCCGCTGGTGGCGCTCACGCTGGAAAACCTCAACCGCGCCATCGGCACGCAGGACCTGCTGGAGCACACGCAGCAGCAGGCCGAGGAACTGCGCGCCTCCGCCGAGGAACTGCGCCGCCAGAAGCAGGCCCTGCGCGACAGCAACGAGGCGCTGCAGGCCAAGACCGTGGAGCTGGAGGAGCAGTCGCAGCGCCTCATCGCCTCGGAGGAGGAGCTGCGCGTGCAGGCCGAGGAGCTGCAGGCCAGCAACGAGGAGCTGCGCGAGAAAACCGAGCACCTCAACCGCCAGCGCGAGGTGCTGGAAGACCTGCAGCGCGACACCGAGCAGAAGGCCGAGGATCTGGCCCGCGCCAGCCAGTACAAGAGCGACTTCCTGGCCAACATGTCGCACGAGCTGCGCACGCCGCTGAACAGCCTGCTGATCCTCTCGCGCAGCCTGGCCGACAACGAGAGCGGCAACCTCGACGAGGAGCAGGTGGAATCGGCGCGGATCATCCACGATGCCGGCTCCAACCTGCTGCGGCTGATCAACGACATCCTCGACCTGTCCAAGATCGAGGCCGGCAAGATGGAGCTGATGGTCGACGAGCTGCCGCTGGCCAAGCTGGAGCAGATCCTCAAGCGCACCTTCAACCACGTGGCGCAGCAGCGTGGGCTGTCGTTCGAGATCACGCTGGCGCCCGACCTGCCGCCGGCGATCCGCACCGATGGCGCGCGGCTGGAGCAGGTGATCAACAACCTGCTCAGCAACGCGTTCAAGTTCACTGCCAGGGGCGGCGTGAGCGTGGCGATCGGCCGGCCGACCGATCCGGGCGCGGTGCCCGAGGCGTTGCGCGGCCGGCCGGCGATCGCCATCGCCGTGCGCGACACGGGCATCGGCATTCCCGCGGACAAGCTGCACCGCGTGTTCGCCGCGTTCGAGCAGGTGGACGCCGGCACCAGCCGGCAGTACGGCGGCACCGGGCTGGGCCTGGCGATCTCGCGGCGCATGGCCGAGCTGCTGGGCGGCGACCTCACCCTGGCCAGCGTGGCCGGCGAAGGCAGCACCTTCACATTGTGGCTGCCCGAGGCGATCCATGCCCCGGCGACCGCCGGGGCGAGCGTCGACCACGATGCGTCCGCGCGACCTGCCGCCGCGCCGCGCGAGGCACCGGCAGCGGCCAGTGCCGCGCTGCTGCCGCAGAGCATCCCGGACGACCGCGACGCGATCGTCGCCGGCGACACGGTGATCCTGGTGATCGAGGACGACGCCTCGTTCGCGCGCATCCTGGCCGAGATGATCCGGCGCAAGGGCCACCGCGTGCTGGCCGCCGGCGACGGCGAATCCGGCCTGCAGCTGGCACGCCGGTACCGGCCCACCGGCATCCTGCTCGACGTCGGCCTGCCGGGCATGGACGGCTGGAGCGTGATCGAGCGGCTGAAGGCCGACGAGGCGACGCGGCAGATCCCGGTGCACTTCATCTCGGCCACCGACGAGGCCTCGCGCGGACGCGAGCTGGGCGCGGTGGGCTTTCTCACCAAGCCGGTCAGCCGCGAGGCGATCACCGCGGCGTTCGACCGGCTGCTGCACTTTGCCGAAGGCGCCACGCGCCAGCTGCTGATCGTGGACGACGATGCCTCCTCGCGCGCCGCGGTGCGCAGCATGCTGCGCGGCGACAACGTGCAGATCGCCGAAGCCGGCTCGGCGGAGGAGGCGTTCGCGCTCACCCGCGAGACGCGCTTCGACTGCATCGTGCTGGATCTGGGCCTGCCCGGCATGTCCGGGCTGGAGCTGCTGGAACAGCTGGCCGGCGCCGAGGGCGGCGTGCCGCCGGTGGTGATCTATTCCGGGCGCGACCTGAGCCGCGAGGAGAACCTCAAGCTGCGCCAGTACACCGACGCCATCGTGGTGAAGGGCGTGCGCTCGCCCGAGCGGCTGCTCGACGAGGTGAGCCTGTTCCTGCACTCGATCCGCCACGCGCCCAGGCGCACCCTGCGCGAGGCGGACAGGGGCGGCGAGCTGAAGGGCCGCAAGGTGCTGCTGGTGGACGACGACATGCGCAACCTGTTCGCACTGTCCAAGGTGCTGCGCGGCTGGGGCCTGGCGGTGACGATGGCGCAGGACGGCCACAAGGCGCTCAAGGCGCTGGAGGACGACCCCGCGCTGGAGCTGGTGCTGATGGACATCATGATGCCGGGCATGGACGGCTACGACACCATGCGCGCGATCCGCGCCCGGCAGGCGTTCGCCAACCTGCCGATCATCGCGCTCACCGCCAAGGCGATGCGCGGCGATCGCGAGAAGTGCCTGGACGCCGGCGCCAGCGACTACCTCTCCAAACCCATCGACATCGACCGGCTCGCCTCGATGCTGCACGTCTGGTTGCACGACTGACCGATGGCCGACACCCCCGCTGCCGCCGACGACATCGAGCGCATCGAACTGAGCCTGTTCGTGCAGGCCCTGCGCGAGCGCTACGGCTACGACTTCGCCGGCTACGCGCCGGCCTCGCTGGCGCGCCGCGTGCGCCAGCTGGTGCGCGACCATCGCACCGACACGGTGAGCGCGCTCACCGGCCGGCTGCTGCACGAACCGGAGTTCCTGCCGCAGGTGCTGCAGGGGCTGTCGGTGCCGGTGTCGGAGATGTTCCGCGACCCGCCGGTGTTCCGCGCGCTGCGCGACCGCGTGCTGCCGGTGCTCGCCTCCTACCCGCGCATCAACATCTGGCAGGCCGGCTGCGCGCATGGGCAGGAGGTGTATTCGCTGGCGATCCTGCTGGAGGAGGCCGGCCTGTACGACCGCTGCCAGATCTACGCCACCGATTTCAACGAGCAGGCGCTGGAGCAGGCCCGCGATGGCATCTATGCGGCCAGCGAGGCGCCGCAGTGGTCGCGCAACTACCAGGCCGCCGGCGGCCTGCGCTCGCTCACCGACTACACCAGCGCGCGCTACCAGTACATCAAGCTCGACGACCGGCTGCGCCGCAACGTCACCTTCGCCCAGCACAATCTGGTGGCCGACAGCGTGTTCTGCGAGGCGCACCTGGTGCTGTGCCGCAACGTGCTGATCTATTTTTCCAACGCGCTGCAGAACCGCACGCTGGCCCTGTTCCGCGACAGCCTGGTGCGCGACGGCTTTCTCTGCCTGGGCATGCGCGAGAACCTCGACTTCGCGCCCGTCGCGGCGGACTTCATGCCGGTCGATCCGGCCCTGCGGCTGTATCGCCGCGCGCGCGGCGAATCGACCGCCGACGCATGAGCGCCGTGCAGGCCATCGTGATCGGCGGCTCCGCCGGCGGCTTCAGCGCGCTGCAGCGGCTGCTGGAGGGGCTGGATGCGCGGCTGCCCGCGGCGGTGATCGTGTGCTGCCACATCGCCGCCGACAGCGATGCCGCCTTGTTCGCCCAGCTGCTGGGCACGCACTGCACCCTGCCGGTGACCGCCGCGCGCGAGCGCGCGCCCATCCTCGGCGGTACGGTGCACGTGGCGCCGGGCGGCTATCATCTGCTGCTGGAGCGCGACCGCCATTTCGCGCTCAGCGTCGATCCGCCGGTGAGCTTCGCCCGCCCCTCGATCGACGTGCTGTTCGACTGCGCCGCCGAGGTCTACGGAGCGCACGCGGTCGGCGTGGTGCTCACCGGAGCGAATGCCGACGGCGCCGAGGGACTGCGCCGGATGCGCCAGCGTGGAGCCACGGCGGTCGTGCAGGATCCGGCCACGGCCGAGGCGGCGCAGATGCCGCAGGCAGCACTGGATCGCGCCGGAGCCGAGCACTGTCTGGCGCTGGACGCGATCCCCGCCCTGCTCAACCGCCTTTGCCTTGGGTGAAACACGATGCAGCCGAAAATCCTGGTGGTCGACGACACCTACGCCAACCTCGTGGCCATGCGCCACCTGCTCGCCCGCTGCGGCGCCGAGCTGCACGAGGCGCGCAACGGCAACGAGGCGCTGGCGCTGTGCCTGGACCACGAGTTCGCGCTGATCCTGCTCGACGTGAACATGCCCGACATGGACGGCTTCGAGGTCGCCGCGCTGCTCGGCGAGACCGAGGAGATGCGCGACACGCCGATCATCTTCGTCACCGCCGCCTACGCCGACGACCTCAACAAGCTCAAGGGCTACCGCTCCGGCGCCGTCGACTACATCGCCAAGCCGATCAACGACGTGATCCTGCAGTCGAAGGTGCGCGTGTTCCTGGAGCTGTACAACGCACGGATGGAACTGCGCGCGGCGCTGGCCGAGCTGTCCGAGCGCAACCGCCAGCTGCAGGTCGAAGTGGCCGAGCGCCAGCGCGCCGAGGCGCTGGTACGCCACCAGGCCACCCACGACGTGCTCACCGGACTGCCCAACCGGGCGCTGTTCCATGAGCGCCTGAATTCGGCGATGCGCGGCGCCCGCGCCAGCGACGGACGCTTCGCGCTGGCGCTGCTGGACATCGACGGCTTCAAGGCGGTGAACGACACCCATGGCCATCCGGCCGGCGATGCCCTGCTCAAGGCGATCGCCGCGCGCCTCGCCGGCGAGGTGCGCCAGAACGACACGGTGGCCCGCCTGGGCGGCGACGAGTTCGCACTGATCCTGGAGGACATCGGCGACGACGCGACCCTGCTCGAGCGCTGCGACCAGGTCGGCCGGCTGCTCGCGCAGCCGTATCCGCTGCAGGGGTGCGACGGCGACTTCGTGGCGAACGTGAGCGCGAGCATCGGCATCGCGCTGCGCGCCGGCGACGCACAGCGCGACGAGCAGCTGATCCAGGTCGCCGACCGCGCGCTCTACCAGGCCAAGGCGGCCGGCAAGAACCGCTGCGTACTGGGGTACGCCGAAAGCTGAGCCGTCAGCCGCGCAAGCGCGGTGCGATGGTGGCGAAATACGGCGCCTTCGGGCACACCGCCCGCGCAGACAGCCAGCGGCCGAGCGGTCAGCGGGCGATCCGGCGGTACCGCGCGCAAGCTCGTGGGAGAACATGGCGGTCCCCGGATAAAGGAACAGCGGCCGGAAGGCCGCTGTTCGATCACTGCAATGGCAACGCTCAGGCCGCGTCGGCCAGACCCCTGGCGGCCGGCTCGCCGCGCACCACGGCGGCGCGCAGCTCCTTCGGATCGAAGTCGTCGACCGAGATGAACTCATGGCTGGCATCGCGCACGCGCTTGAGCAGCGCCGCCTCGCCCTCGGTGATGGCGCCGGCCTTCACCGCTTCCAGCAGCTGCGCGTCGTACTCGTGCGAGACGAACTGGCCGGCCTTCTGCGCCTTCTGGAACTTGCGCTCCACCGGCTCGGCCGCAATCACGTCCGGCAGCAGCGCGCACAGGCGGCCCACCGTGTTGTTGGCCGTGGGCGTGAGGTAGGCCCACTCGGTGAGGCGATCGCGCGCCTCGCCCGGCGCGGTGATGAGCGCCGCCACGCGGCGGCCCAGCCGGTCGGACGGCGGCACCTCGCGGCGGCCGAACGGGAACACCAGCACGCGCAGCAGCCAGCCGACCGGGCGCACCGGAAAGTTGCGGATCGCGCCGTCCAGCGCCATCTGCATGCGCCACACGCACTCGTGGAAGGCCCAGGCCAGCAGCGGACGATCCGCTTCGGGCCGGCCGGTGTCCTCGTAGCGCTTGAGCATGGCGCTGGCGATGTACAGGTAGCTGAGCACGTCGCCCAGGCGCGCGGAGAGCTTTTCCTTGAACTTCAGCTTGCCGCCGAGCACGCCCATGAACACGTCCGCGCACAGCGCCAGCGCCGCCGAATAGCGGTTGAGCTTGCGGTAGTAGCGGCGCGTGTAGGCATCGCCCGCGGCCTCGCCGATGGCCGAGCCGGTGATGCCCAGCGTGAACGCGCGCACGGCGTTGGAGAGGCCGAAGCCGATATGCCCGAACAGCGCGCGGTCGAATGCCTTGAGGCGGTCGCCGTAGTCGGGAATCGACAGCGACTGCATTTCCTTCAGCACGTAGGGATGGCAGCGGATCGCACCCTGGCCGAAGATCATCAGGCTGCGCGTCATGATGTTCGCGCCTTCCACCGTGATGGCGATCGGCACGCCCTGCCAGGCGCGGCCGGCGTAGTTCTTCGGGCCGAGCTGCACGCCCTTGCCGCCGTGCACGTCCATCGCGTCGCCGGCCACGATGCGGCCCCACTCGGTGGCGTGGTACTTGGCGATTGCCGAGGGCACCGCGGGCTTCTCGCCGCGATCCACCGCCGCGGCCGTGGCGCGCGACAGCGCCGCGGTGGCGTAGGTCAGGCCGCCGATGCGCGCCAGCGCTTCTTCCACGCCCTCGAAGCGGGCGATCGACAGGCCGAACTGCTTGCGCATGCGGGCATAGGCGCCGGTGGCGGCCACCGCCATGCGCACGCCGCCGGTGGCGTTGGACGGCAGCGAGATCGCCCGGCCCACCGACAGGCATTCCACCAGCATGCGCCAGCCGTGGCCGGCCATGTGCGGACCGCCGATCAGCGTGGTGAGCGGCGCGAACACGTCCTTGCCGTGCACCGGACCGTTCTGGAACGGGATGTTGAGCGGGAAGTGGCGACGACCGATCTGCAGCCCCGGCGTGGAGCGCGGCAGCAGCGCCAGCGTGATGCCGAGGTCTTCCTTGTCGCCCAGCAGATGCTCCGGGTCGTACATGCGGAAGGCCAGGCCGACCACGGTGGCGATCGGCGCCAGCGTGATGTAGCGCTTGTCGAAGGTGAGTTTCACACCCAGCGTCTCGACGCCGTCGACCACCTGCTTGCAGACAATGCCGTAGTCGGTCAGCGAGGTGGCGTCCGAGCCGGCGTACGGGCCGGTGAGCGCGAAGCACGGAATCTCCTCGCCCACGGCCAGGCGCGGCAGGTAGTGGTTCTTCTGCTCCTCGCTGCCGTAGTGCAGCAGCAACTCGGCCGGACCGAGCGAGTTGGGTACCGCCACGGTCGAGGCCACCGTCGCCGACATCGTCGCCAGCTTCTGCAGCACCGCCGAGTGCGCCAGCGCGGAGAACTGCAGGCCGCCGTACTGCCTGGGAATGATCATGCCGAAGAACTTGTGCTTCTTCAGGTAATCCCACACCGGCGGCGGCAGGTCGCCCAGCTCGTGGGTGATCTGCCAGTCGTCGATCATGCTGCACAACTCCTCGACCGGCCCGTCGAGGAAGGCCTGCTCCTCCACGCTCAGCTCCGGCCTGGGCTGGCTGAGCAACTGGTGCCAGTCCGGCTTGCCCGAGAACAGCTCGCCCTCGAAGCCGACCGTGCCCGCTTCCAGCGCGGTCTGCTCGGTGTCGGACAGCTTGGGCGTGACCTTGGCGAAGATCTTCAGCAGCGGTGCGCTGATCTGGTGGCGGCGGAACGCCGGCAGCAGCAGCGGCACGGCGACCGCCGTCTCGATGATCAACAGGATCACCGTGGTGACGGGCGCGCCGGCCAGCAGGCCGACCACCAGGGTGGCGACACCCGTGGCGATCGCCCAGGTGCGCAGGCCGGTGCGATGGTAGGCGCAGGCGCCGGAGGCGATCAGCGCCGCCAGCAGGGTCAGTATCACGGACATCTCGACACCCTCGTTGCAGGTTTACGTTGGGGTTCAATCCGCCACGGCGCCGGTGCGGGCGTCATGGCGATCCAGTGCGCCGACGAACGCTGCGATCTCGCGCGTGAACGCGTCGTTCGCATCGCCCGCCAGCATGTGCGTGGCCGCCGGCAGCTCGACATGCCGCGCGTGCGGCACCAGCTGCAGGAATTCGTTCACCGTGTCGCGCGACACCACGTCGCTGCGCCCACCGGACAGCAGCAGTACCGGCACGTCGACCTTCGCCGCGGCCGCCATCAGGCGCGGCTGGTAGCGCTCGCTCTCGCTGACCACGCCGGCCAGCAGCGCCGGGTCCCAGTGCCAGCGCAGGCGACCGTCGGCGCCTTCGCGCAGCAGCGGGCGCAGCTGGTTCTCGGTCTTGCGCTCGCGGCGCTGCGGCAGGTAGGCGGCAATCGCCTCGGCGGCGTGCGCGTAATCGGCAAAGCCGTCCGGATGCGCCTGCATGAAGGCGAGAATGCGCTCCACCCCGGCCGTCTCCCAGCGCGGCGTGATGTCGACCAGCACCAGCGCGCGAAACGGCGACGGACGCATCTCGCCGGCCACCACCAGGCCGAGCAGGCCGCCCATCGAGGCGCCCACGAGTATCGGCGGCCGTGGCTGCGCGCGCGCGACGAGCGCCAGGTCGGCGGCGAACTGGTCCATGTGGTAGTCGCCGCCGGGCAGCCGATCGCTCTCGCCATGGCCACGGCAGTCGAAGCTCACGCAGCGGCAGCCGATATCGGCAAGCGCCTGCGCGCTGCCGGCCCAGGCACCCCGGGTCTGGCCGAAGCCGTGCGCGAACAGCAGCACCGGGTCGCCCGCCGCATGACGCGTCTCCACCGACAGCGCAAGGCCGTCGGCGCCGGGCAGGCGCGAAATCTCGTGGGAGTAATTGACCATACGCACGAGTATGGGTTGATCCGGCGGCCGGCGTCAACCCGCGCCGCAGCATGCCGCGCGTGGCGCGCTGCAGCGTGGCGCGCTGCACATTGCAATGAGGGAACCGCCGGCTACCATACGCCGATGAATGCAAACGCCAAACCCGAACGGACCCGCCTCAGCGCCGAGGACTGGGAAGAAGCTGCGCTGCAGCTGATCGCCGAACAGGGCGTCAACGCGGTCGCCGTCGAGGCGCTGGCCCGCCAGTTGGGCGTGACCAAGGGCAGCTTCTACTGGCACTTCCGCACCCGTGAGGCGCTGGTGCAGGCGGCGCTGGAACGCTGGGAGCTGTACGCCGAGCGCGAGATCATCAGCCAGATCGAGGCCATTCCCGACCCGCGCGTGCGCCTGCCCGAGCTGTTCCGTCGGGTGGCGCACGAACTGCAGCCGCACCGCGTCTACGCCGCCCTGCTCAAGGCGCTGGACCACCCGCAGGTGGTGCCGGTGATGGCGCGGGTGTCGCAGCGCCGGATGGAGTTCCTGCATACCGCCTACCGCGAGGCCGGCATGGCGCCGACCGAGGCGATCAACCGTGCCCGCCTCACCTACGCCGCCTACGTCGGCTTTCTGCAGCTGAACTTCACGCTGGGCCTGCCGCGGATCAGCCACGAGGAATTCGACGCCTACGTCGAACACATGATCGCCACGCTGATCCCGGCATAGTTCCCCGTCCGCACGGCTCCCGATGGCGCCTGCGGGCGCCGTTTTTGTTGCGCACTTCCTTGCAATGCCAGTGCACGCAAACTACCGTGCGCGCTTCTTTTTCTGGCAAGACCACGATGAGGATCACATGGCAGGTTCACTGCAGGCATTGGAGAGCTGGGTCAACCACACGGCAGCGCGCACACGCCCGGCGCGCATCCACTGGTGCGACGGCTCCGAGGCCGAATACGCCGCCCTCGTGCGGCAGATGCTGGCCAGCGGCGACCTGGTCGAACTGAACCAGCAGACCCATCCGGGCTGCTACCTGCACCGTTCGAGCCCCTCGGACGTGGCGCGCGTGGAGCACCTCACCTTCGTCTGCACGCCCGAGCGCGAGGACGCCGGCCCGAACAACCACTGGATGGACCCGGCCGAGGCCCACGCGAAGATGGATGCGCTGTTCGACGGCTGCATGGAAGGCCGCACCATGTACGTGGTGCCCTACTGCATGGGGCCGATCGACTCGCCGCTGTCGCGCTGCGGGGTGGAGATCACCGACAGCCCCTACGTGGTGATCAACATGCGCACGATGACCCGCATGGGCGCCGCCGCGCAGGCGCGCATCGAGCGCGAAGGGAGCTTTGTGAGGGGACTGCACTCCACCGGCGAGCTGGACCCGGAGCGGCGCTTCATCATGCATTTCCCCGACGAGCTGACGATCAAGTCGTACGGCTCGGGCTACGGCGGCAACGCCCTGCTCGGCAAGAAGTGCCACGCGCTGCGCATCGCCAGCCACCAGGCCCGCCGCGAGGGCTGGCTGGCCGAGCACATGCTGATCGTCGGCATCGAGAATCCGGCCGGCGACACCCACTACATCGCCGCCGCCTTCCCGTCCGCCTGCGGCAAGACCAACCTCGCCATGCTGATCCCGCCCGCGGGCTATCGCCGCGAGGGCTGGAAGGTGTGGACGGTGGGCGACGACATCTGCTGGATGCGCCCGGGCGAGGACGGTCGCCTCTACGCGATCAACCCGGAAGCCGGCTTCTTCGGCGTCGCCCCCGGCACCAGCGCGAACAGCAACCCGAACGCGCTGGCCAGCATCGCCCGCGACACCATCTTCACCAATGTCGCCGTCACCGCCGACAACCAGCCGTGGTGGGAGGGCCTGCCCGGCGAACCCGCCACCGACTGGCAGGGCCGCCCGTACGACCCGGCCAACGGCCCGGCCGCGCATCCGAATGCGCGCTTCACCGTCGGCGCGCGGCAGTGCCCCACCTGGTCGGAGAAGGCCGAGGACGCCCGGGGCGTGCCGATCAGCGCCATCGTGTTCGGCGGCCGCCGGCCGTCGCTGCTGCCGCTGGTGATGCAGGCGCGCGACTGGACCCACGGCGTGCTGATGGGCGCGGCGATGGGCTCGGAAACCACCGCCGCGGCCACCGGCGCGGTCGGCGTGCTGCGCCGCGACTCGATGGCGATGAAGCCATTCTGCGGCTACCACTACGGCGACTACTTCGCGCACTGGCTGTCGTTCGACCGGCCCGGCGCGAGGCTGCCGGCGATCTTCCACGTCAACTGGTTCCGCAAGGGTGCCGACGGCCGCTTCCTGTGGCCGGGCTTCGGCGACAACCTGCGCGTGCTGGAATGGATGATCGAGCGCGTCGAAGGTCGTGCCCGCGGCACGACCACGCCGGTGGGCATCCTGCCGCAGCCGACGGAACTGCGGCTGGACGGCCTGAACCTGTCGGCCGCCCACCTCGACGAACTGCTGCACGTCGACGAGGCCGCCTGGCAGGACGAGCTGGACGCGATCGGCGCCTACCTCGGCGAATTCGAGCCGCGTCTGCCCGCGGCGCTGGCCCGCGAGCAGCAGCGCGTGGCGCGGATGCTGGCCGCACGCGCGCCGAGCCGCAACGTGGTCTCGGCCTGATCCTCCGGCGTGCCGGCGCCGCCGCCGGCACGCCCGCTGCAAACCTTTTCGCGCGGCGGCGCATCTGAGCTGGCAAGATGCCCACCGCCTGCCTCGCCACCGGATACCCGATGACGCCTGCGTCGACCGCACCGGCGACTGCCGACACGGAGGACGCGCGCGCCGCCGCCGGGGGGGATCGCGCCGCGTTCCAGCGGCTGTATCGCCGCCATGTCGGGCGCATCCACGGCGCCGTGCTGCGGCTGGCCGGCTACGACCACGCGCGGGCCGAAGACCTCACCCAGGATGCCTTCGTGCGGGCCTGGCAGAAGCTCGCCGGATTTCGCCACGACAGCGCCTTCGGCACCTGGCTGTACCGGCTGGCGGTGAACGTGGCACTGATGGACATCCGCGCGCGCCACGCCGATCCGGTCGGCCTCATGGGCGACGAGTCGCTGCCCGAACCCGGCGACACGCCGTTCTGCGCCGCCGCGCGCGACGAGCTGGAACGCGCCATCGCCACGCTGCCGCCGCGCGCGCGGGCGGTGCTGGTACTGCACGACATCGAAGGCTGGAAACACGAGGACATCGGCCGGGAACTGGACATGGCCGTCGGCACCTCCAAGGCGCAACTGCACCGCGCCCGCGCGCTGCTGCGCAAGCTGCTGGGAGAAACCGCATGAACGACTTCGAATGGCGCCGCCAGCTGCGCGAGCTGCGCCAGCCGCGGGCGCCGCGCCGCGACCTGTGGGCGGACATCGAGCGCGCGCTTGAGCACCCTGTGCCGGCATCCGGCCCGCACGCGCGCATCGCCGCATCGTCGCGCACGGCCTGGCTGTTCGCGGTGGGCCTGGCCGCCGTCACGGTACTGGCCGTCGGCCTGACCCGGCTGCCCCCGGCGACCGCGCCGGTCTGGGCCGACCTGGCCGCCGTGCCGGCATGGAAGCCCGACGATCCGCGCCTGGCCGGCGCGGCGATCGAACTCACCGCCGCCCAATACGAGCTGCGCCAGGCACTGCAGCAATCCCCGGATTCGGCGGCGCTGCAGCGCCTGCTCGAGCGCACCGAACAGCAAGAATCACGACTGCGCCAGCTCGGCCGCGACGCCGGCTGACGCGATGGAGAACACCATGCGAACCGCACTGCGCCACCTCCCCCTCGCCACGCTGCTGTACGCCGGCCTCGCCTGCGCCGACACACCGCTGGATCTCTCGCATCCGGCCACGCCAACGGTCCACGTCACTATCGGCAACATCAAGGGCGAGGTCACCGTCACCGCCTGGGACCGCAACGAGGTGCACGTCGGCGGCAGCCTGGGCGACGGCGCCCAGCCGCTGGCGATCAGCGGGTCGGACAGCGACCTGCAGATCAAGGTGCGGGCACGTGGCACGAGCGGCCTGTTCAGCTGGGGCAGCGACAACGCCATGGGTCCGACCACGCTCGCCGTGCAGGTGCCGCGCGGCGCCTCGCTGGACGTGCAGGTGGTCAGTGCGCCGCTGAGCGTCGATGGCATCGACGGCGGCGCGATCGAGGTCGACTCGGTCAGCGGCAGGGTGCGCATCCACGCCCGCACGCCCACGCTGCAGGTCGACAGCGTGAGCGGCAGCATCGAGCAGTCCGGACGGGCCGACCACGCCGAACTGCAGACCGTCAGCGGCGACATCCTCGCGCCCGCGCTGGGCGACCGGGCCAGGCTGCAAACGGTATCCGGCCGGGTGCAGGCGCGTGGCGGTCCGTGGCGCAGCTTCACGCTGAGCACGGTATCCGGCGATGCGGATGTCGCAGGGGGCGTGGCCGCCAGCGGACGCATGGACATCGACAGCATGAGCGGCGACGTGCAACTGACCCTGCCGGCCGATGTCTCGGCCACCATCCACGCCAGCAGCTTCAGCGGCGACCTGCGCAGCGCCTTCGGCAAGGCCGAGCACAGGGAACACGGTCCGGGCAGCGAGCTCCGCGTGCGGCAGGGCGGCGGCAGCGCCCGCGTCGGCATCGAGAGCTTCAGCGGCGACGTGCGGATCCGCCGCCAGGGCGACTGAGGTCCTACCCTGGCGCATACGAAAACGCCGTCGCGATGGCGACGGCGTTTTCCGTTGGGCGGCCCGCCGCATGCCGCGACGCGGGAATCAGAGATCCTGGTGGTACTGCACGTACGGCGTGCGCGACTGGTCCGGCTCCGGACCGGCGGGCGTGTTGGTCGAGCCCCCCGACGACCATAGGTTCTGCGCGCCCACGCTCAGCTGGCCCTGCCACGGCAGCTTCCAGGTCACGCCGAAATCGATGCTGCTCCAGCGGCGATCCGGGCCGTAGGCACCGGGAAGGCCGGCTGACGGCCGCATCACCCGGCCCACCAGGCTGCCGCTCAGCGGACCGCGGTCCACGCCGAAGCTCAGCGCCTTCTGGTCGAGCATGTCCACGCCGAGCAGGTTGCCCGGCAGCAGGTGGATGCGGCCCATGCTGGCGCCCAGATCGATGCCGCTGCGACCGTCCAGCGCCACGCGGCCGCGCGCGCTGACCTGCGCGCTGCTGCCGAACGAGGACAGCCCGTTCACGCCAGGTAGTGCGCCCGGCAACACACGGGGCAGGCGCACCGCCCCGTTGGCGGTGTCCGCGCCCACACTCAAGTCCAGACTGTAGCGACCGGTGCTGTAGGTGGCGCCGACCTCACTGCCGAGCACGCGGTAGGGGGTATTGCCCCAGGCATGCTCCACCACGCCGGCATGCGCCTGCAATGAAGGAGCGAGCGTGTACTGCAGTGTGCTGGACTGCACCTTGCCCGCATCGACCGCGCTGAAGGTCAGCGGCGCATCGGCGGCAAGGCTGCCCGCAGGACGCTCGTCTGTCCGCAGCATCAGCGTGCGTCCATCGGCCCCGCGCCACAGCGGCACCGCCACCCCGGGCTGCACTTCGGCCATCCGATCAGGCGGCTGTGCGAGCAGGCGCATGGCCATGTCATGGGCGTCGCCCGGCCATGCCTGCGCGGCCGCGGAGAGCGGCAGGAGGATGGTGACGGCAACGGCAAGCAGGCGACGCATGGCGGTGAAAAGGCGATCCGGAGGTCGAAACGTGGCGGGATTATAGCCCGCTTTACGTTTTGCTAACAGCCCGCAAAACTGGCCTGGCGCACAAAATCGTGCGGGCGGGACGCGGCCTTGGACCATTCCGCGGGCGCCGGGTTCCGGGTCCGCATGCCGCCAACAGCCAGCGACAAAGCGTTACCGGCACGATATAAAGGCCGCTCGTAGTTTCTTCATGCCGGATTCACCCATCTCGATGAGCTTTGCGTCCACCCAGAGCGGGTCCGGAACCGACCGAAGCGGCACCCGGGCCATCGCGCTGCATGGCGCCATCGAGCACTTGTTCGCCGCCACCGATGCCGCCAGCGTGATGGAGATCGGCGAGCGTCTGCTGGTCACCGGCCTGGGCATCCCGGGGCGCCTGCGCTGGCGCCTGCACGGCGATGTCTGGACGCCCGATCCGGGCCTGCGCCAGCTCGATCTGGCCGACGATCCGCAGGGGCTGCGCACGCTAACCCTGGAATGCCCGGTCGCACCGATGTCGGCCACGGCGGAAGCCGAGCTGGCATGGCTGGGGCGCATCATCGGCTCGCGCCTGCGCCAGCTCGCCGAGACGTCGCGACTGTACGAAGCCATTTCGCGGCTGGCACAGGCCGAGCGCCTGCAGCGCGCGCTGTATGCGATCGCCGAACAGGCCGGCACCGACCACGACATGCCGGACATGATGCGCGCCCTGCACGGCATCGTCGGCAGCCTGATGTACGCCGAAAATTTCTACATCGCGCTCTACGACGCGGCCACCGACAGCGTGCGCTTCCCCTATTACGTCGACACGGTGGACCGCGAACCGCCCTCGCCCGACGAGAGCGTGCCGCTGAAGGACATGGAGTACAGCCTGACGTGGAACCTGCTCAAGGCCGGCCAGCCGATCATGGGCTCGATCGAGGAGGTCTCGAAGATCCTGCAGGAGCGGCTGGTGCCGATCGGTCCCCGCTGCGAGCACTGGCTGGGCGTGCCGCTGATGCGCGACGGCCACGTGGTCGGCGGTATCGTGATGCAGAGCTATCGCGACGACACGCGCTACACGCAGAACGACCGCGAACTGCTCAGCTACGTGGCGCAGCACGTACAGACCGCGATCGAGCGCCGCGTGGCCCACGCCGAGCTGGAACGCCGCGTCACCGACCGCACCGCGGCGCTGCGCGAAGCCAACCGCGTGCTGCGCCAGCAGGTGCTGCAGCGCCAGCGCGGCGAACGCCTGCAGGCGGCGCTGTTCCGCATCGCCGAAATGGCCAGCGCGCCGGAAAGCCTCGAGGGTTTCTATGCGGCGGTCCACCGCATCATCAGCGGCCTGATCTACGCCCGCAATTTCTACATCGCGCTGCTCGACGACGACGGCAAGCAGATCACCTTTCCCTACTCGGTGGACGAGGTCGACAGCGTGCGCCCGCCGCGCAGCCACGGCCGCGGCGCCACCGAGTACGTGCTGCGCCACGGCAAGCCGCTGCTGGCCGATCCGGACGAGATCGACCGGCTGGTGGCACTGGGCGAGATCCACCAGTTCGGCGCGCGCTCGGTGTGCTGGCTCGGCGTGCCGCTGGTGTGGAACGAGCGGGTGATGGGCGTGCTGGCGGTGCAGAGCTACACGCCCGAGCACACCTACACCGAGCGCGACCAGGAACTGCTCACCTTCGTCAGCTACCACATCGCCAACGCGCTGCAGCGCAAGCACACCAACGAGTCGCTGAAACAGGCCTACGCCAGCCTGGAACGGCGCGTGGACGAGCGCACCCGCGCGCTGGCCCTGGCCAACCGCGACCTGCGCGAGCAGATCGCCGAGCGCGAGCGCGTCGAACGCCGGCTCAAGTACGAAACCCTGCACGACTCGCTCACCGGCCTGCCCAACCGCACCCTGCTGCTGCAGCGCCTGGACCACGCGCTGAACCAGTACAAGGCCGATCCGCAGCGGCTGTTCGCGGTGCTGTTCATCGACCTGGACCGCTTCAAGGTGATCAACGACTCGGTCGGCCACCTGGTCGGCGACGACCTGCTGTTCCAGGTGGGCGGGCGCATCCGCGCCTGCCTGAAGACGCGCGACCTGGTGGCGCGCCTGGGCGGCGACGAGTTCGCCGTGCTGCTGGACGGCATCACCGATAGCGACATGCCGCTGCAGATCGCCGAGCGCATCATCGCTGAACTGCAGGTGCCGTTCCGGCTCGGCATCAAGGAGATCTTCACCTCCGCCTCGATCGGCATCGCGCTGCCCTCCATGCACTACCAGCAGCCCGAAGAACTGCTGCGCGACGCCGACGCGGCGATGTACAGCGCCAAGGACGACGGCCGCCACCGCGCCGCGCTGTTCGACGACCGGCTGCGCCACGAGGCGCTGTCCCTGCTGGAGATGGAGGGCGACCTGCGCCGCGCGCTGTCGCGCAACGAATTCGTGCCGTACTACCAGCCGGTGGTGGCGATCGAGGACGGCCGCATCGTCGGCTTCGAGGCGCTGCTGCGCTGGAACCATCCCGAGCGCGGCGTGCTGATGCCGGGCGATTTCCTAATCGTGGCCGAGGAAAGCGGCTGCTCGGAATCCATCGACTGGCAGATCTTCGAGCAGGTGTTCGCGCAGACTACCGCGCTGACCCGCGGCGAGGGCTTCGTCAGCATCAACGTGTCCGGCCGCCACTTCCGCCTGACGGATCTGGACGAGCGCCTGCTCGCCGCGATGGAGCGCCACGGCGTGGCCGCCCAAAGCATCCGCATCGAGGTGACCGAGCGCGCCCTGCTGGAGAACCCGCCGCAGGTGAAGCGCATGCTGGAGAACCTGCGCCGGCGCGGCATCCTGATCTCGCTGGACGATTTCGGCACCGGCTACTCCTCGCTCAGCTATCTGCACCAGTACCCGATCCAGACGCTGAAGATCGACCGCTCCTTCATCACCGAGCTGCCGTCGGACCTGGCCGAGCTGGACAGCAACCAGGGGCTGGCGGTGGTGCGCGGGATCCAGGTGCTGGCCGACTCGCTGCGCATGCAGGTGATCGCCGAAGGCATCGAGGAGGAGTACCAGCGCCAGGCGCTGCTGCGCATCGGCACGCGCTACGCGCAGGGCTTCCTGTTCTCCACCGCGCGACCGACGGCCGAATGGCTGGGGCCGCACGCGCCCACGCACCTGCTGCCGGCGATCGGCTGAGCGGCCCGCCCGATCACTGCGCAGTGGTGGGCGCGTCGGTGCTGCCGGTGTCGCGCAGCAGATGCTCGGCATCGATCGGATCGAAGGTATAGCGCTGCGCGCAGAACTCGCAGATCACCTCGATCTCGCCGTCGCGGGCGACCAGCGCGGCCTCCACTTCCTCGCGTCCCAGCGCGCGCAGCATGGTCGACACCCGCTCGCGCGTGCAGCTGCAGCCGAACGCCAGCGGACGCGGCTCGAACAGCCGCACCTGCTCCTCGTGGTACAGCCGGAACAGCAACTGCTCGGGCGCGGTGGCCAGCATTTCCGCCGCGCCGAGCGTGGCGGTGAGATGCTCGATGCGCGTCCACGCGTCGTCGTCCTTCACCGCGTCGTGGCCGCCCTCGCCGGGCAGCTGCTGCAGCATCAGGCCGACCACGTGCCCGCCATCGGCCGCCAGCAGGATGCGCGCCGGCAGCTGCTCGGACTGCGCGAAATAGTTTTCCAGCGCCGCGGCGAGACCGGCATGCCGCAGGTCGACCAGACCCTGGTAGCGCTGGCCGCGTTCGGCCTGACCGATGGTGATCGCCATCACCGCGCCAGGCAGCTCGGACAGCGCCAGCGGCGCGGGCAGCGGATCGCTCCAGCGCGCCAGCCCGCGCAGGCGGCCGCGGTCGGTGCATTCGGTGAACAGCAGGCGCAGCGCACCGGCGCTCTTGAGTTCGATCGACAGCGCGCCGTCGAACTTGATGTTGCCGGTCAGCAGCGCGCTGGCCGCCAGCGACTGGCCGAGCAGGTCGCGCAGCGGCGGCGGGTAGCCGGCGCGACCGGCCACCTCGCGCCACGCCGCGCCCAGGCGCACCAGCACGCCGCGCACGCCGGCGCGTTCGAGCACGAAGCGGTGCAACACGTCTTCGACCAGGGTGGTTTCCACGGACAACCTCGCGAACAGGACAGCCACGCGATGTGGGGGCGGCGGACACGCCGCGCAACGGCGCCGCCGCGCATCGCTGCAGGGAACCTCGAAAAACCGCTCCTTGTTCCGAGTTTTTCGAGGTTCTCTATACTTGGGATTCTGCCGCCGCCTGGCCATGCACCTGCGCCCCCGACTCGCCCGCCGCCTGCTGCGCTGGACCGGACTGCTCGCCCTGAGCTGGATCGCGCTGAGCTGGCTCCTCGTGCTGGTGCTGCGCTTCGTGCCGCCGTGGACCTCGGCGGTGATGATGGAGCGCCAGGTCGGCGCCTGGGTGCACGGCGAGAAGGGTTTCGAACTGCGCCACCGCTGGGTGCCGTGGTCGCGGGTGTCGCCGTGGGTACCGCTGGCGATGGTAGCCGGCGAGGACCAGAAATTCCCGTTCCACCACGGCTTCGATTTCGACCAGATCCAGGATGCGCTGGACGCCGCCGACGAGGGCAGGCGCCTGCGCGGCGCCAGCACGATCAGCCAGCAGACGGCGAAGAACCTGTTCCTGTGGAACGGCCGCAGCTTCGTGCGCAAGGGGCTGGAGGCGTATTTCACCGTGCTGCTGGAGATCACCTGGCCGAAGCGGCGCATCCTGGAGGTGTACATGAACATCGCCGAGCTGGGCGACGGCATCTACGGCGTGGGCGCGGCCAGCGATGCCTACTTCCACGCGCCACCGGCCCGCCTCGGTCCGGCGCAGGCGGCCCGACTGGCCGCCGTGCTGCCCAGCCCGCGGCGGCTGCACGCCGACCGGCCCAGCGCCTACGTGATGCGCCGCGCGGACTGGATCCAGCGCCAGATGGCGCGGCTCGGCGGGCCGGCCTATCTCGACAGCGACAGGCCGCCGGCGAGTACCGGGCTGCGATGAAAGTTCCCCGTCAGCAAGATCCGGCATCCTTGCCCCACGCAGTTTCCCTCCCGACACCACGGCCGAACGCCATGCCCGAGCTGACCATCGTCGTTCCCGCCTACAACGAATCGCGCGTGCTCGATGCCTTCCATGCGCGGCTCATGGTCGTGGTCGACGGCCTGGCCGTGGCCACCGACGTGCTCTACGTCGACGACGGCAGCCAGGACGACACCTGGACACGGATCGGCGGCTACTGCAGCGACGCGCGCGTGGGCGGCCTGCGGCTGTCGCGCAACTTCGGCAAGGAGGCCGCGCTCACCGCCGGGCTCGACGCGGTGGGCGAAGGCGCGGCGGTGGTGATCGATGCCGACCTGCAGGACCCGCCCGAGCTGATCCCCGCGCTGATCGAGCCGTGGCGGGCCGGCTACGACGTGGTCTACGCCACGCGCAGCGCGCGCTCCGGCGAGAGCACGCTCAAGCGCCTCACCGCGGCGGCGTTCTACCGCGTGATGGAGCGGCTGTCCGACACGCCGCTGCCGCGCGACACCGGCGACTTCCGCCTGCTCTCGCGCCGCGCGCTCGACGCGCTCGGCCAGCTGCGCGAACGCCAGCGCTTCATGAAGGGGCTGTTCGCCTGGATCGGCTACCGGCAGACCGCGATCCGCTACGAACGCGACCCGCGCCTCGCCGGCGACACCAAGTGGAACTACTGGCGACTGACCCATCTGGCGATCGAAGGCATCACCTCGTTCTCCACCGCACCGCTGCGGCTGGCCACCTGGGTGGGCCTGGGCACGGCGGCATTCGCCTTCGTCTACAGCCTGTGGGTGCTGGCCAAGGCGCTGCTGTGGGGCGATCCGGTGCGCGGCTACCCGACGCTGATGGTGGTGATCCTGTTCCTCGGCGGCGTGCAGCTGCTGGCGCTGGGCGTGATCGGCGAGTACCTGGGCCGCAACTACGCCGAGAGCAAGCGGCGGCCGCTGTACTTCGTGGCCGAACGCCGCCGCGCTGATCGCTAGTGCGGCGACACAGAACTATCGAAACATGTAGGAGCGCACCCGTGCGCGACTGCTCTTGGCGACGTCACGAAGAGCATTCGCGCACGGGGTGCGCTCCTACAGTTACGGATGGTGCTGAATTTGAGTGTCTCATCTGAGTCGCAGCGGTTCACGGCACTGCAACATCCACGGGCAGGCCGCGGCGCTAGCAGCCTGTCGGGCTTTGCTGGTCGAGGCGAGAATTCGGCTGTGCGAGGACAGATTTTCGCCGCTTCGCCGGCCCATAGTGGTTCTATGGGTCAAGAAGCGGCGGAAATAGGGACCGCACAGACGGATTCGCAGCCCGGCCGAGCAAAGTCCGACAGGCTGCTAGACTCTGGCCCAGTCCACGTGCCGGAGGCCGCTATGAGTCAGGTCAAGCATCTGCTGGAGATCAAGGGCAGGACGGTGCACGCGGTGGCGCCCGACGCCGCCGTGCTGGACGCCATCCGCCTGATGGCCGAACGCCGCGTCGGCGCGCTGCTGGTGATGCGCGGCGAGCAGCTGGTGGGCATCGTTTCGGAGCGCGACTACGCGCGCAAGGTGATCCTGCAGGGGCGATCCTCGGCGGACACCACGGTCAGCGAGATCATGAGCGCGCCGCCGGTCACTGTGGGGCCGGACACCGAGGTGCTCGAATGCATGCGCCTGTGCACGCACAGCCGCATCCGCCACCTGCCGGTGCTCGAAGGCAACACCGTGGTAGGCGTGATCTCGATCGGCGACCTGGTGAAGGCGGTGATCGACGAGCAGGCCGAGCAGATCGAGCAGCTGCAGCGGTACATCACCAGCTGAGCCGGCCGCGCGGGTTCACCTCGGCGGCGCATCGGCCGGTTGTTCCGGCACGACAGCCGGCGACTCCGGCAGCAGATCCGGCGAACGGCCCACGCGACGCGCCACCCAGGTGGCGGCGGCCGACACCACCACCCCGACGAAGGCCATGCCGCCCACCCCGATGCCCGCGGTGCCCAGCACGCTGACGCCGCTGGTAACCACCAGATCGCCGAAGCGCCACACCGTGGTCTCGATGAAATTCTTGCCCTTGTAGCGCGTCTCGCGCGGCACCCGGGTGTACAGCGCGTCCGCCGCCGGCTTGGTCATGCCGTAGCCGACGCCGCGGGTCACCACCTGCATCACCGCCACCAGCGGCAGTGACACGCCGAGCACCGCCACACTGCCGTGGCCGCCGATCATCACCATCACCAGCAGCACCAGGTTCACCAGCGCCGGCAGCACCAGGCCCCAGCCGGCGCCCCAGCGCGTGAGCAGCCAGCGCGTCGCGGTCAGTTGCAGCAGGGCGCCGAGCCCGTTCACCGCCAGATCCTGATGCGCGTAGAACGCGGTGCGCGCCGCGCTGTCCACGAAATGCGACTTCGCGTAGTCGGCCACCAGCGCATAGGCCAGCGTGCCGATGCCGTCGCCCAGCAGCATCAGGATCGCCATGTAGCGCAGGAACGGTCGCGACCACAGCTCGCGCACGCCGGCCCACAGCGACCCGCCGATGGCCGCATCGACGCGCGAGGCACGCCCCGCGGCATCGTGGGTGGACAGGCGCAGCAGCAGGGCCAGCGCCACGGCCAGCATCAGCGCCGACACCACCAGCAAGGGCGCCACGCCCAGCCATCCCACCAACAGGCTGGTGACCACGGGGCCGAACACCGCACCGGCCATGCCGCCCAGCGCGATCAGCGGAAACGAGCGCCGCGCCTGCACGCTGTCGAAGATGTCGGCCATGAAGCTCCAGAACAGCGACACCACGAACAGGTTGAACACGCTGACCCAGATGAAGAACACCACGCCCAGCTCGCGCACGCCGATCCGCGCCTGCGCCAGGAAGGCCGGCACGAAGGCGATCAGGCAGGCGATGAAGAAGCAGTAGCTCCAGCCGAGCAGGCGGCGGCGGGGAAAGCGCGCCACCATGGCGCCGAACACCGGGGTCAGCACCAGCATCGCGACGAACGTGCCGAGGTAGAACAACGGCAACTGCGCCGAGCCGACCGCCCCGCTCAACTGGTCGCGCACCGGCCGCATGATGTAGTACGAGGACAGCACGAAGAAAAAGGCGACGGCCGACAGTGCCGCGGCGCGGCGCTCGCTCGCGGTGGCCTTGGGGGATGCAGTCACCGGGATGTTCCAGCGTGGGTCCGGCAAAGACTAGCATGCACCGTGCGGGTGCCTTCCGGTGCCGGGGGATGGGGATGAACTACGACTGCGTCATCGTGGGTGCCGGCTCGGCCGGCTGCGTACTGGCCCACCGGCTGAGCGCGAATCCGCACACGCGCGTGCTGCTGCTGGAGGCCGGCCCGCGCGACTGGCATCCGCTGATCCACATGCCGGCCGGGCTGGCCCGGCTGGTGAAGCTGCGCAGCGTGAACTGGAACTACGACACCGAGCCGGAACCGCAGCTGCTCGGCCGGCGCCTGTGGTGGCCGCGCGGCAGGACGCTGGGTGGCTCCAGCTCGATCAATGCGATGTGCTACATCCGCGGCGTGGCCGGCGACTACGACCGCTGGGCCGAGGCGTGCGGCGACCAGCGCTGGCGCTGGGAGCACGTGCTGCCCTGGTTCGTGCACAGCGAGGACAACAGCCGCGGCGCCAGCGCCCTGCACGGCGCCGGCGGCCCGCTGGGCGTGTCCGACCTGCGCTACCACAACGTGCTGTCGGACACGCTGATCGACGCCGCCAGCGGCGCCGGTTTCGCGCGCAACGAGGATTTCAACGGCGTCGCGCAGCAAGGCTTCGGCCTGTACCAGGTGACCCAGCGCGACGGCGCGCGCTGCTCCACCGCGACGGGCTTCCTGCGGCCGGTGCACGATCGGCCCAACCTGCACGTGCGCACCGGCGTGCTGGTGGAGCGCGTGCTGATCGACGGCCACCGCGCGGTCGGCGTGCAGCTGCGTCGCGGGCACGGCAGCGAACGCATCGAGGCGAGCCGGGTGCTGCTGGCCGCCGGCGCGATCAACTCGCCGCAACTGCTGATGCTTTCGGGCATCGGCCCGGCCGAACAGCTGCGCGCGCACGACATCCCCGTCGCGCAGGACCTTCCCGGCGTCGGCGCCAACCTGCAGGATCACCTGGACATCTGCACCCTGGTCGGCAGCACGCGGAAGATCACCTACGACCACCTCAACGAGCTGGCCGTCGGCTGGCGCTACCTCACCCGGCGGCAGGGGCCGGGCACCTCGAACATCGCCGAGGCCGGCGGCTTCGTGCGCAGCCGGCTGGCCACCGACGAGCGCTGCGACCTGCAGTTCCACTTCGTGCCCGCCCTGCTCGACGACCACGGCCGCCACCGCCTGCCCGGCGACGGCTACACCCTGCACGCGTGCTACCTGCATCCACACAGCCGCGGGCGCCTGCGGCTGCAGTCGGCCGACCCGGCGCGGCCGATCGCCATCCACGCCAACTACCTGGGTGACGGCGAGGGCCACGACATGGCGCGGATGGTCGAGGCGGCCCGGCTGTCGCGCGAAATCCTGGCGCAGGGCGCGTTCGACCCGTATCGCGGCAAGCCGGTGTTCCCGGAGCGCGAGCTGCACAGCGATGCCGAGTTCGAGGCCTTCATCCGGCGCAAGGCCGAGTCGATCTATCACCCGGTCGGCACCTGCCGCATGGGTCGGGACGCCGGCGCGGTGGTGGACGGCGAGCTGCGCGTGCACGGCATCGAGGGGCTGCGGGTGATCGATGCCTCGGTGATGCCCAGCCTGCCCACCGGCAATACCAACGCGCCCACGATCATGATCGCCGAGCGGGCCAGCGCGCTGCTGCAGGGCCTGCCGGACTGAGCCGCAAGCGACGCGGAACCGGCCGTGCCGCGCGCGGTCCGATCGCACCAGGACGTTCAGGACGTTGCGGTGCCGCGGCATGACCGGCTCGTTGTCGCGGCGGGCGAAGTCGACCACAATCGAACGTCAAGAAGCATGACCGGCCTGCCGGCATTCCCCCATTCTTCGGCCGCGTCACGCCGAGCGCATTCCAGAGCAGCATGCCGTTCCGTCCACTGTCCCTCGCGCTCGCCAGCGCCCTCGTCTTCGCGGCCGCGCCCGGCCACGCCATGCCCCACCAGACCACACCGACCAAGGTGGTTTCGAACACGCCCTCGGCGCAATTGCCGCCCGCGCGGGTGAAACAGGCCCTGACCGACTACCGCCACTGGCTGGACGAACTCGCGCGCCGCCGTTCGGTCGCCGGTCTGGCCACCGCGGTGGTGGTGAACGACAAGGTGGCGTTCGAATACACCCTGGGCTATGCCAACGCCACCACCGGAGAGCCGATCCGGCCCGGGACCGTGTTCCGGCTGGCGTCGCTGTCCAAGGCCTTCGCCACCGGCCTCACCGCGCTGCTGGTGCGCGACGGCAAGCTGGGCTGGGACACGCGCCTGGTCGATGTGCTGCCGTTCTTCAAGCTCAAGGACATGCAGGCGGCCGAGCAGGTGACCGTCGGCGACATTCTCGGCCAGCGTGTGGGCCTGCCCCGCAATACCTACGACAACATGCTCGAGGACGACGTCCCCTACGAAGAGCTGGTGCGCAAGCTCGACGCGATCGACATGGCCTGCGACGTCGGCCAGTGCTACGGCTACCAGAACGTGGCCTTCAGCCTGATCGGCGACGTGATCTATGCCAGGACCGGGGACTTCTTCTACCGTCTGGTCGACAAGCGGCTGTTCTATCCGCTGGGCATGAAGACCGCCAGCTACGGCCGCGCAGCGCTGGAGGCAAGCCCGAGCTGGGCGCATCCGCACCGCGCCATCGGCCACGGCAAGTGGCGGCCGTTCGAACCCAACGAGGCCTACTACCGCGTCGCTCCGGCCGCCGGCGTCAACGCCAGCCTGCGTGACATGGAGCAGTGGCTGATCGCGCAGATGGGTGGACGACCCGACGTGCTGCCCGCCGAACTGCTCGCCGTGCTGCACGCCCCCGGCATCGCCACGCCGGTCGAGATGCATTCCACGCCCTGGCGCCGCGCGCGAATCACCGCGGCGCACTACGCACTGGGCTGGCGCGTGTTCACCTACGGCGGCGAGACGATGATCTTCCACGCCGGCGCGGTGGAGGGTTATCGCACCATGATCGGCTTCCTGCCGAAGTACCACACCGGCATCGTGACCATGTGGAACTCGGCCGGCGCCACGCCTTCAGGCCTGATGCCGATGATGTTCGACCGCCTGCTCGCGCTGCCCCATGTGGACTGGGCCGGACTGGAAAGCCCGCCGCGTACCGTCCGGCCAATCCGCAAGCAGCGGCTGCGCACAGGGCATCGCCGCCATCGGTGAACCGTCGATCGGCGTGACTCCGCGCGGCGACGCAGACGCCCGGAAAAAACGGCCGGCCGTCGGGCCAGCCGTCTCCGATGCCGGACCGGTCCGTTTCAGGACTACTGGCCGAGGATGAAGTTGATCCGGTTGGTGAGCGTGACCTCCACCGGCTCACCGTTGCGGGTGGCGGGCTTGAACTCCCAGCGCTGCACCGCGTCGATGGCGGCCCGGTCGAACACGTGCCGGGGCTGCGAGTTGGTCACCTTGATGTTGGAGGTGCGCCCCTCCGCCGTGACGGTGAAACTCAGCACCACATAACCTTCGGTGCGGGAGCGCTGCGCCTGGGTCGGATAACGCGGATTGACGCTGCGGATCAGCACGGCCGGAGTGAGGACCGGCGCGGCCGGAGCCGCAGCCGGCGCGACCGGCGTCTCCGCGCCCTGACTGGACGCCGTGTTGCGCGTCGAACCGGCAGCGGAACTCCTGGGCGTCGTGGTGGATGCCTGCTGCGCCTCGGCCGCCTTCTCCGCGGCCGCCTTCTCTTCGGCGGCTTTCTGCGCCGCGAGCTGCTGCTGGCGCTCCTGCTCCGTCGCCTGCTGCTGCTCCTTGTCCTGCAGCTTGCGCTGCGCGTCGAGTTTGGAGCGCAGGATGGTCAGCGTGAAGTTGGTCGGATCGGCTTTCGCCAGCAGGTCGATCTCGCGCTGCGCCTCGTTGAAGTTGCGCGCATTGATCGCCTGTTCGGCCGCATCGGCGGCGAACGGGAACGTCTCGCGCAGGGCGTCGGTCGCCACCGCGTTGCCGGGCTGGCGCTCGAGCGCCTTCAGATAGAACTCGAAGGCGTTGTTGCCGGCCGGGGCCAGGTAGCGCTGCTCGTTCATCGCCTTGCGCGCTTCGCTCAGCAGCTGGTCGGTGCCCATAGCCTCGACGTTGGCAGGCGGCGGTGCGGCGACCGTGCCGGGCGTCACCGGCGTCGAGGGGTGGCCGCCGGCGTCCGACAGCACCAGTTCCTCATGCGGCCGGATGATCAGAAACCATGAGGCGATGGCCAGCACGACGATGACGGCGACCGCAACCAGCGTAACGGGCCGGACGGCCCCCCCCGCGCGCGCGCGCGCCTCGAGTGTGATTCGGGTATCCATGATCTCTCGCTGAGTGGCATCAGATACCCGCGCTTTTCCCCCCGTGAATCCAGGAGCGACGCCTTCCCCAGGTCAGCCGCGGCGCGGATGTGCAGAAGGTAACCGCATTGCGGTGTGACGGCAAACACGTGGCAGGGCGGTGTAGCTGCCAGTTAGTAGTGTCCCCTTCCTGCAAGTTACAAGTGTCCCCTTTTCCGTCGAGGGGGTGACCGTGGAGGTGGGGATGACGCAACGTGAGGTGGAACGGGCAGGCTTGATCGCCGAGGT
>NZ_JBMSDZ010000003.1:0-241514 GCF_049445995.1 Dyella sp. KRB-257 | reverse complement strand
CATGAGCGAACGGCGCGGCAACGAGATCGAGCCGCAGCATACCCGACAGCGGGCCTCACCCGATGGGTGAGCGGGCGGGCTCGTGCAGGTGGCTGTGTGGTGCGGTTTGGCAGGGAGAGGTCACGGAGTCAGGTTTATGTCCGAACCGAATGGCCCCATCGAGATCTCGTCAACAAGGGATTCTATCTTCGGGCTACTCCATTCCTCCGGAATGACGCCGACTTCAGTTTGCTTGTATCCAGGCAACGCCTGACAGACTCGCGGCGCAGACAAACGGGCGTAAGGGCCCGAAGCCTCTCTCACTTCCATGAAAAACCCATCCTCTCCAAATGCGCATCAACCTTGGCCTGCGACTCGGCAACGAGATCCATGACCTGCGACAATCGTGCCTCGTAGCGCTCGGCCAACTCCCGCACGCGCCGTGTCAGTCCCTGGCTGATCCGATCCATCTCGCCATGAATGGCGGCGTCCAGGGCGCCCAACCACTTGTCGTCCACCGCCAGCGTCTTGATCTCGGCCTCTGAAAGCTGCGGATACTTGGCAAGGGCCGCATCGTCCAGCGCCGCCTCGGCGTCCTTGAGCTCCTTCTTCAGGGCTGCCTTCTCGCGATCCAGCTTCTGCCATTGCTTGAGCACGGCGATTTCGGCAGCCGCATCGCTGTCGTCTGGAACGGAGGCACTGGATCCCGGCTTTCGCCGGGATGACGGCGGCGGGGCGGGTTGGTTTTCGGCGAGTTCGTCGAGACGCTCCTTCACCGCCGCCTTGTTGATCTTGTCGAAGCCGGAGAACACGGCGTCTTCGCCGCTGTGTTCTTCCTCCATCTCGGTGAGTTGCGCATCGGTGGCATCGAGATCGGCGGCGAGCTGGTCGATGGCGGCCTGCTCGGCGGCGAAGTAACGCGCCACGATCAGCGGCTTGGGCAGCAGGTCGCAGGCCCAGCCCTTGTCGACCTCCTTGGTGACCTTGCCGTCCTTGTTCTTCTTCTGCTCGATCACGCGGTAGGTGCTGACCTTCCAGCCGTCGACGGCGATCAGGTACAGATCGTCCTGCATGGTCTCGGCCCAGTAGTCCATCAGGTGCTGGTAAACGTCGTAAGCATTGATCAGCGGCTGGCCGGCGTAATGCGCCAGCAGGTTTTCCGACAGCTCGGCGATCACGTCCTTGGGGTGGCAACCCGCATCGAGTGCCTTGAGCGTGGCAGCGCTGCGCTGGCGCCAACTGGCGAAGTGGGCGTTCATGCCGCTGACGAAGGCGGCGAACTGCGGGTGCTCGTAGATGGTGGGCTTGATCGCGGCCTTGTCCACGGCGAGATCCACGTAGCCGGGGCGGTTGGGCTTGAACAGGGCCTTGCGCAGATCCGGGCAGACCTGCCAGTAGCGCTGCAGCGCCTCGACGTCGGCCAGCGGGATGCCGCCCTTGAGGTGGCCTTCGATGTCCTGCCGGTCCTCGGCCTGCTGGCTGTCGATGTAGCGCGGCAGGTTGAGGTTGTAGTCGTTCTTCTCGATCTCGGCGAACGGCACCATGCGCGCGTACTTGGGCACGTCCAGCCGCTTGCTGAAGACGTCGACGATCTGGTGCACGTCACGCGAGCGCAGGCGGTTCTTGGGGCCGTCCTTCGCGAAGCCCGAGCTGGCGTCGATCATGAAGATGCCCTTGCGGGCCTGCGCATCCTGCTTGTCGATGAGCACGATGCAGGCGGGTATGCCGGTGCCGTAGAACAGGTTGGCCGGCAGACCGATGATCGCCTTGATGTAGCCCTTGCGCACCAGGTTGCGGCGGATCTCCGCCTCGGCGTTGCCGCGGAACAGCACGCCGTGCGGCAGGATGCAGGCCCCCTTGCCGGTGCTCTTGAGCGACCGCACGATGTGCAGCAGGTAGGCGTAGTCGCCCTGCTTGGCCGGCGGCGTGCCGAACGGCGCGAATCGCTCGTGCGGGTCGTTGAGCGGATCGAG
The DNA here is from genome assembly GCF_049445995.1 of Dyella sp. KRB-257. Lineage (NCBI taxonomy): Bacteria > Pseudomonadati > Pseudomonadota > Gammaproteobacteria > Lysobacterales > Rhodanobacteraceae > Dyella > Dyella sp. KRB-257. Next base: position 239,562 of record NZ_JBMSDZ010000003.1, on the reverse strand, counting down.
ACCGGTGCTCCAGCGTTTGTCGGAAAACGGCGGGTTGGCCACCACGTAGTCGAACGTGCGCAGGCTGCCCTTGTCCATGAACTTGGGGTCGGCCAGCGTATTGCCCTGCACGATGTTCGCCTCGGCGTTGTCGTGCAGGATCATGTTCATGCGCGCCAGGCCGGCGGTGGTGGCGTCCTTTTCCTGGCCGTAGAGGGTGAGCTTGCTGCGCGCCTCGTCGGCCACTTTCAGCAACAGCGAGCCGGAGCCACAGGTCGGGTCGTACACGGTGGTAGCGTTGCTGCTTTTCGCCCCGCGGATGCCCAGCACCTGCGCCATGATCCGGCTCACTTCGGCCGGCGTGTAGAACTGGCCCTTGCTCTTGCCGCTCTCGGTGGCGAAGTGGCGCATCAGGTATTCGTAAGCGTCGCCGAGGATGTCGTCACCTTCGGCGCGGTTCTTCGAAAAATCCAGCGCCTTGTTTTCGAAGATGCTGATCAGGTCGGTGAGCTTCTCGACCATCTCCTTATCGGTACCAAGCTTGTTTGGATCGTTGAAATCCGGCATCTCGGACAGGCGATTCGCCGCCTTCAACGGCGCGATGATCTTCTTGTTGATCTGGTCGCCGATGTCGCTCTTGCCCTTGAGCGCCACCATGTCCTTGAAGCTGGCGCCCTCCGGCACGGTGATCGGCGCAAACGGCACCCCGGCGTACTTGTCGCTGATGTACTTGATGAACAGCAGTACCAGCACGTAGTCCTTGTACTGGCTGGCGTCCATGCCACCGCGCAAGGCGTCGCAACTGGCCCACAGGGACGAATAGAGTTCGGATTTCTTGATGGCCATTGCTTACCAGTGGAATGTAATTCTGCAGTACGGGCGGCCCCCAGGCCGTGCGCGGCGCGTGCATCGCCGGCCGAACGTGCCCGAACCGCAGAAGACTACACAGTTCACCCCGAGCGCCAAAGGCCCAAGCGGCAAACCGGTTTCGCCCGGGCTTTCTGGCTAGCCTTCGGCTGCCTGAAACCTGTCGCGATGGGCCGAAAGATAGGCAAGGTGGCGCTCGTGCAGGCGTTCGACACGCAGGCTCGTTGTGACGCCAAGCGCGAGCCGGTCTTCTGCGCAGAGGGACCGTGCGATCAAAATATGTCCGAACCTCTGACCTTGGAGATTTAGCCGAGCACTTTACCCGCGCCTGCGGCGCCTGCCAGCACATGCATGCGGCCCACCAAGGCATCCAGCACGGGCGCAGCCTTCACGCCGCGCGCGGTGAACAGTTCGGCGAGCGACTGGTAGTAGCCGAGCGTGCCGTCGCGGCCGCCGGTGAAGCGATCGAACACCGCGGTGCCGACGGCGGTGTCTTCCAGGTCCTGCACGATGGCGCGGGCGTTGTGCAGCTTGTCGCAGGCGCTCACCAGCAGGGTGTGCTCGTCGGCCGTGCGCAGGTGGGCGAGGTAGGCGCGCTTGCGCTCGATCCAGTCGCGACGCTTGGCTTCGGGGTCGGTGTGTTTCGCCTTGCCCTCGGCGGTACCGTCGGTGCAGTCGCGCACGATGGTGGCCACCGCCTCACCGAACTGCGCGCGGATGATCGCCTCGTGCGCGGCGCCGCAGTCTTCCAGCGTGTCGTGCAGCAGCCCGGCAATGGCCTGGTCCTCGTTGCCGCCGAACTCGATCACCAGGCTGGACACGCCCAGCAGGTGGTAGATGTAGGGAATGTTGGAGCCTTTGCGGAACTGCGCGGCGTGCGCGATGCGGGCGTAATCCACGGCGCGGGCAAAACGGTCGGTGAGTGCGGCCATGCGGTGCTCCTTGGGTGGGTCAACGGGACTATGCTGATTGATGAGCATCGCACCGTTTGAGAGCTCCGCCGGAAGTGGCGGCTGGCAGAACCATCCCGAGCGGCGCTCCATGCTCTCCCCCTATCCCTGAGGAGCAACGTGATGATCTACAAGAAACAGACGTCCAAATCAGTGGCGCAGGCGTTCGAGGCCATGCAGGCAGCGGTGAAGGCGCACGGCTTCGGCGTGCTGCACACCTACGACTTCAAGCAGACGCTGGCGGACAAGGGGTTTGCGCTGGCCAACGGCTGCATCGTGATGGAGGTGTGCAATCCGAAGCAGGCGTCGGAGGTGCTGGCGATGGACATGACGCTGAACATGGCGCTGCCGTGCCGGGTGTCGGTGTACGAGCAGGACGGCGCGACGTGGATCGGCATGGTGCCGCCGACCGACCAGCTTGCTCTGATCTCCAGCGACGCGCGCATCGCCGAGGCGGCGCGCGGGGTGGAGGCGACGATGAAGGCGATCATCGACGAGGCGGCGTGATGGGGCTGGCTCCGGCACGGCCCGGTTCGTGGAAATCGGTGGCCGTGACTCCCGATGTGCTGGTTTTGCTGGCGTCGCCAAGCGCGCGACGACGAGGCACTGCCTTCTTCAAACCGCCCGCAGCGGCTGGCTGAAACCCGGTTCCATCCGCCGGATATCGCGCTGCAGGGCATCACGCACCTGCGGCACCTCGACCAGCAGGTCGGCGTGCTGCAGGCACTGCTGGTGGGCCGCTTCGAGCAGTTGCCGGATGCGTTCGCGGGGATCGTCCACCTGGCAGCGGTCGGCGAATTCCAGCAGGTGTTGTCGGGCTGCGAGAAAGCTCTTGCTGCCACCCAGCGTGAGGGCCAGCGTGTCGTTGGGCAGATACGCGGTGGTGTTGACGATGTCGTAGGCCGGCGCCATGCGCGCGTCATCGCTGGCGGGGTGGGTGTAGAGCAGGCCGAAGTTCTTCAGGTGCGCGTCGCCGTTTCCCACGATGACGCAAAGCACCACCATGTCGAACAGCTGCGCCAGCGCCGGGCGCACCTGTTCTGCAAGGCAGTTGTTGCCGATGACCCTGGTCAGGCGCTCGTAGCTGCCCTGGTATTTCTGCGCGGTACCGAGCCCCATCAGCGTGGCCATGTCTTCGAAGCCCAGCGGCTTGCGATCGACCAGTTCGGTGAACAGGTCTTCGGCGCCGTCCCAGGCCAGGATCTCATCCAGCCGCTCGCCGCGCTCGGGCTCGCGGCTACGTTGCAACAGGCGGTCGACCGCGGGCGCATCGACGGCGAGGCGACCGATGGTGCCACTCTGGCCGGTGATCGCCAGCAGCATCATGGGATCGAGCTGGGTGAGCTTGACCAGGCGCAGGCGCAGGCGCAGCTGCTCCAGCACATAACCTTCCGGCAGGCTTTGCTGGAAGATCGGCAGCAGCTCGGAGGAGGACGTGTACGGACTGCGCCGTACCGGCATGGTCAGGCTCACCGCCACGTCCGGCGTGGTGCCGGTGTAGGCAAACGCGTACTGCCTGCCTTCGTGGTAGAGCTCGCCACTGACGCCCTGCGGGGTCAGCACGCGCGCGCTGGCGACGGCCACCGGCTCATTCGCCATAGATGTCCCCCAGCTCCTCCAGCGTCGGACGCTGCGCGATGTCCACCTTCAGGGCGGCATCGAGGGCGGCGGCGAGCCGGGCGTAGCTTCCGAACGCGATCGATCCCCGGTCCTGCTCCATCTGCACGATCTTGGGCCGCGGCATGCCGGCTCGCGTGGCCAGCGCAGCCTGGGTGAGGCCACGTCGCTTGCGCAGCAGACGCAGCTGCTGGCCGAGACTATCTTGCTCTCGCTGAGCTGGAAGTAGCCGATCCATCCACGCAGCACCGGATTGAGGGTCTCGATGGTATGGGTGAGGCTGCGCCCGCGCCCCTGCCGCAACAGCTCACGTACGCGGCCGGTCAGACGCGTCACGCTTTCCGGCGCAACCTTGAGCCTGATCCGACCACCCGCATTCGTCAGGGTGTAGCCCAGCGATCCCAGTCCGTGAGCAGGATGTTCGACAGCAACGGCGACAATGGCCCGCCTTGCGGCGTGCCCTTGTTCCGCGTCGCGGCCACCCCCTCACGCATCAGGCCCGCTTCCAGATAACGGCGGATCAGCTTGAGCACCCGCTCGTCGTCGGCGTGCCGGGCGACGCGCGACATCAGGATGAAAGTGGTTGACCCGGTCGAAGAACTTCTCCAGGTCCATAGAGGACTTTCACCTCCAAGCAGGTGCGTCCTGCCGGACGCACACGAAAAACGGCGCCCGAGGCGCCGTTTTGCTTTCACTGATTGAAGCCCGCGCTCAGTGGGCTTCGGCGCCCGGCGGGTGGGCGTGGCCGTGCTGGATCTCTTCCTCGGTGGCGTCGCGCACTTCGTTGAGGGTGACGTCGAAGTGCAGCGTCTTGCCGGCCATCGGGTGGTTGAGGTCGACGTCCACCGTGGTCATGCCGACCTTGTGCACGGTCACCACGCGCTGGCCGCCCTGCTTGAGCGAGAGCGCCGTGGTCATGCCGGGCTTGAGCCTGTTCGCCTGCTGGAAATACTTCTTCGGCACGCGCTGGATCTGGCCGTCCTGGCGCTCGCCGTAACCGTCGGCCGCAGCCACGTCTACCTGCAGCGACTCGCTGGCCTCGTGGCCTTCCAGTGCCGCCTCCAGCCCCGGAATCAGCTGGCCGTGGCCGAGCAGTACCCACAGCGCCTCGTCGCGGTCGTGCGAACTCTCGACCTTCTCGCCGTCCACCGTGAGGGTGTAGTGCAGCGAGATCACCTTATCCTTGCCAGCCTTCATTGCCTGTCTCTTGTGCGATTGCAAACCGCGGATTCTATCAGGAGCGGCCCGGCTCGAAGGACACCCCGCGCACTTCCGGCCCGCGCCAGGCGAGGAACGCCAGCAGCAGCGCCACGGCCGCCATCCACCCCGCCATCACCAGCGCGTAGTTGCCGCCGTGCCGCGCCGCCAGCCAGGCCTGGATCGACGCCGTGCCCGCCGCGAGCAGGTTGCCCAGCTGATAGGCGAAGCCGGGCAGCGTGGCGCGCACGTCGTGCGGCGCCAGTTCGTTGAGGTAGGTGGGCACCACGCCCCAGGCGCCCTGCACCATCACCTGGATCAGGAACGCGCCGATGCCCAGCACGACCACCGAGCCGCCGAACGTCCACAACGGGATGCACGGCAGCGCCAGCAGCGCGGCCACCACCATCGCGCGACGGCGTCCCACCCGCTCCGACCAGCTGCCGAAGGTGAGCCCGCCCACGATGGCGCCGGCATTGAGCAGCATGGTGAGCACGGCCACCGTGCCCGCATCGAGGTGCATCTGTGACTTGAGGAAGGTGGGGTACATGTCCTGCGAGCCGTGGCTGAACATGTTGAACGCCGCCATCAGCAGCATCATGTAGAGCAGCCGCCTGCCGTTGCCTTGCATGGCCGCCAGCGCGCCGCGGCGCGGCCCTTGTTCCCGCGCCGCCTGCCAGGTCGGCGACTCGGGCACCCTGGCGCGCAGGTAGAGCACCAGCAGCGCCGGCAGCGCGCCCACCACGAACATCGCCCGCCAGCCCAGCCCGAACACGCTGAACACCAGCCAGTAGGCCAGCGCCCCCAGGAAATACCCGCACGGATAGCCGCTCTGCAGCAGGCCAGACACCGCGCCGCGCGCCTTCGCCGGCACAGTTTCCATCGCCAGCGAGGCGCCGATGCCCCACTCGCCGCCCATCGCGATGCCGAAGAAAAACCGCAGCACCAGCAGCGCGGTCAACGACGGTGCGAAGGCGCAGGCCAGCTCCAGCAGCGAGAACATCAGCACATCGACCATCAGCACCGGCTTGCGCCCGTAACGGTCGGCCAGCCGCCCGAAGATCAGCGCGCCGATCGGCCGCGCCGCCAACGTGAGCAGGATGCCCAGGGTGACCTCGGTATGGCCGACGTGGAACTCGGCGGCGATCTCGTCCAGTACGAACACCAGCAGGAAGAAATCGAAGGCGTCGAGTGTCCAGCCGAGGAAGCTGGCCAGCACGGTGTGGCGCTGGGTCGTGTCGAGTCCGCGCAGCGCGGCAACGAGGGACATTCCATGCTCCTGATCCGGATTGGGCAGCAGAGGAGGCTAGCACGCAGCCGGCGCCGGGGCGGAGCGCACGGAATGACACGCGCACGGAATGACAAATTCGACCGATACGGCACCGACTATGCGGCGCTGAGCGTGCAGCAGCCGGGCAGCACCTGCTATATGCAGAACACTGATGTCGCCACCTACAACCTGCACCAGAAACGCACCGGCGGATCAGCCACGGCTTCACCGAGCAGCACTCCAACCTCGCCTACTCCGGCCAGTCCGGCGGCATGAACGAGGCCTTTTCGGACATGGCGGCGAAGTGGCCGAGTACTACGACCGTGACAGCAACCACTGGCTGGTGGGCGCGGAGATCTTCAAGAACGGCACTGCGCTGCGCTGCATGTGCAACCCGACGCTGGATGGCCGCTCGATCGACAACCAGGCCAACTACACCAGCACGCTCGACGTGCACTATTCCAGCGGCATCTACAACAAGGCCTACTGCACCTGCACCCCACGACCACGGCGGCGACGCTGGATGGCGTACCACTCTCCTGCCGGACCCCGATGGCGGTGTCACACCGGCAATACGCCGCGCCAGCGGACGGACGTCGGCGCAACGGCGGGTCGGCAGGCCGCTTGCTGCAGCGCAAGCACGCCCCCGCCGGATCGGCTACACTACACCGGCTCGTAGACGCCCCCGACTCCCTTGCGGACATCGCGGCGATGGCCAGGCCCTCGCCCTTTCCCCCACCCCGGTAGCGCGCACGGCACCCGGCCAGCCATCGCTTTCGATGTGCGGTCGTCGAATTCATCGTCTGCCGCGCGGTATCAGGGAGCGCAGCAGAACACTCCAGGAGTTTCCATGTCTTTTGAATCGCTGGGCCTTGCGCCCGCGTTGCTGCGCGCGCTTGCCGACCAGGGCTACACCGAGCCCACGCCGATCCAGGCCAGTGCGATCCCGCTGGTGCTCGCCGGCCATGACCTGCTTGCCGCCGCGCAGACCGGCACCGGCAAGACCGCCGCGTTCGCCCTGCCGGTGATCCACAAGCTGCTGCAGGGCGGCGACACGCAGACGCGCCGCCCGCGTGTGCTGGTGCTCACCCCGACCCGCGAGCTGGCCGCGCAGGTCAACGAGAACTTCCGCGACTACGGCAAGTACGTGCGCGTGGCCACCACCACCATCTTCGGCGGCGTCGGCATGGGTCCGCAGATCAACGCGCTGCGCCGCGGCGTCGACGTGGTGATCGCCACCCCGGGCCGTCTGATCGACCACATGCAGCAGCGCACCATCGACGTCACCGGCATCGACACGCTGGTGCTGGACGAGGCCGACCGCATGCTCGACATGGGCTTCATGCCGGCGCTCAAGCGTATCGTCAACGCGCTGCCCAGGCAGAAGCGCCAGACGCTATTGTTCTCGGCCACCTTCGCCGCGCCGATCAAGGCGCTGGCGATGCAGTTCATGACCGATCCGCGCGAAGTGTCGGTGACCCCGCCGAACACGGTCGCGCCGCTGGTCAGCCATCACGTGCATCCGGTGGACGCCGCGCGCAAGCGCGACCTGCTGCTGCACATGCTGTCGCAGGACAGCCGCCGCCAGAGCCTGGTGTTCAGCCGCACCAAGCACGGCGCCGACAAGCTGGTGACCTACCTCAACGTGTCCGGCATCCGCGCCGCGGCGATCCACGGCAACAAGAGTCAGAACGCCCGCACCCGCGCGTTGAGCGACTTCAAGACCGGCCGCGTCACCGTGCTGGTGGCCACCGACATCGCCGCGCGCGGCATCGACATCGATCAGTTGCCGATCGTCATCAACTACGACCTGCCGATGGTCGCCGAGGACTACGTGCACCGCATCGGCCGCACCGGTCGCGCTGGCTCCGAGGGCCTGGCCGTGTCGCTGGTGAGCCACGACGAATCCGGCCTGCTGCGCGACATCCGCATGCTGGTGAAGCAGGACATCGCGATCACCCCGGTGGCAGGCTTCGAGCCGTCCGCGCCGCTGCGGCTGGACGCCGGCGCGCCGCGTCCGGTGCAGGGCAACCAGCGCCAGGGCCGCCAGTCGCAGCGCCCGCAGCAGGGCCGCCCAGCCGGCAACGGCAAGAGCGGCGCCTCGCACCGCCCGCACGGTCACGTGCAGCAGGCCAGTGGCGAGCACGCGGCGGGCAACCGCTCGCGGCGCCGCTCGCGCCGTCCGGCCGCCAAGGCCTGATCACCGAGCAATGCGAAAGGGCGGCGCCTCGCGGCGCCGCCCTTTTGCTGTCCGTGATGGCAGCAGCAGGAGCCCGCTCGCGGGCGATGCTTTTGGCTTTGATGTGACATCAGAGCCAGGGCATCGCCCGCGAGCGGGCTCCTACAGCAGGCCCAGCGCCTTGGCGTGATGGCGCAGATGGTCTTCCATGAAGGTGCTGATGAACCAGTAGCTGTGGTCGTAGCCGGGATGCCGACGCAGCAGCAGCGGCTGGCCGGCCTCGGCGCAGGCCTGGTCGAACAGCTCGGGCTTCAACTGGGCCTCGAGGAATTTGTCCGCCTCGCCCTGGTCGATCAGGATCGTGCCGGCAAAGGTCTGCCGGTGGACCAGTTCGCAGGCGTCGTAATCGGCCCAGGCCGCACGATCCTCGCCCAGGTATTTCGGCAGCGCCTTGCGCCCCCACGGCACCTGGCTGGGCGCGACGATGGGTGCGAACGCCGAGACCGAGCGGTAGCGTTCCGGGTAGCGCAGCGCGATGGTCAGCGCGCCGTGGCCGCCCATCGAGTGGCCGAACAGGCTGCTGCGCGTGGCGTCGACCGGGAAATGCCGTGCGACCAGCGCCGGCAGTTCGTCCACCACGTAGCGATGCATGTTGAAGCGCCCGGCATAGGGCGCCTGCGTGGCGTCGACGTAGAAGCCCGCGCCCTCGCCGAATTCCCAGTCGCCGGTGGCGCCCTCGATACCGGTGTCGCGCGGGCTGGTGTCGGGCATCACCAGCACCAGGCCGAACTGCGCGGCGAGCCGCTGCGCACCGGCCTTGATCGTGGCGGTTTCTTCCGTGCAGGTGAGGCCGGCCAGGTAATAAAGCACCGGACACTTGCCCTGCACCGCCTGCGGCGGCCGGTACACGGCGAAGCGCATCGGCCCCGCGCAACTGGTCGAGGCGTGCCGGTAGAAGCCCTGCACGCCGCCAAAGCAGGCCTGCTCGGAAAGAGTCTCGAAACCGTCCATCACCACCTCCATGGAATCACCGCAAGATGTCGATCATCAGCCGCACGGGCGGACGCTCCAACCCCGCGTCAGGCTCTCAGCGCTCCTGGTCGGTGGGGCGCATCAGGATCTCGTTGATGTTGACGTGCGGCGGGCGCGTCACGCAGAACGCGATCGCCTCGGCGACGTCGCGCGACTGCAGCTGGCGCATGGAGTCGGCCCAGGCGTTGAGCGCGTCCCGGGTCGCGGCATGGCCGATGTGCTCGCGCAGCTCGGTCTGCACCGCGCCCGGCTCGATCACGCTCACGCGAATGCCGTGCTGGTACACCTCGCGCCGCAATGCCTCGGAAAACGCCACCACGCCGAACTTGGTCGCCGAGTAGGCGGCGGCGTTGGGGTTGGCCACGCGTCCGGCGGTCGAGGAAATGTTGACGATGTGGCCGTCGCCGCGCGCGGTCATGCCGGCCAGCGCCGCCTGCGTCGAGGCGATCAGGCTGAGCACGTTGAGCTCCAGCATCTGTCGCCAGCGTCCGAGGTCGGCCTCGGCGACCGGCTCCAGGTACATCACGCCGGCGTTGTTGACGAGGACGTCCAGACGTCCGAAGTGCGCCTCGGCATCGCGCACCACACGCTGCGCCTCGGCCTCGTCGAGCAGGTCCGCCTCCAGCACCAGCGGCTCGGCGCCGAGTGCGGTCAGCTGCACGGCGAGCCGGTCCAGCCGGTCGCGGCGGCGCGCCGTCACCGCCACGCGCGCGCCTTCCTCCGCCAGCGCGATCGCGGTCGCCTCACCGATGCCCGAGGAGGCGCCCGTCACCAGCGCGACCTTTCCCACCAGACGCTTTGCCATGCCTGAATCTCCTGTGCCTTGAACGTTTTACCGGGCGGGCCACACGCCCGCGGACTGCTACAATAGCGCCCATTCTCCCGCATGCCGTCCGGCGTGCCACCCCGAGGTTCCCCCGATGTCATCCCCCTCCCCCGACTCCGCCCCGGCTGCCGCCGGCTTCACTGCGCTCGGGCTGAATCCGAACATCCTGCGCGCGCTCGCCGACGTCGGCTACGAGTCGCCCTCGCCGATCCAGGCCGCCACCATCCCGCCGCTGATGGAAGGGCGCGACGTGCTCGGCCAGGCGCAGACCGGCACCGGCAAGACCGCCGCATTCGCGCTGCCGATCCTCTCGCGCATCGAGCTCAAGCCCGGCAAGCCGCAGGCGCTGGTACTGGCGCCCACCCGCGAGCTGGCCATCCAGGTGGCCGAGGCGTTCCAGAAGTACGCCACCCACCTGCCCGGCCTGCAGGTGCTGCCGATCTACGGCGGCCAGAGCTACGGCCCGCAATTGCAGGCGCTGCGCCGCGGCGTGCAGGTGATCGTGGGCACGCCCGGCCGCGTGATCGACCACCTGGACAAGGGCACGCTGGATCTGTCCGAGCTGAAGTATCTGGTGCTCGACGAAGCCGACGAGATGCTGCGCATGGGCTTCATCGACGACGTGACCAAGGTGCTCGAGGCCACGCCGCCGACGCGCCAGGTGGCGCTGTTCTCGGCGACCATGCCCACGGTAATCCGCAAGATCGCGCAGAAGCACCTGAAGGACCCGGTGGAAGTCATCATCAAGTCTTCCACCACCACCGCGGCGAACATCCGCCAGCGCTACTGGTGGGTGAGCGGCCTGCACAAGCTCGACGCGCTCACGCGCATCCTGGAAGCCGAGCCGTTCGACGCGATGATCATCTTCGCGCGCACCAAGCAGGCCACCGAGGAACTGGCCGAGAAGCTGCAGGCGCGCGGATTGGCCGCCGCCGCGATCAACGGCGACATCGCCCAGCCGCAGCGCGAGCGGGTGATCCAGCAGCTCAAGGACGGCAAGCTCGACATCCTGGTCGCCACCGACGTGGCCGCGCGCGGCCTGGACGTGGAGCGCATCACCCACGTGATGAACTACGACATTCCGTACGACACCGAGAGCTACGTGCACCGCATCGGCCGCACCGGCCGCGCCGGGCGCAACGGCGAGGCGATCCTGTTCGTCACGCCGCGCGAGAAGGGCATGCTGCGCGCGATCGAGCGCGCCACCCGCCAGCCGATCGAGGAAATGAAGCTGCCCACCGTCGAGGCCGTCAACGACGTGCGCATCGGCCGCTTCAAGCAGCGCATCAGCGACACCCTGGCGCAGGGCGAGCTGGAGTTTTTCCAGCAGCTGATCGAGCAGTACGAGCAGGAGCACAACGTGCCGGCGATCGAGATCGCCGCGGCGCTGGCGCGCATCGCCCAGGGCGATCAGCCGCTGCTGCTGACGCCGCCGCCCAAGCGCGAGCTTGCGCCGCGCGAGCACGAGCCGCGCGAGCGCAGCGGCGACCGGCCTGAGCGCAGCGCCCGCCCGGAACGCGAACCGCGCGATCGCGATGCCGGCCCGCGTGAATCGTTCTCGCGCCCGCTGCAGCGCGCCCACGTCACCGAGGAAGGCAAGCGCACCTACCGCGTCGAGGTCGGCCACGACCACGGTGTGAAGCCGGGCAACATCATCGGCGCCATCGCCAACGAGGCCGGGCTGGAAAGCAGCTTCATCGGCCGCCTCAGCATCCGCGGCGAGTACAGCCTGATCGACCTGCCCGACGGCATGCCCAAGGAAGTGTTCGAGCACCTCAAGAAGGTGTGGGTGGTGCAGCACCAGTTGCGCATCCACGAGTGGGACGGCAAGGACGACGGCGCCGCCGACCGTCCGCCGCCGCGCACCGGCGGCCCGCGGCCCGGCGGCTTCAAGGGCAAGCCGCGGCCCGGCGGCGGCAGCGGCGGCAAGCCGCCCCGCCGCAAGTACTGAGCTTTTCGCTCGCCCACGAAACCCGCGCCCGGCGCGGGTTTCGCTTTTTTGTTTTCGGCACAGGCTCCGCGCGAGGCAGTGCTCGCCGGGATGTTCGTTCGCCCCGTACCATCGGCGGATGCCTCCACCCCCGCTCGCCGCATGACACTCCCGCCGCCCCGCACCGCCGTCGATCCGCGCCTGAGCGGCCTGTCCGTCTCGCAGCGCGAACAGCTGCATGCCGCCGCGCGGGCGATCCGCGACGGCCAGCTCGACGCCGCCGACCGCCTGCTCGATGCGCTGCACCGCCTGGCCCCGTGTCACGTCGAGGTGCTGCGGATGAAGGGCATCGCCGCCACCCGGCGCGGCCGCGTCGACGACGCCATTGCCGTGCTGCGCAAGGCGCTCGCGCTGGCCCCGCACGATGCGCTGGTGCTGAACGACCTGGCCAGCGCACTGGCCCGGCGCGGCGACATGCACGACGCGCTCACCATCTGGCGACAGGCCTGCATGGCCGCGCCGGACTACCCGATCGCCTGGTTCAACCTCGGCCGCAACCTGCAGCAGCTCGGCGACAGCGAGGAAGCGCTGCGCGCGCTGAAGCAGGCCACCGCGCTGGCGCCGGAGCTGCTGCCGGCACACATCCTCGCCGGCGACACGCTGGTGCACCTGGGCCGCTTCGACGAAGCCGCCGCGCATTACCGCGCCGCGCTGGCGCGTCACGGCGCCTGCGGCGACGCCTGGCGCGGGCTGGCCAACATCAAGACACAGCCGCTGGGCGATGCGGACATCGCGGCGCTGTCTTCCCTCGTGCAGTACCCGGGAGTGGCCGACAGCGACCGCATCGCGATGGGCTTCGCCCTGGGCAAGGCGCTGGAGGATCGCGGCCGCTACGAGGACGCCTTTGCCGCGCTCGCCGCCGCCAACGCACGGATGCGCCAACTGGCGCCCTGGCACGCGCCGACCTTCAGCACCCACGTCACCCGCGTGCTCGAAGCCGGCCATCGCTTGCCGGCACCGCTGGACGCCACGCTGGGGCGCGAGGTGATCTTCATCGTCGGCCTGCCGCGCTCGGGCTCCACGCTGTTCGAGCAGATCCTCGCCGCGCATCCGCAGGTGGAGGGCGCCAGCGAGCTGGACGATCTCGACGCGGTGATCGTCGAGGAGTCCCGGCAGCGTCGGCAACCGCTGCTGGCGTGGATGCCGTCGGCCAGCGCGGCGGACTGGCATCGGTTGGGTCAGCGCTATCTGGAACGCACCGCGCGCTGGCGCACGCAGCGCCCGCGGCACACCGACAAGCTGCCGGAAAACTGGCTCCACGCCGGTCTGCTCGGCGCGATGCTGCCCGGCGCACGCATCGTCGACGCCCGGCGCGACGCCCTGGAAGCGGGCTGGTCGTGCTTCAAGCAGCAGTTCTATCGGCTGCCGCACTTCGCCTGCGATCTCGGCGACATCGGCGCCTACACCCGCGACTACCGGCGCGCGATGGCGATCTGGCAGGCCGAGCAGCCGCAGCGCGTGCGCATCCAGCGCTACGAGGCGCTGCTGGATGAACCGGAGCGCGAGATCCGCGATCTGCTGGCGTTCTGCAACTTGCCGTTCGACGCCGCCTGCCTCGACTACCATCGCGCCATGCGCAGCGTGCGCACGCCCAGCGCGTCCCAGGTACGCCAGCCGCTGCGCCGCGACACCGCCCGCGCCGAACGCTACGGCGCGCTGCTCGATCCGCTGCGCCAGGCGCTCGCCGACGCCGGCTGAGGCACGCAGCGTTCGCGTCGTGCAACAGGCTGTTGCGCCATGTGACGGCGAAAACGCCGGGTGCCGGCCTTATGTTTGGCGCATTGCCCGGAGAGCGCCATGACCCGCCTGCCCAGCCTTTACATTTCCCACGGCTCACCGATGACCGCACTGCAGCCCGGCGCCACCGGCGCGCGGCTGGCCGAGCTGGCCGCGGCGCTGCCGCGTCCGCGCGCGATCGTGGTGGCCAGCGCGCATTACCTCGCACGCGGCCCGCGGGTGGGTGGCGCCGCGCAGCCGGAGACGATGCACGACTTCGGCGGCTTTCCGGCGGCGCTTTACCAGATGCGCTATCCGGCGCCCGGCGATCCGGCGCTGGCCCGCGAGGTCGTGCAGCGACTCGAAGATGCCGGCCTGCCGGCAGCCGAGGATGCCTCGCGCGGGCTGGACCACGGCGTGTGGGTACCGCTGCGGCTGATGTATCCGGTGGCCGACATCCCGGTGGTGCCGCTGTCGATCCAGCCGCACGGCGGCCCGGCGCACCAGCTGGCAGTGGGCCGCGCGCTGGCCCCGCTGCGCGAGGACGGCGTGCTGGTGATCGGTTCGGGCTCGATCACCCACAACCTGCACGACCTGGCCGCCGGCTACGGTGCCGAGCACGAGGCACCGTACGTGCGGCCCTTCATTCGCTGGATCGAGCAGCGCCTGGCCGAGGGCGACACCGCCGCCCTGCTCGACTACCGCCGGCAGGCGCCGTTCGCCGAGCGCGCGCACCCTACCGACGAGCACCTGCTGCCGCTGTTCGTGGCGCTGGGCGCCGCGGGCGACGGCGCACGTGCGCAGCGGCTGGACGCCGGCATCGACTCAGGGATCCTGGCGATGGACATCTACCGCTTCGACGCGGCCGCCTGATCAGCCCGATGCCAGCCTGTCGCCGGCTGTGACCTGCGCCTTGCCGGCGTGGCAGGTGAAGCGGAACAGGTAGTCCAGGCTGAAGGGCTCGATGCGGCTGTCCACCACGTGGCTCTCGCCGTTGGCGTCGGCCGACCAGTGGTTGATCTGCAGCGGATTGAACTGCCAGCGCAGCGCGGCCGCCCGCGTGGCGTCGAGATAGGGCGCGAGATCCGCTTGTGCGGAGGCCGCGTTGCCGGGGCGCACTTCGGTGACCTTGCCGGCGCGGTCGACGATCAGCCTGGCGGTCACTTCCACCACGGGCGGGCAGATAGCCAGCTGCGCCGCGGGATAGACCGGCGTGACGCGTTCCAGTGCCGTGCCGCCGCTGGACACCTCGCCCATGGCGAGCTGGTAGTGCACCGTGTCCGGCTGCTCCACCGCGCGCCAGGAGGCGTCCCCCTCGTTGGGTGGCGGGGTGGCGGGCCGCACGGCGTGGCGGGCGCAACCGGCGGGCCCGGCCAGCAGCGTAAGCGCCAGCACCGCCCGCCATATCGCCACGCCGCCCAGCGCCACCCTTGCATGTCGTGCTTCGTGCCGGTTTGCCATCGCGCGCTCCTGGATTACATCCGTAATCCGCATGGAGATTACGAGCGTGATCCTTCCTCCGCAACCCGCACGGAGACCCGGACCCGCCGAACAACGTCACCCCGCTGGACGCGTGCCGCGCAGCGCGGACCGCGGGTTCGACGCTCAGGCGCTGCGCGGCAGCGGCGGCGCGCCCGCACCGCCGGGATCGATCCAGTCCTGCGGCGTGAGCAGGGGCAGACCGTGCGCCAGTCGCGCCTTGTCGCACTGTGCGCTGGCCTCGCCGAACTCCCATGACGGCGCCACCTCGCGACAGACCGAGGGTCGCTGCGCATAGATGCCGCAGCTCGCCTGCACGCCCACCTCGCCCTGCAGGGCCACGCAGCGCACCGGCTTGCACTCGGTACCGCGCATCACCAGCCGGTGCGGATCGAGCTTGGCGGTGAGTTCGGCGGGCACCTCGCCGCCGAGGAACGACTCGGCCTCCGACCAGTGGAAGGCCACGCGGAAATGGGCGCAGCACGCGCCGCAGCGCAGGCAGGGATGCAGCATGGACCGACCGGGAGTGGCGCACCCCGAGGCGCGCAGCGGGCGGATTCTAGATCGTGGGCTGGCACGGCCGAGCGTGCCATCGCCCGCCTGCGCGCGGCGGCGTTTAGCCGCGGTTGCCGGGCTTGCCGGCGACCACCGCCGGCATGCCTGCTTTCCCTCGCCCATCCGGCATATTGCTGGCGACCGTGGCGCCTCGCCCCGGCTCCTGCCACGATCGGCACCCGGCACCTGCGCCACCCGAACCCGAAGGACTGACGATGCTCCAGCAACTGCCTGCCCTGGTCACCCTGCTCAACGTGCTGCTGCTTGCGGCCACCGTGTTCGCGGTGGGGCGCGCCCGCGGCAAGTACGGCATCAAGGCGCCGGCCACCAGCGGCCACGAAGGCTTCGAGCGCGCCTATCGCGTGCAGATGAACACCATCGAGCAGACCGTGCTGTTCCTGCCCACGCTGTGGCTGGCGGCCATGCACGGCTTTGCCGGCTGGGCCGGCATCGCCGGGCTGGTGTGGATCGTCGGGCGCGTGTGGTACTTCGCCGCCTATCTGGCCGATCCGGCCCGGCGCGGCGGCGGCTTCGCCACCGGCATGCTGGCCTGGCTGGTAGTGCTGGTGCTGGCGGCGATCGGCGTGGTGCGCGCCCTGCTGGTGAGCTGAGCGCCGCGTCCGTAACGTGGTGTCGGCTAAGCCGGCGCCACGCGCAGGCGGTCGATGCGGGCGCCGTCCATCGCGATCACCTCGAAACGCCAGCCGCCGGCGACCACGCCATCGCCCACCTGCGGAAAGCGCCCGAGCTGCTGCAGCACCAGGCCGGCCAGGGTGGAGAAACTGTCGTCCACGTTCAGGCGCTGGCCGAGCAACTGCTCGGCGCGGCGCACGTCGACGCTGGCGTCGAACAGCCACGCGCCGTCCTCGTCCAGCGCGGCGGACGGGTCGCTGCCCGGCGCGTCGGGAAACTCGCCGGCGATCACCTCCAGCACGTCGCTGGGCGTGACCAGCCCGAGCAGGCTGCCGTATTCGTCCACCACCAGCGCCACCTGCAGCGGCGCGCGTCGGAACTCCTCGATCAGCCGCAGCACGCTGAGCGATTCGAGCACCATCAGCGGCTTGCGCACCACGCTGTCCGGCTCGATGCGGCCGTGGTCGAGCAGGCTGGCCATCAGGTCGCGGGTGGAGGCCACGCCGATCAACTGATCCAGATCGCCATGCGCCAGCGGCAGCCAGCCGTGACCGGCTTCGGCCAGTTCGCGGCGCACGGTGGGCAGGTCGTCGCGCGGGTCGATCCAGCGGATCTCCGGACGCGGGGTCATGATCGAGCGCACCGGCCGCTGGGCCAGATCCAGCACGCCTTGCACCATCGAAAGCTCGTCCTTGCCGAACACCGCCATGGACGGCGCTTCCTCGGCGGTACCGGCGGAGGACCTGGCCGGCTCGCCGTCCTCCTCCATCCCACCGGCACCGAGCAGGCGCAACACCGCCTGCGCCGTGCGGGCACGCAGGTGCCGCGCACTGCCCAGCAGGCTGCGCTGGCGGTTGCGGCGCATGATCTGGTTGAACACCTCGATCATGATCGAGAAGCCGATCGCCGCGTACAGATAGCCCTTGGGGATATGGAAGCCGAAGCCCTCGGCGATCAGGCTGAAGCCGATCATCAGCAGAAACGACAGGCACAGGATGATCACCGTCGGGCGCGCGTTGACGAAGGCGGTCAGCGGCTTGCTGGCGCTGATCATCAGCAGCATCGCCACCACCACCGCGATCATCATCACCGACAGCTGGTCGACCATGCCCACGGCGGTGATCACCGAATCGAGCGAGAACACCGCGTCCAGCACCACGATCTGCGCCACCACGAGCCAGAAGCGGGCCGGCGTGCGCGGACCGCCCTCGCCCTCGTCCGCGGCCTCCAGCCGCTCGTGCAGCTCCAGTGTGGCCTTGAACAGCAGGAATGCGCCGCCGAGCAGCAGGATGATGTCGCGCCATGACAGCGAGAAACCCTGCCATTGCGCGATGGGCGTGGTGAACCTGACCAGCCAGCTCATCGCGCTCAGCAGCACCAGCCGCATGATCAACGCAATGGCCAGGCCGCTGACGCGGGCACGGTCGCGGCGGCCAGGCGGCAGCTTGTCGGCGAGGATCGCGACAAACACCAGGTTGTCGATGCCCAGCACGATCTCCAGCACCACCAGGGTGAGAAGACCGGCCCAGGCGGTGGGGTCGGCAAGCCAGTCGAATGCGAACATGGGTGGCGCCTTCGCGCGCGTTTCCTCCGTGTTGGTGATGCCCCACTATACAAGCTGCCTTCGGGCCACCATGACCGATGGCAGGGATTGCGCCGGCGCGATGCCAGCCGCTAGCGTCGGTGTGTCCGTCCGCCGAAAGGAATCGTCTCCCCCGTGAATGCCGCCACCGACGTGTTCGCCGACCCGCCGCCGCTGCCGCCGGCCCCACCCGCCCCGGTGCGCGCGCCCGGCGTGGGCGAGGCGATCGGTCTGCTGGCGCTGTATTTCGCCCTGCAACTGGCGGCGGGCTTCGCGGTGGGTTCGCTGGTCGGGCTGGTGGTCGGCATGCGCATCGGCTTCACGCACGGCGATGCAAAGACGGGCGGCGACCACACGCTGCATGCGCTGCAGGTCGCCATGGGCAATCCGGACCTGCGCACCGGGGTCACCGCGGCCACCTTGCTGATCGCCGCCTCGGCCACGCTGTGGATCGTGCATCGCCGCTGGCCGCGCCAGTGGCGGCTGGCGCAGGCGTGGCAGGGTTTCGGTTTCGCACCGAGTTCCAGCATGGCGTTCTACGGTGCGGCGCTGGCGCTGGGCGTGGCGGTGCCGGTCATCGGCGGCGTGCTTACCCGCCTGCTCGCCGGCAGCCACCCGGTAACCCAGGACATCGCGCAGATGGGGCAAGGCGCCTCGCTGGCCGGACGCGTGGTGCTGGCGCTGTCGGCGGTCACGCTGGGACCGCTGGTGGAAGAAACCCTGTTCCGCGGCGTGCTGTTCTCGTCCCTGCTGGGTTTTCGAAGGCGTCAGGCGATGCTCCCCGCCGTCGGCAACGCGCGCATCGTGCTGGCCATCGGCCTGAGCGCCCTGCTGTTCGGCATGGTCCACCTGCCTGACCTCGGCTGGCGCTGGTACGCCGTGCCCAACCTGGCCCTGCTCGGCATCGGCTGCGCTTGGCTGCGCCTCAAGTCCGGCTCGCTGTGGCCGGCCGTGATGGCCCACGGCATCAACAACCTGCTCGCCGTGGCGGGCTGGTTCGTGATGACGCATCCGCCGGGCTGAACCCGGCGCCGGAACTCAGCGGCGGCGCTGTTCGAACCGCGCGAGCAGCCGGGCCGTCTCGAACACCGGCAGGCCCATGACGCCGGAATGGCTGCCTTCCAGATGCTCCACGAGCGCGCCGCCGCGGCCCTGGATGGCGTAGGCGCCGGCCTTGCCGAACGGTTCGCCGGTGGCGACGTAGGCGGCGATGACGGCGTCATCCAGTTTTGCGAAGCGCACGCGCGAGACGCACAGTGCGCTGTCCCGATGATCGGCCGTGACCGCCCACACGGCCGAGACCACCTCGTGCGTGCGACCGGACAGCCGGCGCAGCATGGCTGCCGCATCCGCCGCATCGGCGGGCTTGCCGAACACCTCGTCGTCCAGCACCACCTCGGTGTCGCTGCCGAGCACCACGGCGTGCGGATCGGCCACCGCGGCCAGACCGGCCAGCGCCTTGTCGCGCGCCACGCGGCTGACGTAATGCCGTGGGGATTCGCCGGCGCCACGCACTTCCGGCACCTCGACATCGATCACCTGGAAGGCGACGCCGATCTGCTCCAGCAGCTGGCGACGACGCGGGGACCGGGAAGCGAGGTAGAGCATGGCGCGATCCGCGGGCGGCGAGGTCACAGCGCCAGACTGTATTCGCAGAACTGCCGGTAGGCGTCGAACAGCGGTGCGAGGGCATCGAGGTCGTGGCCGTTGGCGGTACGGATGGAAACGGTCATGGGCGACTCGTCGACGGGAGAGGCGCACAGCATAGCGGCGCACCCGCACTGCTCAGGCGCGGTGGTAGGGATGCCCGGCGGCGATGGTGGTGGCGCGATACAGCTGCTCGGCCAGCACCAGCCGCACCAGCATGTGCGGCAGGGTAAGCGGCCCCAGCGACCAGCGCTGCTCGGCGCGGGCGAGCACGTCCGGCGCATGGCCGTCCGGTCCGCCGATGAGGAAGGCCAGGTCGCGGCCGGCCATGCGCCAGTGGTTCAGCTGCGCGGCCAGCTCCTCGCTGGACCAGCTCTTGCCGCGACCGTCGAGGGCGATCACGTGGCTATCGCGCGGAATCGCCGCGAGCATCGCGACACCTTCGTCGAGGATCGCACGGGCATCGTCACGTCCCTTGCCGCGCGCGCCGGGCTTGAGTTCCACCAGTTCCAGCGGCAGCTCGTGCGAAAGCCGCTTGCGGTACTCGGCAAAGCCCTCCGCCACCCAGGCGGGCATGCGTTCGCCGATGGCGATCAGGCGGGCGCGCATCGGTCCCCGGACTTAATCGAACCACGCGGCGCGCAGCGCCACGTTGGCCTCCTCTCCCCTCCGGGGAGAGGATTGAGGTGAGGGGCTGGGGCTTGCGGGAAAGTTCATCGCAGCGGTGCCGGCGAGGCGCTCCACGCTTCGTAGCCACTGGATCGCAAGATTGCCCCCTCACCCCGACCCTCTCCCCGCCGGGGCGAGGGAGAACAACGGTCAACCCGCGCTGACGGCACTGGCGTCCTGTTCGCGGTCGCCCACCGTCCACAGGCGTTCGAGGCCGTAGAACTCGCGGATGCGCGGCAGCATGACGTGGACGATCACGTCGCCCAGGTCCACCAGCACCCACTCCGCCTCCTGCTCGCCTTCCACGCCGAGCGGCATCACGCCCGCCTTCTTGGCGAACTTCACCACTTCGTCGGCAATGGACTTGACGTGCCGGGCCGAGGTGCCCGAAGCGATCACCAGCAGGTCGGCGATGGACGTGCGGCCGCGAACGTCGATCTCGCGAACGTCCTTGGCCTTGAGTTCCTCCAGCGCGCTGATCACGTGCTGGCGCAGCTTGGAGGTGGTCACCGACTTGTCGGTGCGGGAAGAGTTAGCCAAGAGGGGGAGCCTCGGTGCAAGTCACAGCGCAGAATCGCGCCGGCACAGTATACCGCCCCTCCCCGGCACCCCGGCGCGTTGCACGGGGCGGGACCCTGAACGGGCGCGCGGGCATGCCGGCCAGGTGACGGGCTCCGGACAGGGCGCCGGAGCCCGCACCCAATCACATGCCGCCGCTCTTCATGGCATCACCCTTCATCGAGTCGCCCTTCATGGCGTCGTCCCTCTTCATGGAGTCGCCCTTCATGGCGTCATGCTTCATCGAATCGTGCTTCATCGAATCGTGCTTCATCGAATCGTGCTTCATCGAATCGTGCTTCATCGAGTCGTGCTGCATCGAGTCATGCTTCATGCCGTCGCCCTGCATGGCCGAACCGCTGTCGTGGGCCATCGAATCCTGCGCGAGGGCGGCGGTGGCGAAGCTGCCGGCAAACAGGGCGCAGGCGAGGCCGAGCGCGAGCTTGCTGAGATTTTTCATGCGACGTTCTCCTGAAAGTGGACGTGCGGCCAACGCCGCACCACCCTCTTTCGCCGCCGCAATGCGGCCGGTTACGCCAGGGAATCAACGGCGCTGCAGCAGCCGTCCGCCACCCAGCGCGTTGGCGCCGATCACCAGGCCGACCGCCAGCGCGTGCATGGCCAGGTCGGTGGCGGCGGCGTCGAACTCGTGGCAGATCTCCAGCAAACTGGCCGACGCGGCGGCGCTGGCCAGCCCGATCACCACCGCGGTGAGCACCGGCCGCAGCGGACAGGCGCGGCGCAGCAGCCACACCATCAAGGCCGACAGCGGCAGCGAGAACGCGAGGATGAATTCGACGCAGCCATGGGTCTGCGCCAGCGTCGCCACGGCCGTATCCGGCGCCACCCACTCGCGCAGGCAGCCCATGCCGCTGGCGCCGATCCACAGCAAGGCGGGCGGCAGCACCAGCCAGGCGCAGCGCACGTCGCGTCCAGGCACCCCCAGCGAAAACGCCACCCAGCCGGCTACCACCGCGGTGAGCGCCGCGCCCAGGCCGGCCCAGGCGAGATCCGGCGTGCCCGCCCAGCGGGTGAGCATCGGGGTGAGCCCGTAATGCCACGCGAGCAGTGCGGCCAGCGCGGCCAGCAGCACGGTCCAGCCGATCGTGCGCTGCAACGGCGGACGCAGGCGTCGCACCGGCGCCAGTTCGCTGCCCAGCGCACGGATCAGCGAATCGTGGGAAGGCGCGTCGGCCACGTCAGGAATCTCCGTGCAGTCGCCCGCGCAGCGCCTTGATGGCGCGATGCAGGTTCACTTTCAGGGCGCCGGTGGAGCGCCCGGTGAGTTCGGCGGTTTCGGCCAGCGAGCGTTCGCGCAGGCCCAGGTGCTCGACCGCCTCGCGCTGGCCCGGCGGCAGCGTGGCGATCGCCTCGCGCAGGGCCGCGGCGCGCTGCTCGTGCTCGGTCGCCTCGCTGGCCTCGTGCTCGTCGGCGTGGTTTTGCAGCGCCAGCGGCTCGTGCCGCTCGCGGCGGTCGCGGCGACCGTGCTGACGCAGCGCGTCGATACTGCGACGGGCCGCGATGGCGGCCAGCCAGGCGTGGTAGGACCGCGACGGGTCGTAGGTATGGCGCACGCGGTGGAGGGTGATCAGGGTCTCCTGCACCACGTCGTCGAGCAGATCCACCGGCACGCCCTGTCGCCGCGCCACGCTGCGGATCACGCCCACCGACTCGCCCAGCACGCGCTCGTAGGCGACACGGTCGCCCGTCTGCGCGGCCGCCATCCATGCAGCGCGACGCAGGTCGGCCTGCTGGTTGTCGCTGAGCGATGAATCATCCACGCGCCGGATCGCGTCCCTGTGCGAAATCAGGGCGTCATCTACACCCATGACGAGGGCGTTGGTCAAGACGACGGACATCCGGCGCTCCGTGGCGGGCGTTCCTGCGGTTCGCTGCATCCCGGTCCGCGGTTACCCCGTAGAACCGCAGGTAACCACCGACGCGCCAGCAGCGAAGCGAACTTGCCCAACGGCGCCACCGAACCACCGTGAGGAAATGCGCATGTCCCGAACCCAGGAACTCTTGATGCCGCAGCGCCGTCGCCTGCTGCGCGCCACCCTCGCCGGTGGCGCCCTGGCGGCGCTGGGCGGCCTGATCCTCATGCCGCGGCTGTTCGCCCGCGACCGCGGCGCCGCCGCGGCCGCCGAGCCGGACGAGGCGGGGATGGTCACGCTGCAGTGCTACGCCGACGACGGCCGCGCGCTGGGGCCGTGCCAGGTGAAGCGCCTGGTGCTGAGCGAGGCCGAATGGCGCCGCCGCCTCTCTCCGGCGGCGTACTACGTGATGCGCGAGGACGGCACGGAGCGCGCTTTCAGCGGCGAGCACGAGAAGCCCGACCGCCCCGGCCTGTTCCGCTGCGCCGGCTGCGCCACCGCGCTGTTCGATGCCGCCACCGAGTTCGATTCCGGCACCGGCTGGCCGAGCTTCTGGCAGCCGATCGCCGCGGCCAACGTGATCGAGAAGCGCGACAGCACCTTTGGCATGGTACGCACGGAAATCCGCTGCGCCGGCTGCGACAGCCACCTCGGCCACGTGTTCGACGACGGCCCGCGCCCCACCGGCCTGCGCTACTGCATGAACTCGGTGGCGCTGCGCTTCGTGCCGCGCGGCGCAGCGTGATGAAGTTGGCCCGTCAGCCTCGGCTCGCTCGCGGAAACATCATCGGATCACTGCGCGGCTGTCGCTGTTGACCGACGCCAGTCACGGCCGTCGGGTCGAGCCATAGGCAGCGAGCAGCCCGGGCTCGTCGAACAGGCCGTCCGGAAGCAGGTAGCGCGGCAGGCGGCCGTCGGCGAGCAGATCGCGGATGCGCGAAGCGGAGACGGCCAGAGGCGTCACGTCGAGCAAGATCACGCAGCCGGCCGGGAGCGTGTGCAGGGCGCCGGCGATCTCCACCCGCCGCCCGTCCACCGCCGCATGCAGCGCCTCGGGCCACGCCGGCGGGTCGCCGGGACGGCTCAGCACGCCGACATGCGCCAGATCGAACAGCTCCGGCCAGCGGTGCCAACAGGTGAGTCCGGCGAAGGCATCGGCGCCCACCAGCAGCACCAGCGGTCGCGTGCCGTGCTCGGCGCGCAGTGCGGCAAGCGTATCGACGGTATAGGAAGGCCCTTCGCGCTCCAGCTCGCGCAGATCCAGGCCCAGCCGGTCCTGGCCGGCCAGCGCGGCGCGCAGCATCGCCACGCGCTGCTCGACCGAAGCGATCGGCGGCGGGCGGTGCGGCGGCACGCTGGCGGGCACCAGCCGCACCTCGGCGTCGAGCAGCTCGCTCGCCTCCCAGGCCACGCAGAGGTGGCCGATGTGCACCGGATCGAAGGTGCCGCCGAGGATTGCCAGCGGCCTCATGCCAGCGCGGCAGCCGCCCGCGGTTCGGCCATGGCGGCAATCAGCCGCTCGGCCTCCAGCCACGCGTCGCCGGACTCGCGACCCTTGGCGATGCGGTCGATGCGCGCCGCGCGAGCCAGGCACTTGAGCCAGTGCTCGCGCGGCGCGCGGCGCAGCGCCTGACGGAACAGCTGCTCGCGCGACTGCCACAGCCGCTCGGCCCTGGCCTGGGCGGCGAAGTCGCGCGCGTTGGCCAGGCGCAGCGCCAGCTGCAGCTGGTTGACCACCCAGCCCATCAGCGGGATCAGCTCCTCGCCTTCGGCGCGCAGTCCGGCCAGCACCCGCAGCGCACGTCCGCCGTCGCCGGCGAACGCGGCATCGGTGAGCTTGAACGCGTCGTAGCGCGCGCTGTCGGCGACCAGCGATTCCATCTCGGTGGCATCGATGCGGGCCTTGCCGTCGTGCAGCACGACGAGCTTGTCGATCTCCTGCGCGGCGGCGAGCAGGTTGCCCTCGACCCGCTGCGCCAGCAGCGCCGCCGCGTCGGGCGTGGCGCTGAGCCCGCGCGAGGCGAGCCGCGCGCCGATCCAGCTGGCCCACTCGTGCGGTCGCGGTGCGTTGAACAGCACCATCGCACCGGCGGCGTCGAGCTTCTTGCTCCAGGCGCCGTCGTGCTTGCTGCTCCACTCCATCGCGGTGATCAGCAAGGTGACGTCGGGCGGCGGGTTTTCGCAGAACGCGGTGATCGCCTTGGCGCCCTCGACGCCGGGACGGCCGGTGGGCAGGCGCAGGTCGATCAGACGGCGCGTGGCGAACAGCGACATGCCGGCCGCGGCGCGGGCCAGGTCGTCCCAGTCGAAGTGCTGGCCGGTTTCGAGCACCTCGCGCTCGCTGTAGCCCAGTCGGCGTGCCTGCGCGCGCAGCGCATCGGCGGCCTCCAGCACCAGCAGCTCTTCACCGGCCAGCAGGTAGACGCTGTGCAGGCGGTCGCCGGCCAGCGTCTTCTGCCACTGTGCGGGCGCCAGCGGCATGGCTTACGGCGTGCCGGCCGCCGCGGCGTCGGCGCGCCTGGCGGCCGCCTGCAGGCGGAACAGGATCGACTGCACCATGTCGTCGACCAGGCTGCGCTGGATCTCCTCCACCTGCGCATCGTTGCCGATGGTGTTGGTGGCGTCGTAGCTGTACTCGCGCGACATCTGGATGTCCTGCGGCGGCAGCAGCACCTTGCCGCTGGCGGCGGTGACGCCGAATCGCACCCGGTAATGCACCGAGTATTCGGTGACGCGCGCGCCGCCGCTGATGCTCAGCGTGTCGGTACTGAAGCTCGCCTGCGGCACGGCCAGCTCGGCCACACCGGGACCGCCGACGTCCTCGATGCTGATGCCGGCGTTGCGCAGGGCGCGCGCCAGGTTGCGCTGCAGGTCGCCGCCGTTGTTCACGGTGAGGTGGATGCGCTGCATCGAGGGCGGCAGCGCCACGCTCTGGCGCAGATGGAATCCGCAGGCAGACACCAGCAGGGCGAGGACCAGCAGGGACGACAGCTTCACGAAGCGGCTCATGGATTTCATCCTGCGACGATGTTGACGATCTTGCCCGGCACCACGATCACCTTGCGCACCGTGAGGCCCTCAAGATACGCGAGTACCTGCGGATGCGCGCGCGCCAGCGTCTCGGCCTCGTCCTTCGAGGCGCTCGCCGCCACCTCGATGGTGCCGCGCAGCCTGCCGTTGACCTGCACCGCCAGCGTGAGCGAGTCGCGCACCAGCGCGGACTCGTCCACGCGCGGCCACGGCAGGGTTTCGAGCACCGCCTCCGGGTGGCCCAGCACCTGCCACAGCGCGTGGCTCAGGTGCGGCGTCACCGGGTTGAGCAGCAGCACCATCGCCTCCAGCGCCTCGTGGCGCACGGCGCGGCCCTGTTCGCTCATGTCGCTGAACTTGCCCAGCGCGTTGAGCAGTTCCATCAGCGCGGCGATCGCGGTGTTGAAGGCGTGGCGGCGGCCGAAGTCGTCGGTGACCTTCTGGATCGTCTCGTGCAGCTGGCGGCGCAGCGCCTTCTGCCCGGCATCCAGCGCCACCGGATCGACCCCCGGATGATCCGGCTGCGCGGCATGCGTGGTCACTTCGCGCCAGAACCGGCGCAGGAAGCGCGCCATGCCCTCCACGCCGGCCTCGCTCCACTCCAGCGACTGCTCCGGCGGCGCGGCGAACATCGAGAACAGGCGCACCGTGTCGGCGCCGAACTTGTCCACCATGCTCTGCGGGTCCACGCCGTTGTTCTTCGACTTGGACATCTTCTCGGTGCCGCCGATGTGCACGCGCCGGCCGTCCGCCTTCAGCTTCGCACCGACCACGCGCGCCTTCTCGTCGCGCTCGATCTCGACGTCGGCCGGATTGATCCAGTCCTTCGAGCCGTCGGCGTTGTCGCGGTAGAACGTCTCGGCGATCACCATGCCCTGGCACAGCAGGTGGGTGGCCGGCTCGTCCGACTGCACCAGCCCCGCGTCGCGCATGAGCTTGTGATAGAAGCGGAAGTACAACAGGTGCAGGATCGCGTGCTCGATGCCGCCGATGTACTGGTCCACCGGCAGCCAGTAGTTGGCGCGTGCGTCGACCTGTTCGTTCGCGCCCGGGCTGGTGTAGCGCGCGTAGTACCAGCTCGACTCCATGAAGGTGTCGAAGGTGTCGGTCTCGCGCTCGGCCGCGCCGCCGCACTGCGGGCAGGTGCACTTGCGCCATTCCGGGTCGGCCTTGATCGGCGACTGCACGCCGCCGCCCCTGGAGTACACGTCCGCCACGTCCTCGGGCAGCACCACCGGCAGTTGGTCTTCGGGTACCGGCAGCGCGCCGCAGCGGGCGCAGTAGATCACCGGGATCGGGCAGCCCCAGTAGCGCTGGCGGCTGACGCCCCAGTCGCGCAGGCGCCAGTTGACGCGGCGCTGGCCCGTGCCTTCGCGCTCGAAGCGGGCCGCCAGCGCCTCGAACGCCTCGGCGTATTCCATGCCGTCGAGCTCGCCCGAATTCACCACGATGCCGCGTTCGGTGTAGGCGCCTTCTTCCTGGATGCGGCGCTCGAAGTCCTCCACCACGCGCACGGCGGAAGATGTGCCGTAGGCGTCCGTGCTGCGCCCGCGCAGCGCCGCACGCATCGGATCGGAGCCCACGCCCTGCGCCAGGTCGTGCTGGATTTCGGCCAGCGCATCGACCACCGAGCGATCCACGATCACCATCCTGATCGGCAGGCCATACTTCTTGGCGAATTCCCAGTCGCGCTGGTCGTGGCCGGGCACCGCCATCACCGCGCCGGTGCCGTAGCCCATCAGCACGAAGTTGGCGACCCACACCGGGATCGGCTCGCCGGTGAGCGGATGGATCACCTTCAGCCCGGTGTCGACGCCGCGCTTTTCCTGCGTTTCCAGTTCGGCCTCGGACACGCCGCCGTGCTTCATCTCTTGCAGCACGCGGGCCACGCGCTCATCGGCCGCGGCAGCGCGCAACGCCAGCGGATGCTCGGCGGCGACGGAGACGAAGGTCACGCCCATCAACGTGTCCGGGCGCGTGGTGAACACGCTCAGCGGCTCGCCGCCGCCCTCGACCTGGAACTGGATCTCCAGCCCCTCGCTGCGGCCGATCCAGTTGCGCTGCATGGTCTTCACCGCGTCGGGCCAGCCCGGCAGCGTGTCCAGCCCGTCGAGCAGTTCCTGCGCGTAGTCGGTGATCTTCAGGAACCACTGCGGGATCTCGCGCTTCTCCACCAGCGCACCGGAGCGCCAGCCGCGACCGTCGATCACCTGCTCGTTGGCCAGCACGGTCTGGTCGACCGGATCCCAGTTCACCACCGAATTCTTGCGGTAGGCCAGGCCCTTGGTCATCAGCCGGGTGAACATCAGCTGTTCCCAGCGGTAGTACTCCGGGCGGCAGGTGGCGAACTCGCGCGTCCAGTCGTAGGCGAAGCCCATGCGCTGCAGCTGGCCGCGCATGTTGTCGATGTTGCGGTAGGTCCATGCGGCCGGCGCGGTCCTGTTCTTGATCGCAGCGTTCTCCGCCGGCAAGCCGAACGCGTCCCAGCCCATCGGCTGCAGCACGTTCCTGCCCTGCATGCGCTGGAAGCGGCTGATCACGTCGCCGATGGTGTAGTTGCGCACGTGGCCCATGTGCAGCGCGCCGGACGGGTACGGCAGCATCGACAGGCAGTAGAACTTGGGACGGCTGGCGTCCTCGCTCACTTCGTAGGCGCGCTCGGCCGTCCAGTACTGCTGCGCGGCGGTTTCCACCGCCTGCGGACGATAACCGTGCTCGCCCGCTTCGGCCCCGGCGGAAGGGGAACCCTGATCGTCGATGTTCTGCATGTGTCCAGTGCCGTTGATGCGTGAGGCGGCAGCGTCTGCGGCCGGTGGACCCGCCGCTGCACGTAGCCGACCAGCCTAGCCCAAGCGCCGAGCCCCCGCCAAGCCGGCGCCGACAAGCCGGCGCCGGCGGGATCGCGGAGGTTCAGCTGCCGGGGCAGCGCTCGCTGCCGGCCGCCAGCGCGCGCACCGCCTCGGCCACCTCGCCCGCCAGCCGGCCCAATGCCTGCTGATGGGCCTGCACCAGGGCGTCGTAGCCGGCGCCGGCCACAGCCTGGTTGAAGCGGCTGGTGCAGGCCAGCGTGCGTCCGGGCACATCGCCGCCGAGCACGCGCACGCTCCACGCCGCCTCCAGCAGCGCGTACCCCCCGGGCTGCGAATCGAAGCGGCGCACGTCGACCTTGATCCGCGCCACGCCGGTGCCTTCGTGGGCCAGTCCGCTGACGTCGGGACGGCCCAGCGCCTGCGACAGGTCGGCCGACAGCGCGCCGCGAATCTCATCGCCCAGCGGGGCGATCCAGCGATGACCTTCAAGCAGCGCCACCCCCTGCCCGCCCTGGCGGATCACCAGCTGCGGCTGGTCGTCCTGTGCCGGCACCCCCACCGGCAGCAGTTCGAACGGCAGCCCCGGCAAGGTCGCGGCAGGCACGTCGGCGGCGGGCGCGATCAGCGTGTAGTAGTGCGTGGGCGCCGAGGCGCAGGCACCCAGCGCCAGCGCGGCGACGACCGGCGCGAGGCGACGGGACAGCAGATGGATCAGGCGCGTCATGGCTGGCTCCCGGCAGCGGGCTTGGGCGGGTTGGATGGCGCGGGTCTGGACGGCGCCGGATCGGCCTTGCGGCCGCGGATCAGCGCCTCCGGATGGGTGCCGAGGTAATCGCTGAACACGCGCAGCGAGCGCGCCATGCGCTGCAGTTCCTGCAGCGTACCCTGCAGGTTCTGTTGCAGCGGCGAGTCGGGCGACAGCGCGCTGCGGGTGGTGCCCAATGTCCGGCGGGCGTCCTGGAGCGTGCCCTTGAACTCCGGCAGCATCTCGCCGTGGACCTGCTTGAGCGTCTTGTCCAGGTTGGCCAGTGCGTCGTCCAGATGCACGCCGATGCTGTCGAACGGGATCTTGTGGATCTTGTCGACGATCTCGACCAGCTGCTCCTGCAGCTTGTCGAAGCTGCCCGGCGCGGTGGGGATTTCCAGCGGACTGGCGGAGGCATCGAAGTCCACCCTTGGCGCCTTCGGCAGGAAGTCCAGCGCGATGTACAACTGACCGGTGAGCAGGTTGCCGGTGCGGACCTGCGCGCGCAGGCCGTGGGCGACCAGCTTGCCGATCATCGGCGCCAGGTCGCCGCCCTCGCCGTGCGCCCGGGCCTGGGCGGCGAGCTTGTCGTAGGCGCGGCCGAGACGCTGCGGATAGATCACCGCCCCGACGGTCACCGGGAAGCGTTCGCGCTTGGCGTCATAGTCCATGTTGATCGACGCCACCCGGCCGATGTTGATGCCCAGGAATTCCACCGGCGCATCCACCGCCAGCCCGCGCAGCGACTGGTCGAAGCGCATGCGGATGTATTGCGGCGGGCCGTCCGGCGGCGCCATGGCGGTGGTCTTGTCGCCGAACAGGCGATAGCTGGAACCCTCCGGCGCGGCACTGGCGTCGTGCGGCCCGGGCGGATCCTGGAACGCCACGCCGCCGGCCAGTACCGCGGCCAGCGATTGCGTATCCACCTTCAGGCCGTTGGCCCCCAGCGACACGTCCAGCCCGCTGGCGTTCCAGAAGCGCGACGACCTGGTCACGAACCGGTCGTACGGGCCGTCGACGAAGATCTGGAAGGTGACGCCCTTGCCGTCCTTGTCCAGCGCATACGACGACACCCGCCCGACCTGGATGCGGCGGAAATATACCGGCGAGCCGATGTCCAGCGAGCCGAGATCGTCGGCGTGCAGCGTGAAGCGCCTGCCCGGCGCGCCGTGGGTCACCGCGGGCGGCTGCTCCAGACCCGTGAAGTGGTCGCGTTCCTCCTTCGAGGTGCCCACGTCGGCGCCGATGAAGGCACCGGAAAGCAGTGTGTCGACACCGGACACCCCGCCCAGGCCGATGCGCGGGCGCACCACCCAGAAGCGGGTATCGGCCATGGCGAAATCCTCGGCGCTCTTGTCCAGCGCCACCCGCACGCGGACCTTGCTGCGATCCGGACTCAGGCTGATGCGGGTGACCTTGCCGATCACCACGTTCTTGTATTTCACCGGCGTCTTGCCCGAATCGAGCCCCTCGGCCGAATTGAACGTGATGCTGATGTTCGGCCCGGCCTGCAGCCAGGCGTTGACCACCAGCGACAGGCCCACCAGCGTCGCCAGGATCGGCACCAGCCAGATCAGCGAGGCGCCAATGCGGCGCCGCTGCACCACGGGCTGCGGCAGGTCGTCGCCGGACGGAGCGGTTTCTTCAGTCATCGTCGTCCTTCGTTGTCCCAGATCAGGCGCGGATCGAAGCTCATCGAGGCCAGCATCGTCGCCACCACGGTCAGGCCGAAATAGATCACCCCCGGCAGCGGCTCCACCTGGCTGAGCACGCCGAAGCGCACCAGCGCGGTGAGCAGCGCCACCACGAACACGTCCAGCATCGACCAGTAACCGATGAATTCCACCAGCCGATAGAGCATCGCCCGCTGCCGCTGCGCCCAGTCGCTGCGGCGATGCACGCTGACCAGCAGCAGACCCAGCACGAAGAATTTAAGCATGGGCACCACGATGCTCGCCGTGAACACGATGACCGCCAGGTCCGGCGAGCCCTTCACCCACAGCTCCACCACGCCGCTGAGAATGGTGTTGTCGTCCACGTCGCCCAGGCTCACCGTGCGCATGATCGGCAACAGGTTGGCCGGCAGGTAGAAGATGAAGGCGGCGATCAGCAGTGCCCAGGTGCGGCTGAGGCTGGCGGATTTGCGCCGGTGCAGGTGCGCCCCGCAGCGCGGGCACGCCAGGTCGTCGCCGTGCGGGTCGCGGCACACCAGTCCGCAGACGTGGCAGCCGATCAGGCCCAGCTCGCCGGCCCGCGGCAGCGCGCTCACCGGCGCCGCTCCCGCGTCACGTCCCACAGCTGGCGCAGGTCGATGCCGCCGAACACGGTGATCAGCAGCATCAGCGCGCCGTAGGCGAAGATGCCTGGATCGGGCACCACGTCGAAATACACGCGCGCCTTGACGATCGCCACCATCGCGCCGAGCACGAATACCTCGCTCATCGTCCACGGCCGCAGGTAATGCAGCGCGATCATTGCGCTGCGGAAACCCGGCCCGCGCTCGCCGCGGCGGGCGAACCAGAACACCCAGCCGAACAGCGCCATCTTCAGCAGCGGGAAAAAGAACAGCGTCAGCGCGGCCAGCACCGCCACCACTTCGGCGTGCTGCCGCCACATCGTGACGATGGTGCCCCACAGCGTGGTGCTGCTCGGACGGCCGTTGAATTCCAGCGTGACGATCGGCCAGATGTTGGCCTGCACGAACACCACCATCGCCGTGGCGGTGAGCGCGAGCAGCTGGTCGGGACCGAGCCGGGGATGACGTTCGAGCACGAAATTGCAGCGCTCGCAGCAGGCCACCTCGCCGCGCGCCAGCGGGCGACGGCGGTACACCGTGTCGCAATGCTCGCAGATGAGCAGCCCGGCGGTGGTCGATGGCGTGGTGGTGCCCATGCGGGTCGTGCCGTGTTCCGAGCAGGTCATCCCGGCGATTCTCGCAAATCTCGCCGTGCGGCGCTGAACCGGATACGACCACCGCGGACGCCGCGCGACCCTTGATATGCTGGCCGCTGCCCTGATCTTCGGGCGCCATCGCCGCCTGGAGCATCGCCGTGACCGATTCCGCCCTTCCGCACGTCTTCGACGTCACCCAGGAAAACTTCGAAAGCGACGTGCTGCAGGCCTCGCTGGATACCCCGGTGCTGGTCGACTTCTGGGCCACCTGGTGCGAGCCGTGCAGGACGCTGGGTCCGCTGCTGGAGCAGCTCGCCGCCGAGTACAATGGCGCCTTCCGGCTGGGCAAGCTCGACGTGGACGCGCACCAGCAGCTGGCCGCGATGTTCGGCATCCGCTCGATACCCACCGTGATGCTGGTGAAGGATGGCCAGATCCTCGACGGCTTCGCCGGCGCGCTGCCGCTGGGCCAGCTGCGCGAGTTCCTGTCGCGCCATGTGCGGCCGCTGGAGGGCGCGCCGGCCGAGGAGGAAACCGCGGCCGGAACCGGCGAGTCGCCGGAAGATGCGGTGAACCGCCTGCAGCAGGCGATCGCCGCCGCCCCGGAGCAGGACGAACTGAAGCTCGATCTCGCGCTCGCACTGATGCGCGTGGGCAACGTCACCGGCGCGCGCGCCGAGCTGGACGCCCTTCCGGCCAGGTTCGCCACCGACGCGCGGGCGATGCGCCTGCGCAGCCAGCTCGAGCTGGCCGGTGCGCTCGACGGCGCCCCCGATCTCGCCACCCTGCGCCAGCGGGTGGCCGCCGATCCGTCCGACTGGGCCGCGCGCGACCTGCTCGGCGTGCGCCTGCTGCTGGAGGACGATGCCGCCGCAGGCCTGGACCAGTTCCTCGCCATCCTGGAAAAAGCGCGCGACTGGAACGACGGCGCCGCGAAGAAGCGCCTGCTCGCCGCCTTCGCCACGCTGGACGATGCCGAACTGGTCGGCCGCTACCGCCGCCGCATGGCCTCGCTGCTGTTCTGATCGGCCACGGGCGGGCGCGTCGCCCGGCGTTGGCTCGTGACCCGGCAAGGCGTGGCCGTGCTCATCGGCGACCCGAGCGATGGGAACCGGCGGTGTGCATACCCTGTCCGGTCTGCGGCCATCGGACCGTCGGGGCTGAAGCCCCTCCCACACGGTGCCGGTGAGCACGCAGGGAACTGTGGGAGGGGCTTCAGCCCCGACCGATCACGGCGTCAGCAGACCTCAGGCAGGCCGGGCTCTCCACGCATTCGCCAGCGCACCCATACGCCACTGTATGGCAAACTCTCGCGCTTCCGCCTCGACCCCGCACACATGCGCCCCAGCACCTTCCGCCGCCTGCTCAACCTGTGGCCGCCGTTCCTGTGCAACGGCATCCGCGTGCTGGAGCTCGGCGACGACTGGCGCGAGGCGCGCGTGGTGCTGCGCCTGCGCCGGTGGAACCGCAACTACGTCGGCACACAGTTCGGCGGCAACCTGTTCGCGATGACCGACCCGTTCTGGATGCTGCTGGTGATGCACCATCTGGGCCGCGACTACCTGGTGTGGGACAAGGCTGGCACCATCGATTTCGTGGCGCCCGGCCGCAAAGACGTCTACGCCCACTTCAAGCTCGAACCGGCAGTGGTCGATCAGTTGCGCACCGCGGCGGCGGGCGGTGACAAGGTGCTGCGCTGGTTCGAGACCGACATCACCACCTTCGACGGCGAGGTGATCGCCCGCGTGCGCAAGCAGCTCTACGTACGGCTGCGGCCCGCCAGGCGCCGGACCGGTGACGCACCGGATTGATCCTGCGTAATACCCGCGCCGCCCGGGCAGGCATGCTGAAAAAGTCCTGAAAGAGTCCTGCGTCACATTGGCGTGATATTCGGCAGGATGCCCCCACCCCGCGGCCTTTTTCGACATGCTGAGTGCCCACTCCGGCGCCCCTGCCCCACGATCCCTCCAGGCACGCGCCGAGCGCGCCAGCCTGCTCTCGCTGCTCGTCACCCTGCTGTGGGGCGTGGCCTGGATCGCCGGCCTGATGCGCAGCGCCCTGGGCGAGCCCGATGAAGGCCGCTACGCGGAGGTCGCCCGCGAGATGCTCGCCAGCGGCGACTGGATCACGCCCCGGTTGAACGGCTTCCTGTTCTTCGACAAACCGCCGCTGCACTACTGGGGCACTGCGCTGGCCTATGTGCTGCTGGGCACCGAGCCGTGGGTGGCACGGCTGTGGAGCGCACTGACCGGCGCGCTGGCGATCGGCGCCATCGCCTGGGCCGGCTGGCGCGTGTGGAACCGGGCGACCGGGCTTTACGCCGCCGCCATTCTCGGCAGCGGCATGCTGTTCGCCGTCGGTGCACACCTCGACACGCTGGACCTGGGCGTGGCGGCATTCCTCGCACTGGGCATGGCCTGCTTCATGGTGGCGCAGTTCGATCCCGCCTCGGCGCCTCACCGCACGGCGATCAATCTCGGCATGTGGGCGGCGCTGGCGCTGGCGGTGCTCTCCAAGGGCCTGGTCGGCGTGGTGCTGCCGGGCATGGTGCTGGCCGTCTACATGCTGTGGCAACGCGACTGGCGCGTGCTCGGGCGCATTTCGCTGCTGCCCGGCCTGGCGCTGCTGCTGGCGGTGTCGGCGCCGTGGTTTGTCGAGGTGACGCGACGGCATCCGGAGTTTTTCGACTACTTCTTCATCCGCGAACACTTCACCCGCTTCCTCACGGCCGCCGACAACCGCGGCAAGCCGCCTGGTTTTTTCATCCCGGTGGTGTTGCTGGGGCTGTTTCCCTGGACCGCCCTGGTGCCGTTCACCCGCAGCGGCTGGCAGGCGATGTGGAGCGGGGCGCCGGCGGAGCGGCTGCTGCTGGCCTGGGTCGGCGTGGTATTCGCGTTCTTCTCGCTGTCGCACTCGCAGCTGCCGCTCTACATCCTGCCGCTGTTTCCGGCCGCGGCCCTGCTGCTGGGTCGCGCCGCGGCCCGGCTTCCGCAGGTGGCGCTGGCGCGGCGCATGCGCGTGACGGGCTGGCTCGCCGGGGTCGGCGCGGTCGCGGCGCTGGTCGCGGCCCTCACCGGCGCGCACGATGCCGCGCACGCCGGCATGCCGATGGCGCTGGGCGGCCTGGCCGCGGGACTGGCGGTGATGGCGCTGGCCGCCGCGTATGCCGCCTGCCGGCTGTCCCGGCGCGACCACCATGATGCGGCCGTGCATGGGCTTGCGCTGGCCGGCATCGTCGGCTGGACGTTCGTCATGCTGGCATCGCAGGCCTGGGTCGGGCCGCGCTCCGCCGAGCCGGTGGCCCGGCTCATGGCGCCTGCACTCGCGGCGGACACGCCGGTCTACATGGTCGGCGGTTTCGTCCGCGGCCTGCCGTTCTACCTCGGACGCCCGGTGACCATCGTGGCGCAGCAGCGCGACGATCTGACGCCCTTCATCGACTCCCGCCCGGACGGCTACCTGCCCACCCTCGCGGCCTTCGAAGCGCGCTGGCGCGCCTCCGCGCACGGGGTGGCGCTGGTCAGCGAGCGCGACATGGCCGTGCTCGCGCAGCGTGGATTGCCGCACGTGGTGCTGGGCCAACTGCCGACGGGTGTCGTCATCGCCCGCCAGCCGGCCCGGTGAGCGGCGTGCGGTCGAACCCGGTCCCGGCATCCCCGGGCCATCGGCATGCACCGGCGGGCCGGCTCGCCGGCTGGCTGGCGCTGTGGTTCGGCGTGGCGCTGGTGGCGATCTTCCAGCACGGCCCGATACCGATGTATTCCACCCGCACCCTCGCGGTGGCGTGGGAGATGTGGCAGCGGCACAGCTTCCTGGTGCCCTACCTCAACGGCGCGCCCTACAGCGACAAGGCGCCGCTGCTGTTCTGGCTGATCCACGCCGGCTGGACGGTCACCGGGGTGGGCGACGGCTGGCCGCGCCTGCTCGAGGTGCTGCTGGGCGGCCTGGAACTGGTGCTGTGCCTGCGCCTCGCGCGACGCCTGTTCCCCGACCGGCCCGTGGTGGCCTACGCGGCGCCGCTGCTGTTGATGAGCTTCAGCTACGCGTTCCTGTTCGGGCTGCAGTCGATGTACGAGGTGCTGCTGGCCGACTGTGTGCTGGCGGCCCTGCTGGCGCTGCGCCCCGGCCCCGGCCCCGGCGACGCACGACCGAACCTCGCCGGCTTCGCCGCCGCGATGGCCCTGGGCCTGCTGGCCAAGGGGCCGGTGATGCTGTTGCACGTCGGCCTGCCCTGGCTGCTGGGTCCGTTGTGGCAGCCATGGGCTTCCCGCCACCGCAGGCGCTGGTACGCCACCGGCGCGCTGGCCCTGCTGGCGGCCCTGGCCGTGCTGATCGCATGGGCGCTGAGCGCCGGCGCGGCGGGTGGCGAGGCGTACCGGCAGCAATTGCTGTTCCACCAGACCGCGGGACGGGTGGTCGATGCGTTCGCGCACCGGCAGCCGTGGTGGTGGTACCTGCCGATGCTGCCGGCGCTGGTGTTCCCGTTCGTGCTGTGGCCGCGGCCGTGGCTGCGCATCGCCCGCCTGCCGCTGCGGCACGACGACGGCCTGCGCTTCCTGGCCGCCTGGCTGGCGCCGGTGCTGCTCGGCTTTTCGCTGGTCTCTGGCAAGCAGGCGTACTACCTGCTGCCCGAGTACGCCGGCTTCGCCCTGCTGCTGGCCGCGGCGCTGGCGCACGCGCCGACGACGACCTCGCGCTGGGCCGCCCCCTGGCCGCTGGCCCTGGTCACCCTGCTGCTGGGGATCGGACTGCTGGCCCTGCCGACGCTGGTGGCGCACGGCATGGTGCACTCGCCGATGCTGCAGTCCTTCGCCACCCGCAGCGGCGGCTTCGGCATGGCGTTCTTGCTGCTGGCTGCGCTGCTGGCCACCCGCGGCGCGGAGCTGGAGAAGATCGTGCTCTCGGCGCTGCTCGGCGTGCTGGCGATCGCCACCCTGTTCACCCTGACCTGGTGGCACGCCTTCGACCTGCGCGAGGCCTCCCGGGTGCTGGCGCAGGCGCAGGCCGAAGGGCGTCCGATCTTCAACAACGAGAGCTACAACGGCCAGTTCACCTTCGCCGGACGGCTGACCCGGCCGCTCGACGAAGGCGCCGGCCCTGGGGCGTTGCGCCAATGGGCAGCGACCCACCCGCAGGGTGTGGTGGTCACCTACCCGAAGACCGAAGCCGAGGCCCGCGCCTGCCCGGCGCTGCACGTGCAGCGCTTCCGCGGGGTGTGGCTGGCGATCCGGCCTGCGGCGGCGTATGTGCCGCAGGCAGTGACGCCCTGCCACTGAAATCCACCGCACGCCCGGCTCACCTGCGCCCGAAGGCAGTAACCGCCTGCCGCTCGGCCCTCTGCGATGAGGCTCCCGCGCGTGCATGCGGATTCGGGCACGGCCTCAGAGGCGGACGCACTGGGCAACCGTTTCAGCCGTTCTCCCGCTCGAAACGGATCATTGCATCGAGCTCGGATTCCGCGCGCTGCACCGCTTTGCCGGCGGCCAGGTTCGCCAGCCACCGCAGCAGCCCGAGGCGCCGCAGCACAACGTAGGCCAGGCCGACCACGGCCAGCGAAACCGCCGTGGACAGCACCAGCCAGACCACGAATCCCGGACGGACGTGGCCCCACACGGTCACGCCGGCACGATCACCCGCGTATTGCGCGAGCATCAGCAAGGCGGGAATCCAGATCACGCTGCCCAGCACCGCGAAGACCGGCGCCTCCACCTTGACGCGCCAGGCGCGGAGATCGGCGATGCGCCGCTGGATCTCCAGGACCGGCGCGGCATAGTCGATACCCCACACCATCACCAGCGTCCGCGCCGGAAAGATCACCCCCAGCGTGCCGAACACCTGCATGGCGATGCCGCTGATCATGGAACCCACGTCGTCCCCATGGCTGGACCAGAAACTGATCCCCCACAGCATCAGCACGATGCCCAGCGGAAGCTGCAGCACCAGGCCCCACGCCAGCGGCCGCAGTCGTCGCCGCACGTGGTCCATCCGGCTATCGCGGTACAGCTGCAGGTGAAAGACCTGCTGCTGCATCAGCCGCCGATCGAGCGCCTGCCAGGCCAGCTTCATCTCGTCCAGTTCCATGCTCATGCTGGCGTAGACGGCCGCCACCTTGAGAATGATCCCGCGATGCTCGTGCAGCAGCGCCTCGAACTGCGGTGAGTGACTGGCGGTGCGCATGCAAAATCCTGTTCCCCGATTGCCAGCATGATTCGCACGTCGCGGAAAAAAATCACACCACCCGTCGACGCGGTCGGCCCGCGGCCGGTCGGCGCTTATAATCGAACGCTTTCCCTCCCCGAGGATGCCGCTCCGATGCGACCCCTGCGCGTCAAACGCTACGTACTCACCGGCCTGCTCACCTTCCTGCCGCTGTGGGTGACCTGGCTGGTGTTCAAGTTCGTGTTCGGCGTGCTCGCCGGGTTCGGCGCGCCGATGGCCACGCTGGTGCGCCGCGCGCTCGGCCTGGCCGCGCCCGACGCCGCCGCCGCGCTCGACCACGGCTGGATCCTCGCCATCCTGGCGCTGCTGCTCACAATGCTCGGGCTGTATCTGGTCGGCTGGCTGGCCAACCGCATGATCGGCCGTCGCCTGATCGGCGCCTTCGACGGCCTGCTCACCCGCATTCCGCTGGTGCAGACCATCTACGGCGGCACCAAGAAGCTGATGGCGGCGCTGCAGCAGAAGCCCTCCAACACGCAGCGCGTGGTGCTGATCGACTTTCCCCGCCCCGGCATGAAGGTGGCCGGCTTCGTCACCCGGGTGATGACCGAGGAAGGCAGCGGCCGCGAGATGGCCGCGGTGTACATCCCCACCACGCCCAACCCGACCGGCGGCTACCTGGTGGTGGTGCCGGTGGACGAGCTCACGCCGACCGACTGGACGATGGACCAAGCCATGGCCTTCATTATCTCCGGCGGCGCGGTAGCCCCGGACACCCTGCCCGCCAGCCGCGTGCCGCTGTAGGAGCGCTCCCTGTGCGCGACCGGTTGGCGTTGGCGCATGGGCGGCATTGCATTCCGTGGCGCTGCCACCGCGCGGTCGCGCACAGGGTGCGCTCCTACAGTCCAGCCGATATCGCTTTCATCCAGGACACCTAATGCCCCGACCGATCCTCGCCGACAAGCTGCCGCCCGGCCGCCGCGACCGTGCCACCAACTGGACCACGCTCGCCGACGCGGCGCGCGCCGCGCACAAGCCGGTCGTGCTGCTGCAGGCCGGCATCCATGCGGGCAACCTCGACCGCGACTATCTCAAGGCCGACGCGCCGGAGATGCGTGCGTGGCTCCCCCGACGCCGCGACGCCGCCCGCCCCCACCCCTGACCTTTGACACTGTCTGACCCATGACGCTTGGCCTAGCGTCGAAAGTTACGACCACCGCCTGCCGGGCCGGTCAGAACCCGCGCTCGACACTTGCCTGCCGGCAAACCATCCACAGAGGGACATCCATGACCAAGCCGTACCTGAAACCCCTGACGCTCGGCGTCAGCCTCGCGCTCTCGCTGGCCGCCTGCGGCAAGCAGGAACAGGCCGCCGCTCCGGCTGCCGCGCCGGCCAAGGCCGGCACCGCCGCCACCGCGGCAGCCGCACCGGCGCCGAAGAGCGCGTTCGACGTGAGCGAGCTGGACTCCAACATCAACGCCTGCCAGGACTTCAACGGCTTCGTCAACGCCAAGTGGGTCGCCGCCAACCCGATCCCGAACGACCGCAGTCGCTGGGGCGCGTTCGACAAGCTTGCCGAGGACAGCCTCAACACCCAGCACACCATCGTCGAGAACGCCGCAAGGAACGCCGCCAGCGCGCCGGCGGGCTCGATCGAGCAGAAGATCGGCTACCTGTACCAGTCCGGCATGGACGAGGCCGCCCGCGAAAAGGCCGGCTTCGACCCGATCAAGCCCAAGCTCGACGCCATCGCCGGCCTGAAGAACGGCAACGACGTGGCCGACTACCTGATCAAGAGCTTTGCCGACGGCGACCAGCAGGTGTTCTCGTTCGGCTCGGGCGCCGACTTCCAGCACGCCGACATGCAGATCGGCTACACCTTCCAGAGCGGCCTGGGCCTGCCGACCAGGGATTACTACCTCGATCCGAAGCACGCCGACGAGCGCAAGGCCTACCTCGGCTACATCGCCAAGACGCTGGAGCTCACCGGCGTGTCCGCCGAGGACGCGAAGAAGCAGGCCGACCAGGTGCTGGCGTTCGAGACCGAGCTGGCCAAGGCCTCCTTCGCGCCGGTGGATCTGCGCACGCCCGAGCACCAGTACCATTTCGTCAGCGTCAAGGACGCCGACAAGGTCACCCCGCATTTCAGCTGGGACAAGTTCTTCAAGGCACAGGACGTCAGCATCGACAAGGGCTTCTCGCTGTCGCAGCCGAAGTTCTTCGCCGAGTTCGATCGGCTGCTGGCCAAGGCGCCGGTGAGCCAGTGGCAGGCCTACCTGCGCTTCCACGTGATCGACGACGCCTCGCCCTACCTGACCAAGGCGTTCGCCGACAACAAGTTCGACTTCTACGGCAAGACCCTCTCCGGCCAGCCGGAGCAGAAGCCGCTGTGGAAGCGCGTGCTCGGCACGGTGAACGGTGCGATGGGCATGGCGCTGGGCGAGCTCTACGTGAAGCAGGAGTTCACCCCGGAAGCCAAGGCGCGTGCGAAGGAACTGGTCGACAACGTGCGCAACGCGCTGAAGGCGCGCATCGAGAACCTCGACTGGATGAGCGCCGAAACCAAGGCCAAGGCGATCGCCAAGTGGAACACCTTCCTGCCCAAGATCGGCTACCCCGACAAGTGGCGCGACTGGTCCGGCCTGAACATCACGCCGGACAACTTCTACGCCAACGTGATGGCCGCCGGCAAGTTCAACTACCGCTACGACGTGGACAAGATCGGCAAGCCGACCGACCGCAAGGAGTGGGGCATGACCCCGCAGACGGTCAACGCGTACTACAACCCGACCGACAACACGATCAACTTCCCGGCCGCGATCCTGCAGCCGCCGTTCTTCGACGCCACTGCCGACGACGCGATCAACTACGGCGGCATCGGCGCGGTGATCGGCCACGAGGCCAGCCACGGCTTCGACGACCAGGGCAGCCAGTTCGACGGCGACGGCAACAACAAGAACTGGTGGACCAAGGAGGATCGCGCCAAGTTCGATGAGCGCACCGACAAGCTGGTGGCGCAGTTCAACGCGTACACGCCGATCAAGGCGCACCCGGACGCGCACGTCAATGGCAAGCTGACCCTGGGCGAGAACATCGCCGACCTGGGCGGCCTCAACGTGGCCTATGACGCGCTGCAGGTCGCACTGAAGAAGCACCCGGAGGAAGCCGGCAAGAAGATCGACGGCTACACCGAAGACCAGCGCTTCTTCCTCAACTGGGCGCGCGTCTGGCGCGGCAGCATCCGCGACAAGCAGGCGCTGCTGCAGCTCAACACCGATCCGCACGCACCGGCCTCGCTGCGCGCGATCGGCGCGCCGTCGAACATGCCGGCGTTCGCCGCGGCGTTCCAATGCAAGCCGGGCGACGCGATGGTCCGCACCGGCGAGCAGCAGGTGAAGATCTGGTAAGGCACACCGCCGATCCGGTTTGCTCGCTTCCAACAGACGCCGCGCTCCGCGCGGCGTCTGTTTTTGTTTTCCCGCAGCGCACTGCCCGGGCTATGGCAAACCCATAACAAAATCCTTACAGTCGTCCAGTCGGCGCGCGGGCGCCGCCGGAGTTCCACCGAGAACATCCATCCAACGCCAAATGGGTAGCCATATGAATCCGATATCACGCCGCGCGCTGTACATATCGACCCTCGCAATGGCCATCGTCACCGCACTCTCTGCTCCGGCCCGAGCACAGGACGCCACAGCCCAGGACAAGAGTCAGCAACCTGTTACGAAGCTGCAGGCCATCGAGGTCACCGGTTCGCGCATCAAGGGGGCCGACATGGCAACCCAGGTGCCGGTAATCACCATTACCTCCGCCGAGATCAGAAAGGCGGGCCTTACCAGTATTGGCGACATCCTTCAGCAGTTGAGTTCCTCGGGTTCGGCCCTGAACACCAAGTTCAATTCGGCGGGCAACTTCGGTTTCCCCCCCGATGGCAGCGGTGTCGGCTCGGGTTCGGCGACGCTGGATCTGCGCAACCTCGGCGCCAAGCGCGTCCTGGTTCTGGTGGACGGCCTGCGTTGGGTCAACGAGAGCTCCGCCTCCGGCGTATCCGCCGCGGTGGATCTCAATACGATTCCGACAGGCATCATCGACCGTATCGAAATCCTTCAGGATGGCGCCTCGTCACTCTACGGCTCCGATGCGATCGCCGGTGTGGTCAACATCATTACTAAGCGCACACAACAAGGCGGCGCCGCCAGCATCTATTACGGGGACTACAACAACCTCAAGGGTGGAGCCACCCGAAACGCCGACCTGTCGTTCGGCGGTCGCACCGACCGCGGCGAGTACTTCGTCGATTTCAACTACGTCAAGCAGGACTCGATCGGCTCAGGGGCATGGGCGCAATCGGGTGGCCAATGCGTCCCCGGCACCGGGCTTGCCAACTGCAGTTCGGCAACCCCTACCGGACGCTTCATTTTCAACGATCCCTCGGGACAGACCCAGGACATCACGCTCAACGGCCCGGTATCAGGCGCCGCGAACTACCCTGCGGACTTCCACAATTTCTCCACTGCAGACCGTTTCAACTTTGCTCCGTACAACCTCCTGCTCACGCCGAACGAGCGCAAGTCTGTATTCGCACAGACGCGCTATAACCTCACCGGCGACATCACCTGGTACGTAAAGGGGCTCTACAACCGCCGCACTTCGCTCAACCAGGCAGCACCCGAGCCGATCTTCCTCGGCCCCGGAGCAGGTACCGGCGGGTTGGCCGATACCGTGGGCGTGGACGTTACCAATCCCTACAATCCGCTCGGCTATACGCTGAG
The DNA here is from genome assembly GCF_049445995.1 of Dyella sp. KRB-257. Taxonomy (NCBI): domain Bacteria; kingdom Pseudomonadati; phylum Pseudomonadota; class Gammaproteobacteria; order Lysobacterales; family Rhodanobacteraceae; genus Dyella; species Dyella sp. KRB-257. Next base: position 196,533 of record NZ_JBMSDZ010000003.1, on the reverse strand, counting down.
CGCAGACCCCGCGAACGGCAACCTGATCATGATCGGTCGTCGTCCGGTCGAAGGGGGACCGCGCCGCTACCAGCAGGACGTGGACACCTATTACTTCGCCACCGGCCTCCAGGGATCGTTCGGTATCGGAGACCACGACTACTACTGGGACGTCAACTTCGCCGACGGCAGCAACAAGGCCACACAGACCGTCACCGGGACCTACAACATCGCCCACATCCAGCGTGCGCTCGGACCGTTGGCAGGCTGCACCGGCACCTGCGTGCCACTGAACATTTTTGGTGGTCCCGGCACCATCACGCCGGCGATGCTGCAGTACATCCAGTACATCGAGCATGATTCCAGCGAGAACAAGATCCGGCTGTACACCGCCAATTTCTCCGGTGATCTGTTCGACCTGCCTGCCGGCGCGCTGACTTTCGCCACCGGCTACGAACACCGCAGCTACAACGGCTCCTACCAGCCCGATGCGGTGGTGGTTGCCGGCGAGTCCAATGGCGTCCCCTCGCTCCCGACCTCGGGCAGCTATTCGATCAACGAGTACTACCTCGAGGTAAACGCGCCGCTGCTCAAGGATCTGCCAGGCGTGAAATCGCTGGATCTCTCCGCCGCCACCCGGCACTCGAATTATTCAACCTTCGGCGGCACCACCAACAGCAAGCTCGGACTGCGCTGGCAGGTATTCGACGATCTCACTTTGCGCAGCACCGTCGCGCAGGGGTTCCGCGCACCGTCGATCGGCGAACTGTTCGGCTCGCCTGCGCGCTTCGACGCCACGCTGCAGGATCCTTGCTCCGGCGTCACCTCGGCCAACTGCGCCGCCCTGGGCGTACCGGCGGGCTACGCGCAGCCCAACCCGCAGATCTCCGTGCGTACGGGCGGAAACAGCGCGCTGAAGCCGGAGACTTCGCGCAGCACGACCGTGGGCGCCGTCTACAGCCCCGGCTGGGCGGCAGGCAACGCCTGGTCGCAAAAGATGGACTTCACCGTTGGCTATTATCGAATCAAGATCTCCAACTCGATCCAGGCGCTCGATGCGCAGACCAAGCTCAATCGCTGCGTAGCCAGTGGCGATCCCGGTTCGGTCTTCTGCGAAGGTATCCATCGCAACGCCACCGGCAATATCGACGGCTTCGACAACACGCTGCAGAACCTCGGCCGGGTCAACACGAGCGGCTACGATTTCGGGGTGAGTTGGCGCGGTCCGCAGTCTGGCATGGGCCAGTTCAACGCCAATCTGCAGGGCACCTACGTTTCCGCGTACCGCGCCATCAACGGCGTGGGCGCACAGGAGCCACGGTCCGTCGGTTTGGAACTCACCGACAGCGCCATCCCGCGCCTCAGTGCAAACCTCGGTCTGGGCTGGGCCCGGGGAGCCTGGACCGTGGACTACAAGCTGCGCTACATGAGCCGCCTGAAGGAGGACTGTGCCAGTGCCGCCGGGTTTGCGATCTGCTCGCATCCCAATGAGATCACGCCTACCCGTCCAAACGGCACGCATGACCTGGGAGCGACCGCCTACAGCGACCTGCGCGCCAGTTGGAAACTTCCGCTGAGCCTGGACGTCACCTTGACTGCCGGCATCAACAACCTGTTCGACCGCAAGCCGCCAGTGTGCGTATCGTGCTCGCTCAATGGCTACGATGCATCCACCTACGATCTGCCAAGCCGCTTCACCTATTTGCAGGCGGACTTCCGCTTCTAGTGTAGTGCTTGCGAAATAAATAAAGCCCTTCGTCGGGGCGGCCAAGGCCCATGACATCCTGCAAAAGGTCATCCGAGCCAATCGGAAACTAGTTCAAAGAATAGCGAAGCACTATTAGCAGTTTCCACCGGCGGCCGCTTGCTGCCCGCCCAGTGCGCCATGCATCGCGCGCAGTAAACCGGGCGCACCGCTTGGCAGCACGGCGCGGCCCATGAATCACCGCGCCATGCTGCACGACGTGGGCCGGACGGGAGAACCCGTTCTGGAAACCATACCCGATGCCGGGCCGTCGTCACGGCAGAACTGCGCCGATGGCGGTCCGCGGCCGTTCCGCCCGACGATCGGGCATGACGATTGATCCGCCACACCGATGCAGGCATAGAATCGGGGTCATGCGCTCCGAACGCGTCCGCCTGTTCCAGACCCTGCCCCACGCCTGCGGCTACTTTGCCGAGCGCACGGCGCAGAACCTGGTGATCGATCCGGCCGCCCCGCAGCTGGACCAGCTGTACGGGCCGGCACTGGAGCGCGGCTTCCGCCGCGCCGGCGGGCACCTGTATTTCCCCAACTGTCCGCAGTGCAAGGCGTGCACGCCCTGCCGCATCGACGTGGCGAACTTCCTGCCGAACCGCGCGCAGAAACGCTGCCTCAAGCGCAACGCCGACCTTACCCTGCTCGAATGCACTCCCGGCTACAACGCCGAACGGCACGCGCTGTACGAGCGCTACCTGCGCACGCGCCACGCCGGCGGCGGCATGGACGAGGCCGAGGCCAGCGACTTCCGTCGCTTCCTCACCGCACCGTGGAGCCCCACGCTGTTCCTGGAATTCCGCGAAGGCCAGCGTCTGCTAGGCGTGTCGGTGACCGACGTCTGCCCCACCGGCGTGTCGGCCGTCTACACCTTCTTCGATCCGGACGAGACCGCGCGCAGCCTGGGCACCTGGGCGATCCTGCAGCAGGTGGAACTGGCCCGCCGCCGCGGTATCCCTTGGGTCTACCTGGGCTTCTGGATCGACGGCCATCCTAAGATGGACTACAAGCGCCGCTTCCAGCCGCTGCAGGTGCGCGGACCGGACGGCTGGGTGGTCATGCCCACCGTGTAGGAGCGCACCCTGTGCGCGAATGCTTTTGCCCCTGATCCACACATCAAAGCAAGAGCATTCGCGCACAGGATGCGCTCCTACCAGGGCCTAACTACGTGTCGCCGGTTGCGGGTAGGGAAACAGCTTCTCCAGCGGTACCGAGACGCCGTCGTCGCCCACCACCCGGCAGTGCGTGCGATCCAGCTGGCGCGGGTCGTCCAGTCCGCAGCTGTGCGCGATGATGCCTACTTCGTGCATCACGTTCTTCGCGTAGTGGTACACCTTTTCGCTCTTGTCGGTGACCACCAGGCCGCGCTGCAGCCGCGGGTTCTGCGTGGTGATGCCGGTGGGGCAGGTGTTGCGGTTGCACTGCAGCGACTGGATGCAGCCCAGCGCCAGCATGAAGCCGCGCGCGGAGTTGACGAAGTCCGCCCCCATCGCCAGCGCCCAGGCCACGTCGTAGGCGGTGATGCACTTGCCCGAACAGATCACCTTGATGCGCTGGCGCAGGCCGCGCGCAATCAGCGTGTTCACCAGCTCCGGCAGCGCCTCGCGCAGCGGCAGGCCGACGCCTTCCATCAGCGTCTGCGGCGCGGCGCCGGTGCCGCCTTCGGCGCCGTCGACGATAATGAAGTCCGGCGCGCTCTCGACGCCGCGGCGGTCCACCTCGTCGCACAACTGGACGATCCAGCGCATGTCGCCGAACACCGCCTTGAAGCCGGTCGGCTTGCCGGTGAGTTCGCGGATATGCGTGATGGCGTCCATCAGCTGCGCCACGTTGGCGATGTCGAGATGGCGATTGGGGCTTTGCGAAGCCTGCCCCACCGGAATGCCGCGGATCGCGGCGATCTCCGGCGTCACCTTGGCCGCCGGCAGCAGCCCGCCCATGCCGGGCTTGGCACCCTGACCGAGCTTGATGCTGACCATCTTCACCTGCTTGTGGGCGCAGATCGCGGTGAGCTTGTCGTCGTCGAGCCGGCCATCGGGCGTGCGCACGCCGTATTTGGCGGTGCCGATCTCGAACACGATGTCGCAACCGCCTTCCAGGTGGTACGGCGCCAAGCCGCCCTCGCCGGTGTCCATCCAGATGCCGGCCCGCGCCGCGCCGATCGACAGCGCACGCACCGCCGGCGCGGACAACGCACCGAAGCTCATCGCCGAGATGTTGAAGAACGCGGCGTGGTCGTACGGCTCGCGCGCGTACGGCCCGATCCGCAGCGGCTTGGGCTCCACGTGGTGGTCGCCCAGCGCCGGGAACGCGGCGTTGACGAAGAACGGCACGCCCTCGGCGCGCAGGTCGCGGGTGGAGCCGAAGGCGTTGGTGTTCTCGCATTCTTCGCCGCGCGGTACACCCACACGCGCTCGGCGCGGTTGAACGGCAACTCCTCGCGGTCGCTGGAAAACAGGTACTGGCGGAAGAACTCGCCCAGCCGCAGGAAGCCGTAGCGGAAATGCCCGATCACCGGAAAATTGCGCAACACCGAGTTGGACGTCTGGTTGCGGTCGACGAACCAGGTCACCAGCAGCAGCGCCACCCCCATCGCGAGCAGCAGCAGGAACAGCGCGGCGAACGCCTGCACCGCCACGATCAGCCAATGTGCAAATCCGGATGTCTCCATGCCCTGCTCTCTCCCGTCGTGGATCGTGTGATGACCGCAGCGCGCCGCGCTCAGTCGCTCGGCAGTTCCACCCGCAGCGCGGCCGCCGCCCGGATCGCCTTGGCCTTGGCCGCCTCGATGCTCTCGTCGCGCGCCAGCGTCACCGCCATACGCCGGCGGCCGTTCACCGCAGGCTTGCCGAACAGGCGCAGCTGCGTGTCCGGCTCGACCAGGGCCTCGGCCACACCGAAATACTGCGGCGCCGCGCCTTCGCCCTCCACCAGCTTGGCACAGGACGCCGAAGGCCCCAGCTGGCGGATCAGCGGAATCGGCAGACCGAGGATCGCCCGCGCGTGCAGGGCGAACTCGGACAGGTCCTGCGAGATCAGCGTGACCAGGCCGGTGTCGTGCGGGCGGGGGCTCACCTCGGAGAAGATCACCGTGTCGCCCTTGACGAAAAACTCCACGCCGAACACGCCCCGACCGCCCAGCGCCGCGGTGACCGCCGCGGCTTGGCGCTGCGCCTCGGCCAGCGCCGCGCCGCTCATCGGCTGCGGCTGCCACGACTCGCGGTAGTCGCCGTCTTCCTGGCGATGGCCGATCGGCGCGCAGAACGCGGTGCCGCCGCGATGGCGCACGGTGAGCAGGGTGATCTCGTAGTCGAAATCGACGAAGCCCTCGACGATCACCCGCCCCTTGCCCGCACGCCCGCCGGCCTGGGCGTAATCCCACGCGGCCTGCAGCGTCGAGGCATCGCGCACCACGCTCTGGCCCTTGCCGGAAGAACTCATCACCGGCTTGATCACGAACGGGAAACCCAGCGCCTCGACGGCGGCGCGGTACTGCGCCTCATCGTCGCAGAAGCGGTACGGCGAGGTCGGCAGCTGCAGTTCCTCGGCGGCCAGGCGACGGATGCCCTCGCGGTCCATCGTCAGCCACGCGGCGCGCGCGGTGGGGATCACCGTCAGCCCGCCCTTTTCCAGCTCCATCAGCGTGGGCGTGTGGATCGCCTCGATCTCCGGCACCACCAGGTCGGGCTGCTCGGCCTCGATCATCGCGCGCAGCGCGGCGTCGTCGAGCATGTCGATCACGTGGCTGCGATGCGCCACCTGCATCGCCGGCGCGTTGGCGTAGCGGTCCACCGCGATCACCTCCACGGCGAAGCGCTGCAGCTCGATCGCCACCTCCTTGCCCAGCTCGCCCGAACCGAGCAGCAGCACGCGCAGGGCGCGGTTCGAAAGCGGCGTGCCGAAAGGCTTCATGCGGGTCTCCGGATCGGTTGACCCGACATTGTAGTGGCCGCTTCCACCGCCACCCCCGCGTAACAACCAACGCGTAACAACCAACGGCGACGGCCGGCACTTGCAATGTGATATCAATTTGATATCCAATGTTCACAACTTCAGGGAGGCAAGGTCATGAACGAGCGCAAGGGGTTTTCGATCGCGGGCATTCCGTTTGTCGTGGTGTGCCTGGTGCTGGCGGCGATCAGTGTCAGCCAGTTGGTCGGTTTGAAATCAGGGGTGGAGCCGGGCACGCACTTTCTTGTGGGGATCGGGCTGCTGGTGCTGACGGCCTTTCTCCTGAAGGGCTTCTTCCAGGTGGCGCCGAACGACGGCCAGGTGCTGCAGCTGTTCGGCAAGTACGCCGGTACCGCCCGCGAAACCGGTCTGCGCTGGACCAACCCGTTCTACAGCCGCCGCCGCGTCTCGCTGCGGGTGCGCAACTTCGAGAGCGGCAAGTTGAAGGTGAACGACAACGACGGCAACCCGATCGAGATCGCGGCCGTGGTGGTGTGGCAGGTGCTGGACACGGCCGAGGCGGTGTTCTGCGTGGACGACTACGAGAACTTCGTGCACATCCAGAGCGAATCGGCCTTGCGCCAGATGGCGCAGAACTACCCCTATGACGCGCACGATGAGAAGAAGCCCTCGCTGCGCAGCCACGGCGAAGTGATCAACAACCACCTGCGCGACGAGATCCAGGCACGGCTGGAGAAGGCCGGCGTGCAGGTGATCGAGGCACGCATCAGTCACCTCGCCTACGCGCAGGAGATCGCCCAGGCGATGCTGCAGCGCCAGCAGGCCGATGCCATCGTCGCGGCACGCGAGCGCATCGTGGAAGGCGCCGTGGGCATGGTCGCGATGGCGCTGGACAAGCTGCGCGAACAGGGCGTGGTTGAGCTCGACGAAGAACGCAAGGCGGCCATGGTCAGCAACCTGCTGGTGGTGCTGTGCGGCGATCGCGCCACCCAGCCGGTGGTCAACGCCGGCAGCCTGTACAACTGAGGAGCGCGACGATGACCGTCCTTCCCGTGATGATCGTGCTGTTCGTCGTGGCGCTCGCGGCGCGCCGACGCGCCGCCCGCTGAGCGCATGGCGGCCGGGAAAAAAGCCTATCCGCTGCGGATCAGCGCCACCGTGCTTGAGGCGGTGCAGCGCTGGTCCGAAGACGAGCTGCGCAGCGTCAACGCGCAGATCGAGTACCTGCTGCGCGATGCACTGCGAAAGGCCGGGCGGCTCAAGCCGGGCAAGCCCGAACCGATGGACGATGACGAGTAAGGAAACATGCCGATGAAGATCGAAACCCGCACCCTGCTCCTGCTGCTGGCGTCCGTGTTCGCCGCCAGCCTCGCCACGCGCACCGACGCCGCCGATGCGGCCTTTACGTGCCGCGAGCATTCGGCGGCGATCCTGGAGAGCCTGCGTGATGGGCGCTATGCCGATGCCACGCGCGACTTCGATGCCGCAATGACCGACGCTCTGCCCGCTGCCAAATTGCAGGACGTGTGGGGCACCGCGCTGCCGGCGCAGGTCGGCAGCCTGCAGGGCAGCGATGCGCCGCAGCTCAGCTACATCGCCTCGGGCGAGGTGGTGGAAACGCCGCTGCGCTTTGCCAGGGCCAAGCTGGTGATGCGCGTCGGCTGCGACAAGGACGGCAAGGTGACAGGACTGTTTTTCGCCCCTGCACCCGACAGTGCCGACGCCACGCCTGCCACGGACCGCCCGGCCAATGTGAGCGAAACCCCGCTGGCCGTTCCCTCCCCGCTCGGACCGCTGCCCGGCACGCTGACGCTGCCCAAGGGCGACGGCCCGTTTCCCGCGGTGGTGCTGGTCGCCGGTTCCGGCCCCAACGACCGCGACGAAACCATCGGCCCGAACAAGCCGTTCCGCGATCTCGCCTTCGGCCTGGCGCAGCAAGGCATCGCCTCGCTGCGCTACGACAAGCGCACGCTCACATACGGCAAGCAGCTGGCCGCCACGCCACTGACCGTCGACGACGAAGTCACCGACGATGCCCTCGCCGCGCTGGGCCTGCTGCGCAAGCAACCAAAGATCGCCGCGGGCCGGGTCTTCGTGGTTGGTCACAGCCTCGGTGCGCTGATGGCACCACGCATCGCGCAGCGCGATGGGCATCTGGCCGGCGTTGTCCTGCTTGCCGCTCCCGAGCGACTGGACCTCAACGTGGTCCTGCAGCAGCTGAACTACCTGAAGACGCTGCCGGGCAGCCCCCAGGCCCCCATGGCGGCGGCCATCCACGAGATGGAAGCGGCGCGCGACGCGCTCGCCAAGGCCGACCCCACTCACCCGCCAACGGGTGAGTTCTTCCATGCGCCCGCGAGCTGGTGGCTGAGCCTGGCCCACTACGACGCCATCGACGCCGCGCATGCCCTTCACGCCCCGCTGCTGGTGCTGCAGGGAATGGCCGATTCCCAGGTGCCGCCAGCGCAGGATTTCGCCGCCTGGAAGCGTGCCTTCGCCGGTAATCCGCACGTGACGTTACGCAGCTATCCCGGGCTGAGTCACCTGTTCATGCCGAGCGGCAATCCGCCGTCGCCGGCCGACTACGCCAGGCCGGCGCACGTGGAGCCGAAGGTGATCGGCGACATCGCCGCGTGGATCGCGCGCCAGCCCGCAGCCGCGGCGCGCTGATCGCGTGCCGCCTCAGCGCAATGCCAGCGTGCCCGCGCGCAACGAGGGCAGGCCGAGCAGGGTCGGTTGGCCCCTCGCGTCCTGCACCAGCAGACGGTCGCCAAGCGCGGCGATCGCATCGACCGAACCGAGCCCGTCGTCGCGACCGAGGCGCTGCAACGGTGCGCCCGTCGTGGCGTCGTAGACCACCAGCTCGTGGGTACCGCGGTCGGCGACCAGCAGCCAGTCGTGGCGGCCGTCCTGCCAGTGCACGAGGGAGTTCACGATCGGGCGTGGACTCGCGGCTCGATCCCGGTCACCGCCGGTCAGCATCGCCAGGCAGGCGCCGACAAGCAGCAGCACCGCCATCGCGCCGCGATGACGGCGCAGGTAGCGGGCGGGCGACGACTCGACGGTGTTCGACAGCGTGCTCATGCGCGCAGCCTGCCGCGCGCAGGTGACACCCGCATGACGCCGGGCGCCCGAATGGGTCGCGAGGTTCAGCCGCCGTCGACAGGCCGGCGCAGGGCCATGGCCAGCGCCACCCAGCCGACCACGAACCCCAGGCCACCCAACGGCGTGATCGCCCCGAACCAGCGCGGCGCACCCAGCGCCATCGCGTACAGGCTGCCGCTGAACAGCGCGATGCCGATCGCAAAGGCGAGCACCGCCACGCGCCCGGCGCGGCCGCGGCCGGCATGTACCGCCAGCGCCAGGGCCAGCGCGTGCCACAGCTGGTACTGCACCGCGGTCTGCCACCAGCCCAAGGCCGAGGCGTCCAGGTGGCCGCGCAATGCGTGGGCGCCGAATGCGCCCAGCAGTACGCCGCTGGCGCCGGCGAACGCGACGAGCCACGGGCCGGATCGGGTGGCAGGTTGTCGCATCATCGGACGATTTTCTCCGGTGTGAAGGTAGCTGCGGACCCCGTGTCGTATCCTTGCGCGATGGTCCTTTCCCATCTTCGCATAAGGGCGCGTCGCGCCATGCCCTGGCTCGCCGGGTCGCTGCTGTTTGCCGCAGCACTCCTGCTGGCCGGCTGCCAGCGCGGCACGCCGCTGCCGTTCCGGCTCACCCAGGTGACCGGCCACATGCCCGATCTCGAGTTCAACCTGGTCAACGACGACGGCAAGCCGGCCACCGGCGCGGACTACCGCGGCAAGGTGGTGCTGCTGTACTTCGGTTACACCCACTGCCCCGACGTGTGCCCGCTCACCCTCGCCCATCTGCACGTGGTGATGCAGCGGCTGGGGCCGTTGGCCGACGGCGCGCGCATCCTGTTCGTGTCGGTCGATCCGGCTCGCGACACGCCCGAGATCATGCATGCCTATGTCAATGCCTTCGACAAGCGCGCGGTCGGTCTCACCGGCAAGCCGGGCGACATCGAGGCGCTGAGCAAGCGCTACCGCTCCGCCTTCAGCCGAGAACCCGATCCGGGCGACGGCAACTACGAGGTGAGCCACAGCTCGGCGATCTACATCTTCGACGCGCAGGGCCGTGCGCGCCTGCTGTCCACCCCGGCCGACTCGCAGGACGACCTGGTCCACGACCTGCACCTGCTGCTCGCCCCCGGAGCCCGACCGTGATGCCCCGTTCCCTGTCCCTGCTGATCACCGGCCTGCTGTTCGCCGGTGCCGCCCACGCCGGCCAATCGGCCCAGGTCCATGCCGACAAGGCGTGGATCCGCGTGCTTCCGGCCGGCCTGCCCGCGGGCGGTTACGTGACGCTGCACAACACCGGCGATACCGCCGTGGCGCTCACCGGCGCCAGCAGCGCCCGCTACGGCCACGTGATGCTGCACCAGAGCACCACCGAGGGTGGCATGGGCCGCATGAGCATGGTCGAGCAGTTGGCCATTCCCGCCCACGGCAGCGTGGCGCTGGCTCCGGGTGGCTATCACCTGATGTTGATGCAGGCGACCAAGGCGGTGACCGCGGGCGAGACGGTGCCGGTCACGCTGGACTTCGCCGACGGCAGCCATTTGCCGGTGGATTTCCTCGTGCGCCCGGCCAATGCGGTCGATGCGGTCGATGCGGGTGACCAGGCGCCGGCTGGCATGGACCCCGCCACGCCGATGGATCACGGCAGCGCGATCGGGCACGGCCACTGAGCCGCGGCGCGATGGATCCGCGATGGATCAATGGGCGCCGTGCGCCGCGGTCCCCGCCGCGGCGGAGCGGCGTCGCCGATCGCTGCTCTCGCGGCGAATGCGTCCGCTGCGCGACAGCTGCAGCCACTGGCGCAAGGCCAGCAGGCCGCCGATCGACTCGATGATCGCCGCCGGCACCCACATGATCACGCCGCCCACGAGCTGGCCGGTGAGCACGTTGAAGGTGAAGGCGCGGCCGCAGATCTCGAAGATCGGGTAGAGGTCGGTCTTGGAGAACGTGACGATGGCGCCGGCCAGGATCTGCGGCGTCATGGTGATGCCCGGCGACAGTACACGCAGCCCCGGCGTCATGCGGCCCGGCGGGCGCGGGCGATGGTCGAGCACCAGCCACCAGTAGATGAAGCCGCTGACCACCATCGACCAGTTCATGAAACGGTAGATGCGCCAGTCGAGCATCGCCAGCGTCTGCATGTGCGGGATCAGCCAGACCAGGATGAACGCCACGAAGGCGAGCGTGGCGAACGCAGGATTGAGCAGCACCGCACCGGCGAGGCGCACCGGCCACGTGCGTTGCACGGCACGCAGACGCACGCGCAACGGCAACGCCAGCCCCGCGCGCAGCACCGCGCCCGGATACGAGGCGATGATCAGCAGCGGCGCCAGGTGATGCAGCAGCACCTGCTGGATGCGGTGCATGAAGAACTCGTGCTCGGCGTAGTAATCGAAATACGTGTGCAGCGATGCGTAGATCATCGCCATGCCGATCCAGAACGACAGCTGGCGGCCGCGGCTCACCCGCACGCGCGCGCGGCCGCGCACGTACAGCACGCAGGCCAGCACGAACGTGGCGAGGAACAGCCATGAGAACTCCCACGGCACCAGCCATTTCAGCAGCGTCGACATCACGGGCACGATCCCGGCCGGGCAGCGGCCAAGTCCGTCAGCTTAGCCGTCGCAGCGCCTGCGCTCGCGCGGCAGATTGCCACCCTCACACGCGCCTGCGACTGCGCCGGGTGCGCCGCCAGCCGTAGAGCAGACCGAGCAGGGTGACCAGCGCGGGCACCAGCACGATATTGATGAACTTCAGGCGCAGGCCCAGCGCATCGATCTCGGCGTTGAGCTGGTGCTGCACATCGCGCAGCTCCTTGCTGATCGCCAGCTTGCGCTGCAGGAACTGCTCGATCTCGCGCTTCTGCTCCGCGCTGGCCTGGCCGTCGCGGCCGCCGCGCGCCGGCTGCAGTTCCTCCAGCCGGGAGCGCGTCTCGGCCAGTTCGCGCTCGAGCTCCTGCTTCTTCAGCAGGAACTTCTGGTCGGCCGCGTTCTGCAGCGCCTGCACGCGGGTGAACGGGCGCTGCGAGGTGGAACGGCCGCGGATCGACAGCAGCGCCGAGGAGCCGCTGAGGTTGTCCACCAGGTTGGTGATGAAGTCGCCGTTGCTGGCAAACGCGTTGAGCATCGGCTGGCCGAGGAAGCTCTGCGTGTCCACCCACAGGCGATCGGTGAGCAGATCGGTATCGGCCACCAGGATCACCTCCGCGTTCGGCGCCGAGTGGGCAATGTGCGTGGGCGAGGCCCGCTCGGGGAACGCGCTGGACAGCGTGCCGCGCAGGCGCGCCGCGAGCACGTAGCGCACGTTGTCGGGGGCGTAGTCGCGCAGCAGCAGCGACGGGTCGCTGGCGGCCTCGATCACCCGCTGCACCGGCACCACGTGGGCATCCACGCTGGTCTGCAACAGCGGAATCAGCCGTGTGGCGGCATCCGGCGCGAGGTCGAAGTGACCGGCCGAGGACAGGTCGATCTGCTGCAGGCTGGCGGTGACCGCATCGCCGCGGTTGAGCTCCTGCCCGCCCAGGCCGAGCATCGCCGGATGGTTGAAGCTGGTATCGCCCAGCTCGATCTTCAGTGCGCGCGAGCGGTCGAGCACCACCTTGCGGTCGTCGTAGACCACGCCCCAGGCCTTGAACAGGCGTGGCAGGTCGGAGTTGTGGTCGTCGGTGACGCCGGTGGAGGCATCGACGAACGGCGTGCTGTCCAGCTCGGCATCGGGGTCGACGAACACCACCAGGTGGCCGCCGCCGAGCACGTACTGATCGAGCGCGTAGAGCGCGTCGTCGGACAGGTGCTTGGGATGCACCAGCAGCACCACCGGCAGGTTCTTGTCGATCTGCTTGAGACTGGCCGGATCGAGCGTGCTGATCGAGAACAGCTGCTGCAGCTGGCCCAGCACCGTCCATGCCGGTTCGCCGATGACCGGGTTGCCGGCCATCGGCAGCGAGCTGATCAGGCCGATGCGCGGCTTGCGCGTCTCATTGAGTTCGTACAGCAGCTTGGCGATGTCGTATTCGAGAAAGGTCTCGCGCGCCGGATCGAAGAACGGCACCGACAGCGTCTTGCCTTCGGCGCCGGCAGGCACGCCATCGGCCGGCAGCGTGGTGCCGACCAGGCCGAAGAACACGCGCTCGCCGTTGCTGCCGCCGCTGAGCGGCGTCAGGCCATTGCCCTCGGCGCTCGCCTCGTCGTCGGAATACGGCACCGGATCGACGATCTGCAGGCGCAGCTTGCCGGAGGAACGCGCCACCATTTCCTGCAGCATCTCGCGCACGCGTTGCTCGTAGCTGCGCAGCTGCGGCAGATCGCGCGCCGCGTGGTCGGAGAAATACAGCGTCAGGCGCAGCGGCCGCTGCAGGTGGCCCACGATCTGCACCGTCCCGGGCGTCAGCGTGTACAGCCGGTCCGCAGTGAGATCGATCCGCGGCACGTGTATCCAGCGGCTCAACGCCAGCGTGGCGCCGATGAACACGAGCACCAGCGCGGCCAGCGTGGCGGCCAGGCGCGAACGCCGCCCGAAGGTCCAGCGGGCCATGTCAGCGGCTCCGCCGCAGGTCGAGCAGCAGCACGCCGGCGGTCAGCCAGGCCAGCATGCTGAGCACGAAGTAGGCCAGGTCGCGCAGGTCGAGCACGCCGCGGGCAATCGCCTCGAAATGGCGCAGCATGCTCAGGTGCGCCACGCCGTTGACCAGCCGTCGCGGCAGCGCCTCCTGGAAGAAGTCGATCACCTGCGACTGCCCGGCCAGCAGCAGCAGCACGCAGACCAGCGCGGTGAGGATGAAGGCCACCACCTGGCTCTGGGTCAGCGCCGACAGGCACGCGCCGATGGCCAGGAACGCGCCGGCCATCAGCCAGCTGCCGAGGTAGCCGGCGAGGATCACGCCGTTGTCCGGATCGCCCAGGTAGTTGACGGTGATCCAGATCGGAAAGGTCAGCGCCAGCGCCAGCCCCACGAACAGCCATGCGGCGAGGAACTTGCCGAGCATCGCCTGCCACAGCCGCACCGGCAGCGTCAGCAGCAGTTCCAGCGTGCCGGACTTCGCCTCCTCGGCCCACAGCCGCATCGACACCGCCGGCACCAGGATCAGGTACAGCCACGGGTGCATCGCGAAGAACGGCTGCAGGTCGGCCTGCCGGCGCTCGTAGAAGTCGCCGCTGTAGAACGTGAGGATCCCCGCCAGCACCAGGAAGATCACCAGGAACACGTAGGCCACCGGCGTCACGAAGTAACTGCGCAGCTCGCGCCGCACGATGGCCTGGACCGGACTCATGCGGCAAGCTCCGGCGCCGTGGTGATATGCCGGAACACCTCGTCGAGCCGGCCGCGTTCGAGCTGGATCTCGGACACTTCCAGCCCCTGCGCGCGCAGCAGCTGCTCCACCGCTTCGAGGATGCGCTCGCCCCGCCTGGGGAACACCGTGATGCGCCCGTCCAGCGGATCGACCTCGATCGCGGCGACCTGCGGCAGCCGCCCGAGCATCTCCTGCGACACCGCACTGCCCGGGGCGCTGAAGGACACTGCGCCGTGATAGCGCGAGCGCTGCTCCAGCTCGGCCGGCGTGGCGTCGGCGAGCAGGCGCCCGCGGGCGATGATCACCACGCGGTTGCACAGCGCGTGCACTTCCTCCAGCAGATGGGTGGACACCAGGATGGTGCGCTCGCGCGCCATCGCGTCGATCAGCTGGCGCACCGCGTGCTTCTGGTTGGGGTCCAGGCCGTCGGTGGGTTCGTCCAGCATCAGCACCGGCGGATCGTGCAGGATCGCCTGGGCCAGCCCCACGCGCCGGCGCAGGCCCTTGGACAGGGTGTCGATGCATTGCTCCAGCACGTCTTCGAGCTGCAGCCGGACGATCGCCTCCTCGAAGCGCTGGCGTCCGGTGCTGCGGGTCAGTCCGCGCATGCGCACGATGAACACCAGAAACTCGCGCACGGTCAGCTCGCCGTAGCTCGGCGCACCCTCCGGCAGATAGCCCAGCGCACGCCGGGCCGCTTGCGGTGCAGTCTGCACATCGTGGCCGCATACCCGCGCCGTGCCGCTGGACGGGGCCAGGAATCCGGCAATCATCCGCATCGCGGTGGTCTTGCCGGCACCGTTGGGACCCAGCAGCCCGAGCACCTGGCCCGGCTCGGCACGGATGCTGAGCGCGTCCACCGCGGTGAACCTGCCGTAGCGTCGGGTGAGCTGGTCGGTTTCGATCATCGGAAAGCCGGTGGCGGGCGTGGGCCTGGCCGCACGGGCCAGCGGACGGAAAGCGCGACGGCGGCGGCGCGCCGTGCAATGTACCGCAAGGGGGCGCGAAAGTTCGGCACGCCTGCCGTGCCCGGCGGGCCACCGCCCAGAAAAAAAACCCCGCCCGCGAACGGACGGGGTCGGACGACTCGCGCCGTTCGGCTTACTTGCCGGCGCTGGCCGCCTCGGCCGGCGCGGCCGCGGAACCGGCGGTGGCGGGAGCCGCGCTGCTGGACGAGCTGGCCGGAGCCTGCTCTTCGTCGAGCGCCGGCGGCTGGATGCCCGCCTCCTGCTCCGGCGTCTGCTCCGGTGCATCGCTCAACGGCAGATAGACGTCATAAAGCGCGTACTGGGTGATGTTGTTGTCCGTATCGATTTTCTCCGGGCGGGCCAGGATGTCGTAGAAGCGGTTCACCACGGTGTCGTACTTGTAGCCGTGGGTCTGCGCGTACGCTTCCAGCTCGTCGCGGGTCTGCGGTACGCCGGCGTAGGTGCCGACCCATTCGCCCTTCAGCGCCGGGCCGCCGGCCATCATGGTGGCGCGCACATCCTGGTCGATGATCAGGCGGCCGTACTTGTCCGTGCTGCCCGGCGCATTGGCGGCCACGGCCGGAGCTTCGGTCGAGGCGGCGCTGGCCGGGGCGGCGGCGGAAGCGGCGGCAGTCGGCTCCGCCGGCGCCTTGGGTGCGGCCTCGGTCGTCAGATCGTGGCTCTGGCCGGCCACCGTGAGAGTGGTGGCATCGATCGGCAGGGCAATGTCGAAGGTGAAGGTCTGGTCGCCGTAGTTGTTCACCACGAGGATGCGCGGACCGGTCACGTTGACGTTGAGCTTCTTGGCGGTGTCCTGCAGCAGCTTCACGGCGGCGTCGGTTGCCTCGTTCAGCGCATCCAGGCCGCCCTCGCGATCGATCTTGGTGGACACCAGCAGCACCGGCGTGGGCTTGGTCTGCTCGATGTACGGCACGAGGTCGCTGTAGTCGACGTTCTTCACCGAGGCGAGCATGCTCTGCAGGCCGGTCAGGCTGTACTGGATGAAGGCATCCGGCGCACCGTGGATATACAGGTTGGAGTAACGGTTGAGCAGGTTGAAGCCGTACTTCACGTCGTACGCCCAGGTGACCTTGGTCAGCTTGTGCGTGCGGCCCGTGCGCTCCAGGTCCAGCGTGAAGTGCTTGTCGCTGCCGCGCCAGTCGCTGTCGAGGTTCCACACGATCTGGGCGTGGTTGACGGCGGAGTCGATCTTGTCGAACTCCGGCGTGGCGCTGGCGATGGTCAGCTTGCCGTTGCCGGCCTTCTTCGGTGCGCCGGTCCAGCTGATCTCGGCGCCCGGGCCGTAGGCCTTGCCCGAGAGGTCGTACTTGATGGTCGGATCGCTGCCGGTGAGCTCGGCGTAGTCGCTGAAGCGACGGAAATTGTTCAGCACGTCATAGACCTGACGGATGTCCTTGCCGATCACCAGCGACCTCTCCACATGGCCGCTGCCGGGCATCGCAATGCCCACCACCACGGCCAGCACGGCCACGATGACCAGGGCCATAAGTAATTCAAGAACACGCATCATTCCAAGGTTCTCCGGGCGTCTCTACGCAGCACTGGATGGCATCGCCGCTACCGCCGGGCAGTTCCCGCGGAAAGCTGTCGCAGCAGGGACGGACGCATGCCGAAGCGGGGGATGGTACTTGCTCGCGCCGAGGAACGCCATCTGCAGCAGCAACAAGCACGAATCGGCCGGAAACGAGGCTGCGCGAGGCCCGGCAGCCGATGCAGCGGCCGGCACATGCGTCACCGAATGGACGGCCGAACGTCCTTGCGGCTCAGACGATACCCAGTTCCAGCGCCTTGAGCACGGCGCGGGTGCGATCGCGCACGCCGAGCTTGGAAAGGATGTTCGAGACGTGGTTCTTCACCGTGCCCTCGGCCACCTTCAGCGAGTTGGCGATCTCCTTGTTGGAGTAGCCGCCGGAGAGCAGCCGCAGGATCTCGGTCTCGCGTTCGGTCAGCGGGTCGGGCTGCTCCAGGCTGGTGAACTGGTTCTGGATCCGGCCCACCCCGGCCAGCAGGCGCTGGGTCACCATCGGCGCCACCAGCGATCCGCCCGCCGCCACCGTGCGCACCGCTTCCACCAGTTGTTCCAGCGACACGTCCTTGAGCAGGTAGCCGCGGGCGCCCGCCTTCAGGCCCTGCAGCACCAGTTGATCGTCGTCGAAGGTGGTGAGGATGATCGTGGGCGGCAGCTCGTTGCGAGCCGACAGCGCCTGCAGCACCTCCAGGCCGCTCATGTTGGGCATGCGCAGGTCCAGCAGCACCACGTCGGGCTTGATCCGCGGAATCTCCAGCACGGCCTGCGCGCCGTCGGCGCACTCGGCGATCACGCGGATGTCCTCGGCCAGGTCCAGCAGCGAACGCACGCCCTGGCGCACCAGGTTCTGGTCGTCGACGAGACAGACAGAAATCATTGCGGATCCTCTGAGCGTGGATAACTGTGCAGGCACCTGGGCAAGCCCGGTGCCGTGGCAACACCGCAGTCCCCCTGCGAGGCGCCATTCTGGCATGACGGTGGACCGGCGAAACCGGCGTCCCGACTCACGGGAGGCTCAACGCAGGCGGCTCGAAACGGCTCGGTGCATGGGCCAGCGCGCTGGCCTCGCCCAGCGGCAGGCGCACGGTCAGGGCGAAGCCCTGCGTGGCGGCAGTGTCCACCGTCACGCTGCCGCCGAACTCGGCCAGCCGCTCGCGCATGCCGCTCATGCCGTTGCCGGGTGTGTAGTTGGCGGCGCCGCGGCCGTCATCGCGCGCCTGCAGGCCGAGCAGGCCGTCCTCCGCATAGGCGAAATGCAGCCACAGGTTGCGCGCGCCGGCGTGGCGCGCGGTATTGGTGATGATCTCCTGCGCGCAGCGCAGCAGCACCTGCGCGCGCCGCGGATCCTCCACGCAGAAGCGTGGCGGCGTCTGTACGTGCACGTTCAGGCCCGGCACGCCCTCGATCAGGCTGCGCAGAGCCTGGGTCAGGTCGATCGCGTCGTCCTGGCGCAGTTCGCTGACCGCCTCGCGCACGTCCGCCAGCAGATGCTTGGCGGTGGCCTGCGCCTTGCGCACGTGCTCGGCCGCCTTGTCGTTGGTCAGGTGGCTGGCCACTTCCAGGTTCAGGCTCAGCGCGGTGAGGTGGTGCCCGATCAGGTCGTGCAGCTCGCGCGCGATGCGCATGCGCTCGGCGATGCGGGTAGATTCGGCCAGCAGGGCGCGGGTGGCGCGCAGCTCGGAGTTAAGCCGCCGCTGTGCTTCGCGCTCCTCGGCCTGCTGGGTCGCCACGGTGGAGGTGATGAACACCAGCGCCGACAGCCCCAGGTACATGCACACCTGCAGGATGGCCGTGCCCACCGTCCAGCCCTGGTAGCTGGCGATCACCGGGATCAGCAGCAGGTTCTGCGCCAGCAGCCACACCAGCCCCGCCGCGACGGGCAGCTGCCACGGCAGCACCACGGCAATCACCAGCATCAGCATCGCCGACAGGCCGCTCTGGCTGAACCAGCCCACCGCCACGGCGGAAACCGTGATGAGCATCAGCAGGGCGAGCTTGGCCGGCGTGCGCAGCGAGCGGTTGGGCTCGATCTGGCTGTGCCGGGTCAGCAGCACGTAGGCCGCGCCGAACAGCAGGTAGGAGAGGATCCATCCCGACAGGGTCGGGTTGCTCCACCATGCGCTGACCTGGGCCAGGCTCCAGTTGCCCGGCCACAGCGGCAGGCTCACGCACAGGTACGTGAACAGACCGGTGTAGCGCAGGACGCGGACGTGGTTGAACTGGAACCAGGGCATGGGCGGCATCATAGGCCGCGCCACGGCCGCCGCAATGCGCGAGAAGTCACGGCCACCGACGACACCGGCCGCGCGCTTTACGCCGGTTTTACATCGTGCGCCGTGGGTGTGGGGGCGTCCGCATGGCATAATGCGGCGCCCTGCCCGCCCATCCGGCGGCACGGTACCCTCTTCGATACCAAGCGGAGCAACGAATGGCCCTTGCCATCCGCGACGTGCGCGAGCACGACCTGGATGCCGTACTGGCACTCAACAATGCCGCCGGCCGCTCCATCCTCGCCATCGACGCGGCGCAGCTGCGTTTTCTCTACGAGCACGCGGACTACTTCCGGGTGGCCCTGATCGACGGCGAGCTCGCCGGTTTCCTCATCGCCATGCGCGAGGGGCGCGACTACGCGAGCCCGAACTACCGTTGGTTCTCCACGCACTATCCGCAGTTCCTCTACATCGACCGCATCGTTATCGCCAACGCGTTCCGCCGCCACGGCCTGGGGCGCATCTTCTACTGCGACGTCACCAGCTACGCCGAGGTGCGCGTGCCGCTGCTGGCCTGCGAGGTGTTCCTGGAACCGCGCGACGACGTGGTGGTGCTGTTCCACGGCACCTATGGCTTCCAGGAAGTCGGCCAGCAGCGCATGGGCGATTCCGGTCCGCAGGTCAGCCTGCTGGCCAAGGACCTGCCGAGCTACGGCTACGTGCGCGACACCTACCTCGAACACGGCCGCCTGCCCACCGAACCCTGGCTGGCCGAGCGCCTGCCCCTGCCCACCGAACCCCGAGCATGAACGCCAAGATCGATACCTCCGACGCCTGCGACCTGCGCTTCGGCCAGGTCGGCATCGCCTGCGTGCGCGTGCGCCGTGCCGACGCCGCGGCGCTGTGCGACGAGCTGGAACGCCGCGTGCGCGCGGCGCCGCAATTGTTCTCACGCGCCGCCGTGGTGCTGGACCTCAGCCACCTGCTGGACCTGCCCGACGACGGCATCGTCGACGCCCTGCTCGAAGCGGTGCGCAGTGCCGGCATGCTGCCGGTGGGGCTGGCCTATGGCACCAGCGAGACCGAGGCGCTGGCCAAGCGCATGGGGCTGCCGCTGATCGCCCGGTTCCGCGCCGCCTACGAGCCGGAGGGCGGCAGCGTTGCCGCGCCGGCCTCTGCGGCGGTGGAGCCGGCGATCGCCGCGGCATCGATACGCGAGCCGATCCACGCCACCTCGCCGACGACCGCCCCCGCCCTCGGCGCGCAGCACCACGAGGGCGCCGTGCGCTCGGGGCAACAGGTCTATGCGCGCGGACGCGACCTCATCGTCGCCGGCGCCATCGCCAACGGCGCCGAGGTGATCGCCGACGGCCACATCCACGTCTACGGCAGCCTGCGCGGGCGCGCCATGGCCGGCGCGCAGGGCGACGAGAAAGCGCGCATCTACGTGTCCGACTTCCGCGCCGAACTGGTGGCCATCGCCGGCCACTACCGGGTGTTCGAACAGATCCCCAAGGACCTGGAAGGCCAGTCTGTGCAATGCTGGCTCGATGGTGAAAAATTGATGATCGCGCGGCTCTGAAACGTCCGGACCCGACGATCCACAGAACAATGACGAATCCCCGGAGATGAACCCTTGAGTGCACAGATCATCGTCGTCACGTCCGGCAAAGGCGGCGTCGGCAAGACCACCACCAGCGCCTCGCTGGCCACCGGCCTGGCCATCGCGGGCAAGAAAGTCGCGGTGATCGACTTCGACGTCGGCCTGCGCAACCTCGACCTGATCATGGGCTGCGAGCGCCGCGTGGTGTACGACTTCGTCAACGTGGTGCACGGCGAGGCGACGCTCAAGCAGTCGCTGATCAAGGACAAGCGCCACGACAACCTCTACGTGCTCGCCGCCAGCCAGACCCGCGACAAGGATGCGCTGACCCAGGAAGGCGTGGAGAAGGTGCTGCAGGGCCTGTCCGACGAGGGCTTCGAGTACGTGGTGTGCGACTCGCCCGCCGGCATCGAGAAGGGCGCGCACCTGGCGATGTACTTCGCCGACCAGGCCGTGGTGGTGGTCAACCCGGAAGTGTCCTCGGTGCGCGATTCGGACCGCATCCTCGGCCTGCTCGCCAGCAAGACCCGCCGTGCCGAGCGCGGCGACGGCGCGATCACCCAGCACCTGCTGCTCACCCGCTACAACCCGGGTCGCGTCGCCGCCGGCGAGATGCTCAGCGTGAAGGACGTCGAGGAAATCCTCGGCATCAGCGTGGTCGGCGTGATCCCCGAATCGGAGAACGTGCTGGCCGCCTCCAACGCCGGCGTGCCGGTGATCCTCGACGAGAACTCGATGGCCGGCCAGGCCTACAGCGACACCGTGGCGCGCATCCTTGGCGAGGAACGCCCGCTGCGCTTCACCGACGTGATCAAGAAGGGCTTCTTCCAGCGCGTGTTCGGGAGCTGATCGGCATGGGCATCCTCGATTTCCTCAAGCGCAAGCCCGAAGCCACGGCCACTGTCGCCAAGGAGCGGCTGCGCATCATCGTGGCGCAGGAGCGCTCCACCCGCGGCGCGCCCGACTACCTGCCGATGATGCGCAACGAGCTGCTGGAAGTGATCAAGAAATACGTGCAGGTGGACATCGAGGCGATCTCGATCAGCCTCGAGCACGACAGCGGCCACGAAGTGCTGGAGCTGTCGGTCGCCCTGCCCGACGGCAAGCCCGGCGCGGCCGCCGGCTGACCCATCCGCTGCGCGATCGCCACCCGCGTTGTCGGCGGGTGATGCGACGCCCGCCATGCATCCCATCGATCCCCTTCACGACGCCTCCTCCGGGCCGGTGCTGCGCCTGGCCGACCTCGGCGAGGCGCCGGCCGCGACGCTGCTCGCGCGCTTCGGCCTGCGGCTGCAGCGCGTGGCCGACGGCGCGCCGATCCCCGGCAGCTTCTGGGGCGACGAGGAGGCCGGCATCATCGGCACCACCGTCTACGTCCGCGGCGACACGCCGGTGCATTCGCTGCTGCACGAGGCCTGCCACCTCATCGTGCTGCCGCCCGAGCGCCGCGCGGCGGTGCACACCGACGCCACCGACTCCATCGAGGAGGAGGACGCCACCTGTTACCTGCAGATCGTGCTGGCCGACGCACTGCCCGGCGTCGGCCGCGACCGCCTGATGGCCGACATGGACGCCTGGGGTTACTCGTTCCGCCTCGGCTCGACCCGCGTGTGGTTCGAGCACGACGCGGAGAACGCGCGCGCCTTCCTCGCCGCCCGCGGCCTGCCGCACTGAACCACGCTCAGATCTTGAACCGGTAGGACAGCTTCACCAGCAGCATGCTGAAATCGAAGATGCCTTGGTTCTCGGTGAAGAACGGCCGCTTGTCGGTGAAGAAGGTTTCCTCGACGCCGAAGTTCACCACCAGGTCGTCGCTCTCACCTGGCCGAAGTCCGGGTTGAGGGTGGCGGCGAGCTGGGCCTGCCCGTTCGACCTCCAGAAGATGTCCGCGCCGGCCTTGCCCTGACGGCGGCCGTGCACCTGGTCGCGCACGCCGACCACATACGGCGTGACGGCGAACAACGACTGACTGTAGGCCGGCAGCGTCACCGGCGCGAAGTCGGACACGAAGCGGGGGCGGGTGAAGCTCGCCACCGGCCACGCATCGCCCTCGCCGGTGGCGCCGATCACCCGATCCAGGTACAGGCCCACGGCGCGCTGGCCACCGTTGCGACTTGCGCATCGGCGCGATGTACCAGGGGACCAGCATCTCCACGCTCCAGCCCTCGGCATCCTCGCTCACCGCGTGCCGCCAGTTGCCGTCCCAGTCGGTGCTGAAGTGGCTCTCGCCGGTGATCACCGCATCGTTGATGTCGTTGCTCAGGGTGACCATGAAGTTGTACGCAATGCGCCCGTCGCCGTCGAAGTCGACCATCAGGTTCACGCGGTCGAGCTGCGCCTGCTCGTCGCGGCGGATACGCTGGTGCGTGCGCGGCACGCCCGCCGGCTGGATGCAGCGGAAGGCGATCGCCAAGCCCTTGGGCGTGGACAGCACCGGCTTCGGTCGGCAGGCTGGCCGGGTCGCCGTTGAGCGGCTGCACCTTGCGGAAATCGGTGATGTGCCGGACGCCGCGCCACTCGGCTGGATCGATGCGCCCGTCGACCTTGATCCCGGTGCCGCCGTCGGCGGCCTCGGCCGTCCGCATACCGGCACAGCCGAACAGCAGCAGCGACACGACCGCCAGGCGGCGCCACGGGAAACCACGGAAACTGTCACGGAGTGGGAGCATGCAGGCGAGCCACGAAACGCGGCGCTTGATGGCTGGGGAGCGCGCAGCCTAAGTGCGCCAGCGCGCCATGCCGCATGGCAGAAGTCATGCCAACCCTCGCCGCGCGACGTGCATCGCCTGGCGGACAAGCAGACGGGCGCACCCGAGGGTGCGCCCGTCTGAGCATGCGCGACGCGGTGCCGATCAGCCGCCCGAGGGCGCCTTCGGCGTCATGCCCGGGCTGGTCGACGTGCTCGGCGGAGCGATCTGGCCGATCTGCAACGCGAGGACGGCGCCCTTGTCGTTGCAGGCAACCTGCGCACCGACCTTGCCGCGCTGGTAGGTCATCGGCAGCATCACCACGGTCATGTCATTGATCTGCTGGCTCTGGGTCTGACCGAAACCCGAGCGCTGGCCGAATTTCTGTCCCAGCGACGCCCACCCTTCCTTCAGTTTGTCGTCCGGCAGCTTCTCGTGCAGCTTCGGGTCGAACGACTTGGTGGCCGCCGTCATGTCGCCGCGGTCGAGCGCCCCGATCATGGTTCGGGCGCTCTGCTCAGCGCGGCTCGGCGATCTGCGCCTGCAGTTCCACGTCGCGCGGCGGCGGCGGCGGCGGCACCTCGCGCAGCCGGACCTGATACCAGCGCCAGGCAAGCCAGCCGATGCCGGTCAGCACGCTGCTGCCCACGGCCAGCGGCAGCAGGCTGGACGAAAGCAGCGGCGACAGCACGCCGGCCACGCCTGCATTCAGCAGCAGGCTGACGAAAGCCTGCACCGACGAGGCGCCACCGCGGCGCTGCGGAAAGCGGTCCAGCAGCAGCAGCGTCAGTGTCGGAAAGGCCAACTGCACGCCGATGCCGTGCAGCACCAGCGGCAGCATCGACCAGGGCAGCACCCCGTCGGGCGCCAGCAGACCGCCCAGCAGGTGCAGCAGGCAGGCCGATCCCATCGAGGCGTAACCGAGGTTCACCGTGAACGCCACGCTGTGCCGCACCGCCAGCCGCCCGGACAACCACGCGCCAAACACCAGCCCGGCCACCACCGGCAGGAACAGCCAGGGAAAACCCTGCGCCGTCAGGTGCAGCAACTCGCGCACGATGCGCGGCGCCGAGGCGATATACAGGAACAACCCGCAGAAGTTGATCGTGCTGGCGATCAGCAGCGGCAGGAACGGCCGATCCCGGCCGAACGAGAGATAGGTCGCGACCAGTTCGCGCGGCACGAACCGCGTGCGGCTGGCCGGCGGATGCGTCTCGCGCAGCAGGGCCATCAGCGCCAGCGCCATCAGCACGGTGAACGCCATCAGCAGCCAGAAGATGCCGTGCCAGCCGTCCAGCCACAGCAGCTGCGCGCCCACCATCGGCGCGATCACCGGCGCGATGCCGAAGATCATCATCACCCGCGACATCAGCTGCTGCGCCGCGGCGCCCTGCAGCGAATCGCGCACGATGGCACGCCCCACCACCAGCCCGGCACCGGCGCAGGCCCCCTGCAGCGCACGCGACGCCAGCAGCATCGAAAAGCTGGTCGACAGCGCCGCGCCGGCGGACGCCAGCGCATAGACGAGCATGCCGGCAATGATCACCGGCTTGCGCCCGATCGCATCGGAGATCGCCCCGTGGAACAGGCTCATCGCGCCATAGGTCAGCAGGTAGACGCTGATCAGCTGCTGCAGGGCCGTGTCGTCCACCGCAAAGTGGCCACCGATCAGCGGGAAGGCCGGGAACACCGCGTCGATCGAGAACGGACCGATCATCGACAACCCCGCCAGCAGCCACGGCAGGCTGCGCGGAACGGAGGGAGCGGCGGGAGTCATGGGCGCGGAGAGCCGGTCGTCGGGCAGGCGCGCCAGCATATCGCCTGCGCCCCGCGGTTGACCGGGTGCGCTGCGTATTTGCTACGATCCGCCGACCGATGGGAGATGGCATGCCTCCCCGAACCGCCGCAAGGCTGATGATGCCTGGCCGACCCCTTCGCGGGGCGACCGGGCATTGCCCAGGCACCGCCTGCCGATGCCCGCCGCACCCGCACCACGACTGCTGGAATCCGGATGCGCATGGATCTCACCTCTTTGTTTGCCGTCGGCTGCGGCGCCTTCCTCGGCGCGGTGCTTCGCTGGATGCTGGGCTACTGGCTCAACCCGCTGTTTCCCACGCTGCCGCTGGGCACGCTGGGGGCCAACCTGCTCGGCGGCCTGCTGATGGGCCTGGCGATGGGCGTGTTCAGCCAGTTCGACGCACTCTCGCCGGCGGCGCGGCTGTTCTTCACCACCGGCTTCCTCGGCGGGCTCACCACCTTCTCCACCTTCTCGGCCGAGACGGTCACGCTGATGCTGCGCCAGCAGTACGCGTGGACACTGGCCATCGTCGGCGCCCACGTGATCGGCACACTGGCCATGACGCTGGCCGGCATCGGGCTGGTGCGCGCCATCGTCGCCGCCCGCTAGACGGCCTGGCATCATCCATCCGGGAGCATTCGCATGAACGGCTATTCGCTGCGTTTCTACATGCACGAGAACCAGAAGCACCAGGGCATGCTGCTGTACGAGTGGCTGCTGGAAGCGGCCAAGAAACACCGCGTGCACGGCGGCTCGGCATTCAAGACCATCGCCGGCTTCGGCCGGCACGGGCAGATCAACGCCGCGCACTTCTTCGAGCTGGCCGGCGAGCAGACCGTGCTGGTGGAGTTCATCGTCGACGCCGCCGACGCGGACACGCTGGTAGCGCTGGTGAAGCAGGAAAAAGCGCCGCTGTTCTGGGCGCGCTTTCCCGCCGAGTTCGGCATGGTCGAGGCGTCGTGACGGCCGACCATCGAGCGCGCCATGTCCGTCTCGGGCGATCGCATGCGCCGTAGTAGGCTGGCGCCAGTCATGACGGCGATGCCGCGTCCGGCCGCCGGCCGATCCACCATCCGGACAATCGCGTGGGAGGCGTCGATGAACTCCGATTCGCTGCGACTGAAGGCCGAACAGCTGCTGGCGCAGGCCGGCATCCAGATCAACGGCGACCGCCCCTGCGACCTGCGCGTGCACGACGAACGTCTGTATGCGCGGGTGTTCTCGCACGGCTCGCTGGGGCTGGGCGAGGCGTACATGGACGGCTGGTGGGACGCCGCCGACCTGCCCGGCTTGTGTACGCGACTGCTGACCGCCGGCCTGGATCAGGAACTGAAAACGCTCGACGTCCTGCTCGCCCATCTGAAGGCCCGCTTCATCAACCTGCAGCGCGGCGAACGCGCCTACGAGATCGGCAAGCTGCATTACGACCTCGGCAACGACCTGTTCCACGCCATGCTGGGCAAGCGGCTGGTGTACTCGTGCGGCTATTGGGCCGAGGCCGACAACCTCGACGACGCCCAGGCCGCCAAGCTCGACCTGGTCTGCCGCAAGCTGCAACTGCAGCCGGGCCAGCGTGTGCTGGACATCGGTTGCGGCTGGGGTGAGGCACTGAAGTACGCGGCGGAACACTACGGCGTCGAGGGCGTCGGCATCACCGTGTCGCAGCAGCAGGCCGACTATGCCCGCGAACTGTGCGCCGGGCTGCCGATCGAGATCCGCCTCCAGGATTACCGCGAGATCGACGAATGCTTCGACGCGGTGTACTCGATCGGCATGTTCGAACACGTCGGCGGCAAGAACTACCGCAGCTATTTCGAAACCGTCAGGCGCTGCCTGAAGGACGACGGCCTATCGGTATTGCACAGCATCGGCAGCAACGGTGCGCCGGCGCAACCGGACCCCTGGATCGAGAAGTACATCTTTCCCAACTCGATGATTCCCGCCGCCAGCCAGGTCACCGCCGCACTGGAAGGGTTGTTCGTGGTAGAGGACTGGCACAACTTCGGCGCCGACTACGACCGCACCCTGATGGCCTGGCGCGACAATTTCGATCGCGCCTGGTCCGAACTGGCGGCGCGCTACGACGAGCGCTTCCGCCGCATGTGGCACTTCTACCTGGGCGTGTCGGCCGCGGTGTTCCGCAGCCGCCGCGACCAGCTCTGGCAACTGGTGCTCAGCCCGCACGGCGTGCCCGGCGGCTACCGCGCGCCGCGCTGACACCGCGCCTTTCGTCAAGCTTGCCGGCCGCCACGCGGATTTTTGGCGCCACGCCCCCCGGATCGGCATACTGGCCACGCCCGGGCCGGGGGGGCCTTGCCGACGGGACATCGCATGGGGAATGCCGTGAAGGACGACAACGATTCCGCGCGCATGGGTGCAACTGGGCGCGCAACGCAGCGCGGCATACCGCTACCCGATCCTCGCCGTGGCCTGGCTGGCGCTGTGGTACCTGTCCGGTCTCGTGCCCTGCGGGCCGCATGCCGGCGTGTGGTTCCCGTCGGCCGGGCTGACCTTCGCCGCACTGCTGGTGATGGGCTGGCGGGCATTGCCGGTGCTGGTGCCTGGCGCGATGCTGGCCACGCCATGGCTCGACCGCCTGTACCTCACAGGCACACCGCCTGGTCATTCCGCAGCTGTGGATCGTGCACACCGAGGGCCCGCTGCGTGGCGCGGCGAGCCTGGTGCTGTTCGCCACGGTCGCCGCGGTGATGCTGGCGGTACTGGGCTCGACCGACAGCGGACTGGCGTACCCGTTCGCGATCTGCATGATCGCCGCCAGCGCCTGCTTCGGCCTGGCGGCGCCGGCATTGATCGCGCAGAGCCGCTCATCCGGCGAGCTGGCACTCAACGACACACTGACCCAGGTCGCCTCCCGCGCGTATTTCATCGAGTGTGCCGAGCGCGAGCTGGCCGAAGCCCACGGCCAGGGCCTGCCGATATATCGCTGATCGTGCTCGACATCGATGGGTTCCGGCAGATCAACGACCGCTTCGGCCATGCCGGCGGCGACCGGGTGCTGGTCGAGGTGGCACGGGTGCTGCGAGCGCACCTGCGCCGCTCCGACCGGGTGGGCCGTTTCGGCAGCGACGAGTTCATGGTGTTGCTGCCCGGTCTGGCACTGGACCGGACGCAGGCCATGGCCGCGCGGCTGGCGCAGGCGTTGGCGAAGCTGTCGGTGCCGGGCGTGCCCACCACGCTGTCGGCACGGTTCGGCGTGGTCGGCGTGGGCGATGGCGAGAGCATCACCGACGCGTTCCGCCGCGCCGACGCCCGGCTGCTCGCCGCCGGGGCGACCACCCTGCAGCCACCGCAACGGCCGTTCCCCGGCCACGGAAGCATCGCTTGAACGCCGGGCCGGTCCACCCTACCGTGGCCGCATGGCCCATGTATTGAACCCGACCGACGCGGTCGCCCGTCTCGACGAACCGTGGTCCCCGCACGTGCTGGCGCAAGTCGACGACACCCCGGCCAAGGCGGCCCGGGTGCACGGCTCGATGAGCTGGCACAGCCACGCCGACGAGGACGAGCCGTTCCACGTTTTGCGCGGCTCGTTGCGCATCGAGCCGCATCCGCTGTGAGGCAGCGTGCCCTCCCCCTGCTGGCGGCACTGGTCCTTCTGCTGCTGCCCGCGTGGGTCGTCGCCAAGCCCGCGCTGTGGGTGGTGAAGGATGCCGACACCACGCTGTACCTGTTCGGCACCATCCACCTGCTGCCCAAAGACGCCGACTGGCACTATCCGGCGCTCGATCGCGCGCTGGCGCACAGCGGCGCGCTGGTGGTGGAGATCACCGACGACAGCCCGGCCAACATGACCGCGCTGGTGCTGCGGCTGGGTATGGATGCGGCGCATCCGCTGTCCAGCCTGCTCTCGTCCGGCGACTTCCACCGGCTGGATCTCGCCGCCCGCAAGGCCGGCCTGCCGGGCACCACTACGCTCAACGTGATGCGCCCGTGGCTGGCCGCGCTGACCCTGACCCTGGCGCCGCTGACCCGCGCCGGGCTGGACCCCGCCCGCGGCGTCGATCGCCAGCTCCGCGACATGATGACCAAGGCGGGCAAGCCGGTGCGGGCGCTGGAAACCGCCGAGGAGCAGATCCACTTCCTCGCCGACATGCCGACCCGCCTGCAGCTGGACATGCTGCGCCAGACCGTGCACGAGGCCGATCACGCCAGCGTGGAACTGCAGGCCCTGCTCGACGCCTGGCAGGCGGGCGACGACGCGGCCATCGCCCGGCTCGAAAACGAGCTGATGAGGCGCGAGACGCCCGCGCTCTACCGGCGCCTGCTGGTGCAGCGCAACGCCGCCTGGGCCGGCCGCATCAAGGCCATGCTCGACACGCCCGGCACGGTGTTCATCGCGGTGGGCGCCGCCCACCTGGCCGGGCCGGACAGCGTGCAGGCGCAGCTGCACAAGCTCGGCATCGACAGCACCCGCGTCCCGGCCATGTAGGGGAGGTTGAAGAAAATGCTTCAGCCCCGACAGCCCCATCGACCTGCACCGTCGCGACTGAAGTCGCTCCCACGAAGAGCCGCAGTTACGCCCAGTAGCGACCAGCTTGCCTACGGCAACCCGGCAAGCTCCGCCGCGCGCAGCAGCCATCCGGCCATGCGCTCGCCCCACGCGCGCTGGCCGTCAGCCGCAGCGATCAGATCCTGGCGCACCTCCAGCTCCACGTGCGGCAAGCCACGCTGCTCGCCGTGGACGGGGATCGCATAGTCGGTGGCGTCGCTCACCGCGTAGGGCCGGTTGTCGCCCACGCACCAGCCGTCGGCGCGCATCAGTTCCAGCAGCGGGCGCGCCAGCCGCGCGTCGCGCTGGTACAGCACGCCCAGTTCCCAGGCGCGGGTGTCGTCCATGAACACCGGCGTGAAGCTGTGCACGGTGACCAGGATCGTCGGCTGGCCGGCGGCGGCGCGGCGGTCCAGTTCCTGCACCGTGCGCTGGTGGTAGGGCTGGAAGATCTCGCCGCGCCGGGCGGCGATCGCCTCGGCGGAAAGATCGCGGTTGCCCGGCACCTCGGTGCGCTCGCTCACCGTGACGATGGAACCGGGCGCGTCCAGCGGCCGGTTGCAGTCGATCACCAGCCGCGAGTAGGTCTGGCAGATCAGCCAGGCATCGAGCGCCTCGGCGATCACCCGCGCCATGCCGGCCGCGCCGATGTCCCAGGCGATGTGGCGGTCCCACTCCGCCGCCGGCACGCCGAGGTCGCCCAGCGCGGCGGGCACCGCGCGACCGGCGTGGTCGCAGGTGAGCAGGAACGGCGAGCGGCCGCCGGCGCGATGCACGGTGAACGGGGCGGGATCGGCAGGGCCGAGCAGGCGGGATGACGGCATGGATCGAGGCACGACGGGCAAGGCCGCCACGATACCGAGCGCCCCCGCCTCCGGCCAGCGTCGCCGGCGCAGCCCGTGCGACGGCGGCACGGCAGCCTGCCCCGCACAAGCTGTCGCCCCCCGGCCCGTTCTGGCACCATCGACCGGCTGTCCGCGCCGCCGGCGCGCCTATCGATCGATCGAAAAAAATGAACCTGCAAGCCAATTACGAACAGATCCCGCTGAAGGAATACGCCGAGCGCGCCTACCTCGACTATTCCATGTACGTGGTGCTGGACCGCGCCCTGCCCTTCGTCGGCGACGGCCTGAAGCCGGTGCAGCGGCGCATCATCTACGCGATGAGCGAGCTGGGCCTGGCCGCCGGCGCCAAGCCGAAGAAGTCGGCGCGCACCATCGGCGACGTGATCGGCAAGTTCCATCCGCACGGCGATAGCTCCTGCTACGAGGCGATGGTGCTGATGGCGCAGCCGTTCTCGTACCGCTATCCGCTGGTGGACGGCCAGGGCAACTTCGGCTCGCCGGACGACCCCAAGAGCTTCGCGGCGATGCGCTACACCGAGTCCAAGCTCAGCCCGATCGCCGAGGCGCTGCTGGGCGAGCTGGGCCACGGCACGGTGGACTGGGTGCCGAACTTCGACGGCACCATGGACGAGCCCAGCTGGTTGCCCGCGCGGGTGCCGCACGTGCTGCTCAACGGCTCGATGGGCATCGCCGTGGGCATGGCCACCGACATCCCGCCGCACAACCTGCGCGAGGTGGCGAGCGCCTGCATCCGCCTGCTGGACGATCCGGACGCGAGCGTCGCCGACCTGTGCGAGCACGTGCTCGGCCCGGACTACCCGACCGAGGCGGAGATCATCACCCCGCGCAAGGAGCTGCAGGCGATCTACACCACCGGCGGCGGCTCGCTGCGCGCGCGGGCGGTGTACGGCGTGGAAGACGGCAACGTGGTGATCACCGCGCTGCCGCACCAGGTCAGCCCGTCGAAGATCCTCGAGCAGATCGCCGCGCAGATGCGCGCCAAGAAGCTGCCGATGATCGAGGACCTGCGCGACGAGTCCGACCACGAGAATCCGATCCGCCTGGTGATCGTGCTGCGCTCCAACCGCGTGGACACCGACGAGATGATGCAGCACCTGTTCGCCACCACCGATCTGGAAAAGAGCTTCCGCGTCAACCTCAACATGATCGGCCTGGACGGCCGGCCGCAGGTGAAGGATCTCAAGCGCATCCTCACCGAGTGGCTGAGCTTCCGCACCGCCACGGTCACCCGCCGCCTGGAGCACCGCCTGGGCAAGGTCGAGCGCCGCCTGCACCTGCTGGAAGGCCTGCGCATCGCCTACCTCAACCTGGACGAGGTGATCCGCATCGTGCGCACCGAGGACGAGCCCAGGCCGGTGCTGATGAGCCGATTCCGGCTGTCCGAAGAGCAGACCGACTACATCCTCGAAACCAGGCTGCGCCAGCTGGCCCGGCTCGAGGAGATGAAGATCACCGCCGAGGCCAGCCAGCTCGAAGAGGAGCGCGCGCGCATCAACGTGCTGCTGAAGTCGCCGGCCAAGCTCAAGGGCCTGATCAAGGACGAGCTGCGCGCCGACGCCGAGAAGTACGGCGACGCGCGCCGCTCGCCGCTGGTGCAGCGCGAAGTGGCGCAGGCGCTGGACGAGAGCGCGCTGGTGGCCAGCGAGCCGGTCACCGTGGTGCTCAGCCAGAAGGGCTGGATCCGCGCCGGCAAGGGCCACGACGTGGACGCCGAAGGCCTCAACTACCGCGAGGGCGACGGCCTGCTCGCCGCGGTGAAGGCGCGCACCACGCAGCAAATCGCGGTGATCGACTCCACCGGCCGCAGCTATTCCACCCCGGCGCACACGCTGCCCTCGGCACGCGGCAACGGCGAACCGCTGACCGGCCGCTTCACCCCGCCGGCCGGCGCCAGCTTCGACGCGCTCGCGGCCGGCGACAACGACACCCGGCTGATCCTCGCCACCGACTTCGGCTACGGCTTCGTCACCCGCTTCGAATCGCTCACCGGACGCAACAAGGCCGGCAAGCAGATCATCAGCCTCAGCGACGGCGCGAAGGTGCTGGCGCCGCAGGCCAGCGCCGATCCCGCGCGCGACCGCATCGTGGTGGTCACCAGCGAAGGCCACCTGCTGATGTTCTCGGTGGCCGAGCTGCCGGAGCTCGACAAGGGCAAGGGCAACAAGCTGATCGAGATTCCGAAGAAGCAGTTGGCCGAGGGCGAACGCGTGGCCGGCGTGGCCGTGGTCGCCGAAGGCAAGGGCGAGGTCATCCTGTACGCCGGTCAGCGCAAGCTCACGCTGAAGTGGGCCGACCTGGTCGAATACGGCGGCAACCGCGCCAGCCGCGGCGGCGTGCTGCCACGCGGGCTGCGCCGGGTGGAGCGGATCGAGACGTCGGGCTGAACGGGAACCCGGTAGGAGCGCACCCTGTGCGCGAATGCCTTTACTCCTGATCGATATCAAAGCCAAAGGCATTCGCGCACAGAGCCTGCCCTCGACTCGATCGAGGGGTGCGCTCCTACCGCCATGGCGAGTCGGAACTTGTCACGGCGGTACGGTTCCAATGGCCATGTCCACGTCGACACGTGCTCGTGCGTTGGCAGGACAACGATCCGGAGCACACATGAAAGCGTCCCCTCTTCTCCCCATCTTCGTCGCGAGCCTGCTCGCACTCCCCGCCGCGGCGCAGACGGCCTCGCCGCCGCTCAACCTCAAGCTGCCGCCATCGGCCGCGCCCGCGGCAAGCAGCCGCGCCGCCAAACCTGCCACTGCGAGCACCGCGCCCGGCGTCTACTACGGCGACACCAGCGGCAGCACCGATGCAGGCCTCGCCGCCGAGGCGGACACCGCGGACCACTGCGACGACGCCACCTACAACGACACCCAAGTGCACGGCAGCGTGGGCATGGGCGTGGTCGCTGGGAACCACGTCAGCGGCAATTACCAGACCGGCACGGTCAACCTCAGCAAGGCCTTCGGCGACTGCGATCACCCCACCGGCGGCATGAGCATTTCGATCGGCGCCGGCCAGGGGCATTTCGACCGCGACGGCCGCCGCTTCGGACGCTGACCGACGGACGCCCGTCACCCCCACCCGCCGCCGAGTAGCCGGCTTGCTTCGCCGCCTCGCTCACAGCCGGCTGTACGACCACGACTGCATGCGGCCGCCCTGGTAGGGCATCACGCCGTGGAACGGCCGCGGATCGTCGTCGAACACCAGCGGCAGGAAATGGCGGTCGCCTTCCCACATCGGCAGTTCCATCAGCCGATCGCGCTCGACCCACTCCAGCGTGCCTTCCGGATTGGCCTGCAGCGGCGTGCCTTCGAAGCCGTCGATGACAAAGATGAAACCTAGCCAGTCCTCGCCCTGCTTGCCGAAGCCGGGCCAGTTGAGCGTGCCGCGCAGTTGCATGGAGGTGCACTCGATGCCGGCCTCCTCGCGGATCTCGCGGCGCATGCAGCCCGCGGCGTCCTCGCCCGGCTCCATCTTGCCGCCGAGGCCGTTGTACTTGCCCAGGTGCTGGTCGTCGGGTCGCGCGTTGCGGTGGATCATCAGCACCCGGCGGCGATCGGGCGAAAGCACGTAACCGAGCGTGGCGACGATGGGGCAGTAAGGCATGGCGGGTGCCGGCAAAGCCCGTAGTGTAGCGCCGACGGCCGCAGCGGCCCGACCGCGCCGACGACCGCGCTTGCGTCACACCGCGTTGCCCGGCGACCATCGACGGATGCCCGTATCGTCCGCACCGGTTTCGACGCTTTCCCGCTGGCGCCCGCTGCTCGGCGCTGTGCTGCTGCTCGCCACGCTGGCCGGCTGCGCCTCGCGTGCCAGCGCGCTGGACAGCGACGAGCGCGAGTTCGACGGCCAGCGTTTCCACGTGGTCAGCATCGACCTCACCCGTCAGCACCTGAGCCTGCACTGGCGCAATCCGGACGACGGCCGGCCCTACGGCAGCATCGACGTCCTGCAGCAATGGGGCACGCGCCACGGCAAACGGCTGCTGTTCGCCGCCAACGCCGGCATCTACGACCACCGCGGGGCACCGCTGGGCCTGTACGTCGAGGGCGGCCACACGCTGGTGCCGCTGAACCGCGCGCGCGGCAATCCGGCGGCGGGAAATTTCTCGCTGCAGCCCAACGGCGTGTTCGCGGTGTATGCCGACGGCCGCGCCGCGGTGCGCACCACCGAGGCGTTCAGGGCCGACCGCCGGCCGGCGGCGCTGGCCACGCAGTCCGGCCCGATGCTGGTGATCGACGGCCAGCTCAACGCGCAGTTCGTCGACGACTCGGCCAGCCTGAAATGGCGCAGCGGCGTGTGCGCGACCTCGCCCACCCGCGTGGTGTTCGCGGTGAGCGAGACGCCGGTGAACTTCCACACCTTCGCACGGCTGTTCCGCGACGGCCTGGGCTGCCGCGACGCGCTGTACCTGGACGGCTCGATCTCGCAGTTCTACGTGGACGGCGAAGGCTACAGCGGCGCGCCCTCGTTCATGCTCAAGCCGTATGCGGGCATCTTCGCGGTGTTCGGCGATTCATGAGGCACGCGAAGCTCGGGCGCTGGGTGCGCCGCGTCCTTGGTGCTGTCGCCCTGCTGGTGCTCGCCGCCGGCATCGGCGTGTGGGTGCTGCTGGCGCGCGGTCGCGCCGTGCTGGATGGCGAGGTGGCCGCGCCCGGGTTGAGCGCCCCGGTCAGCATCACCCGCGATGCGCTGGGCACGGCCACGCTGGAAGGCCGCACGCGCGACGATCTCAGCTACGCGCTGGGCTACGTGCACGCGCAGGAGCGCTATTTCTCGATGGACCTGATGCGCCGGCTGCCGGCCGGCGAGCTGGCCGCGCTGGTCGGCAAGGCGGCGCTGCCGACCGACATCGCGCATCGCCGCCTGCGCCTGCGCGCGGTGGTCGCGCAGGCCTATGCGCAGCTGCCGGCCGATCAGCGCCGCACGCTCGACCGCTACCGCGACGGCGTCAATGCCGGGCTGGCCGATCTCGCCGTGCGTCCGTGGGAGTACTTCCTGCTCGGCACGCGGCCGCAGCCGTGGCGGTCGGAAGACAGCCTGCTGGTGATCGCCGCGATGTACCTGGATCTCAACGGCGACGGCCGCAACACGCGCGAGCTGCGCATCGCGCAGATGCGCGCCGCGCTGCCGCGGCCGGTGGTGGATTTCCTGCTCGCGCCCGATCCGGACTGGGAGGCGCCGCTCGCCGGCGCACTGTCGCGCGTGCCGGTGGTGCCGGGCGCGGCCACCTTCGACCTGCGCCGCGGCGCGTCCGCGAAGGGCCACGATCTGGCCGCCGTGCTGGCGCCCGCGCTGGACGATGCCCGCCCCGGCAGCAACAGCTTCGCGGTCGCCGGCGCACTCACCGGCAGCGGCGCGGCGCTGCTGGCCAACGACATGCACCTGGGCCTGCGCGTGCCGAACCTGTGGTTCCGCGCCCGCCTGCGCTATCCGGATGCCAGCGCGCCGCACGGCCTGCGCGACGCCAGCGGCGTCACCCTGCCCGGCACGCCGGCGCTGGTGGTCGGCTCCAACGGGCAGGTCGCCTGGGGCTTCACCAACAGCTACGGCGACTGGGCCGATTGGGTGCGCGTGCGGCGCGATCCGGTGGACGCCACGCACTACCGCACGCCGGACGGCTGGCAGGCGATCGCCACGCACCACGAGACGATCCACGTGAAAGGTGCGCCCGACCACGTGATGACGGTACAGGACACGCGCTGGGGTCCGATCCTCGCCAGCGACACCGACGGCACGCCGCTGGCGCTGGCGTGGACCGGCGATCGCCCGCGCGGCTACAACCTCGCCCTGATGCAGCTCGAACGCGCGCCCGACATGGCGCACGCGCTCGACCTCGCGCCCACGCTGGGCATGCCGGCGCAGAATCTGCTCGTCGCCGACCGCGCCGGGCACATCGGCTGGACCGTCGCCAGCAACAGCATCCCGCTGCGCCGGGGCATCGATCCGCTGGTGCCGGCCGACTGGTCGCGCCCGGATACCGGCTGGGTCGGCTGGGCCAGCGCGGCGCAGTACCCGCGCATCGAGAATCCCGCCGATGGCCGGCTGTGGACCGCCAACAACCGCACCGTCGACGGCGCCGCCCTGGCGCTGCTGGGCAACGGCGGGCACGATCTGGGCGCCCGCGCGCAGACCATCCGCGACGACCTGCGCATGCGCGCGCGCTTCTCCCCGGCCGACCTGCTCGACATCCAGCTCGACACCCGCGCGGTGCTGCTGACCCGCTGGCAGCAGCTGCTGCAACAGACGCTGGCCGGCAGCACCGATCCCCAGCTCGTGCAGCTGCGCGACCTCACCCGCAGCTGGCGCGGCCGCGCCGCGGTGGACAGCGTGGACTACCGCCTGGTGCGCGCCTTCCGCGAGCGGGTGCACGCCGCCGTGCTGGCGCCGTTCGCGGCGCGCGTGCAGGCGCGCTTCGCCGACTTCAGCTGGCCCGGGCTGGGCGATCCGGAAGCGGCAGTGTGGACGCTGGTGCACCAGCAGCCGAAGCACCTGCTCGATCCGGCCTACGCCGACTGGCACGCGCTGCTGCTCGCCGCGGCGAAGCAGGTGGTCGACGAGCTCGGGAAGGAACCCGGCGGCCTCGCCGCGCGCACCTGGGGCGAGCGCAACCGCGCCGCGGTAAACCATCCGCTGGCGCGCGCCCTGCCCGGCTGGCTGGCGCGCTTCATCGACATGCCGGACCAGCCGCTGCCGGGCGACGGCAACCTGCCGCGCGTGGCCGCGCCGGGCTTTGGTGCGTCCGAGCGGCTGGACGTGTCGCCCGGCCACGAAGACCACGGCATCTTCCACATGCCCGGCGGACAGAGCGACAACCCGCTCTCACCGTTCTTCGGCGTCGGCCACGAGGACTGGGTGCAAGGCCGGCCCACGCCCCTGTTGCCCGGCGCTGCGACGCACGCGATGACCCTGGTTCCCGCGCGCTGACCGCACCATATTGCGCATCCGTGACGGCGCGCACAGCCCGGCACCGGCGCCGAAAGACTCGCGAAAGATTCCCGCACCGATGCTCGATCGCCTTTCGTGGGGAGCCGTGACAGGATCGTTGCGGGACGGAAGATCGCACCGGCCAGGGGATGGCGGTGGCGAGCACCCTGCCGCCGCTGCAGCATGCCCGGCCGGCTCAGAAAGTCGAACTGTCTTTCTCGGAGGGGTTCCAATGACAACGCTCAAACCAAACCTGCCGGGCTTGGGTACCGCCCTGTGCGCGCTCGCCGGCATGACCTGCCTGAACGCATACGCGGCCACCGCCACCCTGTCGGGTGCCGAAGTGGCCGCCTCGGTGCAGCACGACACGCTTCACTCGCTGCGCGGCGTGATGCCGCGTCCGGACGATTTCTCCAAGAGCGGGCAGCATCCGGCCCGGCCGCTGCCCTGGCTGGACGGCCCGGGCACGCCCACCGACGGTGCCTTGCAGACCAGCAGCACCGGCAGCTTCGCCCCAGCGGTGGGCGCCGGCTTCGACGGTGTCGGCCAGGGCTTCAGCGGCCCGCAGGGCACGTTCACCGTCAACAGCGCGCCGCCGGATACCAATGGCGCGGTCGGCGCCACGCAGTACGTGCAGATCGTCAACTCGGCGTTCGCCGTGTTCGACAAGACCACCAGGTCGGTGACCTACGGCCCGGTGGCCACCAATACGCTGTGGACCGGCTTCGGCGGCCCCTGCGAGGCGGACAACGACGGCGACGCCATCGTGGTCTACGACAAGGCCGCCGGCCGTTGGGTGATCTCGCAGTTCGCGGTCACCGCCGCGCCGTACTACGAGTGCGTGGCCGTGTCGGCCACCAGCGATGCCACCGGCGCGTACTACCGCTATGCGTTTCCGTACGGCTCGGTGTTCCCTGACTACCCGAAGATGGGCGTGTGGCCGGACGCGTACTACGAGACGTTCAACATGTTCAACGGCAACACGTCGACTGGGCCAACTCGGCGAACACCACGCTGACCGGCCCGATCGCGATTCCAGTGGCCTCGTTCGCGGCCGCCTGCGGCGGTGGCACCTGCGTACCGCAGTACGGCACACGGCAGAAGCTGGACTCGCTGGCCGACCGCCTGATGTTCCGCCTGGCCTACCGCAACTTCGGCGATCACGAGTCGCTGGTGATCCGTGTGTGCGGCTTCAGCCGCGACGCTCTTCGCGCTTGACCTCGCCCCACAGCGCTTCCTGTGCATCGAGATCGCGGGCGGGCAGCGGCCGGCCGGAAGCCGTGGCCAGCGCCTCCATGCGGCGGAAGCGCCGCTCGAACTTGGCGTTGGCGTGGCGCAGCGCCTGCGAGAAATCCACGCCGGCGTGGCGGGCCAGATTCACCAGCACGAAGGCGACGTCGCCGATCTCGTCCTGCAGCCGGGCCTTGTCGGCACCGGCGGCGAACTCCGCGCGCACCTCCTCGATCTCCTCGGCCAGCTTGTCCAGCACCGGGTTCGGGTCGGGCCAGTCGAAGCCGGTGCGGGCGGCCTTCTCCTGCAGCTTCTGCGCGCGCTTCCACTCGGGCAGGCCGCGCGAGACGCCGGCCAGCGCGCTGTCGTCGGCGGCTTCGCCCTTCGCCGCGCGCTCCCCGGCCTTGATCGCCTCCCACGCCGCCTTCTGCGCCTCGACGTCGTCGTAGCTGACGTCGCCGAACACGTGCGGATGGCGGCGGATCATCTTGTCGCTGATCGCATGCGCCACGTCGGCGAAATCGAACAGCCCGCGCTCGCTGGCCATCTGCGCGTGGAACACCACCTGCAGCAGCAGGTCGCCCAGTTCGTCGCGCAGGTCGGGCCAGTCCTGCCGGTCGATCGCGTCGGCGACCTCGTAGGCCTCCTCGATGGTGTACGGCGCGATGGTGGCGAAGTCCTGCTGCACGTCCCACGGGCAGCCGCGCGCGGGGTCACGCAAACGGGCCATGATGGCGAGCAGGTCGTCGAGGCGGTGGCGATCGGTCATAGGGAAGCCCGGCGAAAAAGGAGGGTAGGAGCGCACCCTGTGCGCGAATGCTTTGCTCCTGACCGACATCAAAGCCAAGAGCATTCGCGCACAGGGTGCGCTCCTACCGATCAGGCGAGGCTTTGCGCCAGCCGCGCCGTCCAGTCGATGTCGATGTCGCCCACCGCG
Organism: Dyella sp. KRB-257; assembly: GCF_049445995.1. NCBI lineage: Bacteria > Pseudomonadati > Pseudomonadota > Gammaproteobacteria > Lysobacterales > Rhodanobacteraceae > Dyella > Dyella sp. KRB-257. The sequence continues at coordinate 157,231 of NZ_JBMSDZ010000003.1, read as the reverse complement.
ATGAACTCGGGGTTGAGCAGCGACTCGCCGCGGTTGTAGCGCAGCGGCGCGCCTTCCAGGTCGAGCACGGCGCCGCCGGCTTCTTCCAGCACGCACTGCGCGGCGGCAGTGTCCCATTCGCTGGTGGGTCCGCGGCGCAGATAGACGTCCGCATCGGCGCGGGCGATCAGGCAGAACTTCAGCGAGGAGCCCATCGGCAGCGCGGTGTAGCTGCCGCCGAGCAGTTGTTCGAGCAGCGCCTCGCCGGTGCCGCCGTGCGAGCGGCTGCCGGCGACCACCGGCGGATTGGCCAGCGTGCGGCTGCGGATCGGCTGCCATTCGGCGGAGCCGTCGGCACGCATCCACGCACCCTGCCCGCGCTCGGCCACGTAGGCCTCGCCGATGACCGGCGCGAGCACCACGCCGAGCACCGGCCGGTGATGGTCGATCAGCGCGATGTTCACGGTGAACTCGCCGTTGCGCTTGACGAACTCGCGGGTACCGTCGAGCGGATCGACCAGCCAGTAGCGGTCCCAGTGGCGACGCACGTCCCAGGCGCAGGCGATCGCTTCCTCGGAGATCACCGGCAGTACCTCGGGCAGCGCGGCGAGGCCCGCGGCGATCACGGTCTGCGCGGCAAGGTCGGCCGCGGTGAGCGGCGAGCGGTCGTCCTTGTGCTCGACGGCGAAGTCGCTGGCGTAGATCCCCATGATCGCCCGCCCGGCCGCCTCGGCAATGGCGGCGACCCGGCTCAGCAGGGGCGACAGCGGTGCGGCACTCATGCGCGCTGGAACCGGCCGGCGAGATACTCGCGTGCCATGAACAGGGCGGCAATCGAGCGCCCCTCGGTGACGTCGTCTCGGGCGATCAGCGTGTGCAGCTCATGAAGTTTCCAGGGCACCACTTCCAGTTCCTCGGGTTCGTCGCCCTGCAGGCGCTCGGGGTAGAGGTCCTGCGCCAGCACCACGTGCGCCATGTGGGTCATGTAGGCGGGGGCCAGCGAGAGATGATGCAGGATGGTGAGCGTGCGCGCGCCGTAGCCCACCTCCTCCTTCAACTCGCGATCGGCGCCCTGCTCCACCGTCTCGTCCTGGTCCAGGCGGCCTTTCGGCAGGCCCAGCTCGAAGCGGCCGAGGCCGGCGGCGTATTCGTTCACCAGCAGCACGGTGTCGGCGTCGAGCATCGGCACGATGATCACCGCGCCCAGTCCGTGCGACTTGAGCCGCTCGTAGGTGCGGCGCTCGCCGTTGGAAAACTCCAGATCCAGTTGCTCGGCGCGCAGGAACGGGCTCTGGGCGACGTCACGCCGCGCATGGATGATCGGTAGCTTGGCCATCCGCGGATTGTAGCCCCGGCCGGCCCCGGGCATGCCGGGCATCTTGCGACTCAGCGGCGCAGGCGTTCGCGTGCCTCGGCATGCAGGGCCGGCGTGCCAGCCAGCACGCTGCGCGATTCCAGCGTGAGCGGCGCGCCGTCCAGGTCGGTGAACACGCCGCCGGCCTCGCGCACGATCACCGCCAGTGCCGCCACGTCGAGGATGTTGACGTCCGACTCGATCACCAGGTCGAGGCTGCCGCGCGCCAGCAGGTGGTAGTGACAGAAATCGCCGTAGCCGCGGATGCGGTTGGCGTCGCGGATCATCTGCCCCAGCGCGTCCCAGCGTGCGTCGGCGGTGAGCGTCTTGACGTTGCCGGTGGAGATCGATGCCTGCGCCATTGACGCGGTCGGCGCCACGCTCACGCGGCTGCCGTCGAGCCAGGCGCCGCCGCCGGCATGCGCCCACATCGTCTCGCCGTACACCGGCGCGCTGGATACGCCCAGCACCAGCTCGCCGGCGTGCATCAGCGCGATCTGGGTGGAGAAGAACGGCGTGCGCCGCACGAAGCTCTTGGTGCCGTCCAGCGGATCGACCAGCCACAGCAGGCCGTCGCGACTGCCGTCCAGGCCGAACTCCTCGCCGTAGATCGCCGCCTCCGGCAGCGCGGCGGTGAGGATGCGGCGAATCGCCAGCTCGGCCTCGCGGTCGGCGGCGGTGACCGGCGTGTCGTCGGACTTCAGTTCCACGTCCACACCCTTGCGCCAGTAGTGCAGGATCACCTCGGCGGCGGCCGCGGCGGCCTCGCGGGCGGCGGCCAGGGCGGGGGTGAGATCGGCAAGTGTCATCGTGAGGCTCCGGCATTCAGTGCGCCCACGCCGGCGCCGCGTTGAAGATGGGTGACTCCCTGCGCGTCGGGCGGGCCCAGGCGGGCCAGCCAGCGCTGCAGCGCGGGGTCGTGGTCGCGTGCGGACAGACGCGCGTCGAGGTGCCAGCCGATCGGGCTCAGCTGGAGCACGCCGGCCAGCGCCAAGGGACCGCTGCCGCCGTCGCGCAGACCGGCGCGGATCACGCCGTGGCTGCCGCTGAGCTCAGCCATCAGGTCGCCCAGGGCGACGCTGGCCTGCGGTGTCTGCAGGGTTGCGCGCGGCCAGCGCACGCGGCCGGACACGCTGTCGGGCCAGCCCTTGCGCACCTGCATCTGCGTCAGGTCCAGGAGCAGTTCGCCGCGCGGCACGCCCCAAGGCGTTGGCGGCGGATGCGGCAGTGCGTCCAGCGCCACGTGCAACTGCACGCCGCGCCAGCGGGCGGTGTCGCCGTCGCGGGCGAAATCACCGTGACCGCGCATGGCCGGTCCGTCGATCGCCGCATGCAGGCGCACCTGGCCGAACAGGGCACGGCGCGACAGCCGCCAGTCCAGCCGGCCCAGCACCGTGCCATCGGCCAGCACCAGCTCGCCCACGCGACCGTCCCACACGCTGCCCGACACGGCGTGCAACTGCACGCCGCGCAGCCGCGTCTCGACCATCGGCGCCAGCCAGCGCGTCGGCGCGAACCACACCAGCAACGCCAGTGCGACCGCCACGACGGCAAGGCCCAGCAGCAGTTTCTTCCCCCTCGTCAACGCACGGACTCCGGCTCGGATTGCGCGCCCGGCTTGAGTGCCCGGCGCAAGCCCACGATCATAGCCGGATGACCACGCACGACCGCAGCAACCGCGCGCTCGCCCAGCGCGACCTCCGCCACCTGTGGCACCCGTGCACCCAGATGCACGACCACGAGCGCATCCCGATGGTGCCGATCGTGCGCGGCGAAGGCGCCTGGCTGATCGACGCGGACGGGCGCCGCTATCTGGACGGCATCAGTTCCTGGTGGACCAACCTGTTCGGCCACGCCAACCCGCGCATCGCCGCAGCGCTGGCCGACCAGGCCAGGCAGCTGGAGCATGTGATCTTCGCCGGCTTCACCCATGAGCCGGCGATCGCGCTGGCCGAGGAACTGGTGCGCATCACGCCGCCGGGGCTGGAGCGGGTATTCCTCGCCGACAACGGTTCGGCGGCGATCGAAGTGGCGCTGAAGATGAGCTTCCACTACTGGCTCAACCAGGGCCATGGCGAGAAGACCCGCTTCATCGCGCTTACCGGCAGCTACCACGGTGAGACGCTGGGCGCGCTCTCGGTGAGCGACGTGGCGCTGTACCGCAAGACCTACGCGCCGCTGCTGCTGACGCCGATCCTGACGCCCTCGCCGGACACCTGCGAAGGCGAGCCGGGCGAGACGCCGCCGCAGATCGCCGCCCGTCGACTGCTCGAACTGCGCGCATTGCTGGAGCGGCACGCCCACGAGACCTGCGCGGTGATCGTCGAACCGTTGGTGCAGTGCGCCGGCGGCATGCGCATGTACCACCCGGACTACCTCACCGGCCTGCGCGCGCTGTGCGACGAGTTCGACGTGCACTTCATCGCCGACGAGATCGCGGTGGGCTTCGGCCGCACCGGCACGCTGTTCGCCTGCGAACAGGCACATGTGTCGCCCGACTTCCTGTGCCTGTCCAAGGGGCTCACCGCCGGCTTCATGGCGCTGTCGGCGGTGCTCACCACCGCGCGGGTGTACCAGGCGTTCTACGCCGAATACAACGCCGACAAGGCCTTCCTGCATTCGCACAGCTACACCGGCAACCCGCTGGCCTGCCGCGTGGCACTGGAGACGCTGGCGATCTTCCGCGAGGAACCGGTGCTGGAGCGCAACCGCGCGCTGGCCGCCCATCTGGCCGCGCGCCTGGCGCCGCTGCGCGATCACCCGCACGTGGCCGACGTGCGCCAGACCGGCCTGATCGCCGCGGTCGAGCTGGTGGCCGACAAGGCGACGCGGCGGCCCTTCCCGGCCCACGAACGCCGGGGGCTGGAGGTGTACCTGCACGGGCTGGAGCACGGCGCCCTGCTGCGCCCGCTGGGCAACATCGTCTACTTCATGCCGCCCTATGTGACCACCACCGGCGAGCTCGACCACCTGGTGGACACGGCGATGGCCGGCATCGAACTGGCCGTGCGGCGCTGACCGCGCCAGCGGCGGACAACCGCGCCCGGCTATCCTTGCCGCCTCGCGTCCGACTCCGCCCCGCCATGCGCACCATCCGCATCCATATCGACCAGCCGCTGACGATCGGCGCCTCGCTCGCCCTGCCCGCCCAGGCCGGCGAGCACGTGGCGCGCGTGCTGCGGCTGGGTGCGGGCGATCCGCTGGTGCTGTTCAACGGCGACGGCCACGACTACGCCGCCACCATCGCCGAGGCGGGCAGGCGCCAGGTCAGCGTGACGATCGGCGCGCGCACCGCGGTGGCCAGCGAATCGCCGCTGCCGCTGGTGCTGGCGCAGGCGGTGGCGCGCGGCGAGAAGATGGACCTGATCGTGCAGAAGGCCACCGAGCTGGGCGTGAGCGCCATCGTGCCGCTGCTGACCGAGCGTTCGGAGGTGAAGCTGGACGCCGATCGTGCGGCCAGGCGACTGGCACACTGGCAGGCGGTGATCGCCAGCGCCTGCGAGCAGAGCGGTCGCGCCGTGCTGCCCTCGATCGTCGCGCCGCAGCCGCTGGCAGCCTGGCTGGATCGGCTCCATGCCGGCGCGCTGCGCCTGGCGCTGCTGCCGGACGGCAGCTGTCGTCCCCGCGAGCTGGCACCGACATCCGGCGGGGCGTTGCTGATGGTGGGTCCGGAAGGCGGCCTGGGCGAACGCGACGTGGCGGCGCTGCTCGCCCATGGGTTCCGGGGACTGCAGTTGGGGCCGCGCATCCTGCGTACCGAAACGGCGGGGCTGGCGGCGCTGGCCGCCTTGCAGGCGCTGCACGGCGATCTCTGAACCGCGGATACGCGAACGGCGCGCCGGAAGCGCGCCGTTGCGTCGATCCGGCGGAAACCTCAGGCCTCGGCGGCGAGCAGTCCGTCCAGCTCGCGTTCGATCATTTCCAGATCGGGGATCACCGCCATGTCGTCGCGCACCAGCACGTTGGCGCGCACGCCGGGCGGCAGCGCGCTGCCGTCGTGGGTGGGGATGATCAGCTCGGCGTTGAGCGTGGTCAGGCGCGGGAAACCCTGGGTGAGCACGGCGATGAAGGGCAGCTCCGGATTGCCGCCCAGCGCCTTGAGCACGGCCACGCGCACCGCGAGATCCGGATCGCCCTCGCCGGCGCCGGCCAGGCGGGTGAACGACACCAGCGGCACGCGCCAGCCGCGCCAGGCGATGCGGCCGAGCAGCCAGTCCGGCGCGCCTGCCACCGGCTCGGGCGTGGGCAAGGTGATCACTTCGGCGACCGTGGCGTTGGGCAGCAGCAGGCGCAGCTCGCCGGCCGGCACCAGCACGCAGCGGATTTCGCGCGGGAGAGGCTGTTCGCTCATCGGTATTCCTCGATCAGGCGCGCGGCCAACTGCGCCGGCGTGCCGGAAAAATCGGCCAGGTGTTCGGCCAGCACGCTACCGACCATGTCGGCATAGTGCTCGCCCGGGGCGTCTTCCACCCAGATGCGGCCACCGCGGTCGTGCACCGCCTGGCAGCCGGCCACGGCGTCGTTGGCCTGCCCGGCGAACAGGATCGCCAGCGCATCCACGCCGAACACGTTGGCCACGGCGGTGAAGCTGGCGTCGATCGAGGGGCTGCTGGTTGGCACGTCCTGCGCGGGCGCGAGCTGCAGCCTGCCGTCGCGGGTCAGGCGCAGCTGGGCGTCGGGGGGCACCACGACGATCTCGCCGGCGCGCGCGAACTGGCCGCCGACCGCCGCGCGCACCGGCATCGTGCAATGGCGGCCCAGTTCCTGCACCAGTTCCTGCACCGGCCGGCCGCCCAGATGCTGGACGTGCACGATGGGGGCGCGCAAACCCTGCGGCAACGCGCGAAGAAAGTCGGCGACGGACGCGTGACTGCTCGCCGCCGCACCGAGCAGCACCACGCGCGAAAGCCCACCCGAAAGTTCTTCCAGGATCATTTCCCCGCCCATCCCCGGGTCGTACGCGGCGGGCGCGATGGCCTCTTCCAGCGAGACCAGTTCGAGCGACATCACCGGCTCGCCCATGGGCTCGCCGGGCTCGGAATCCGGCGTGAGGAAATCCTGCGCGCTGATCTTCTCGATGCCGAAGTCGGCGGCCGAGGGCCGCGGCGAAGCCGGCGAGGTCGCGACGACGGCATCCTCCTCGACCAGCGACCACTCGTCGGACAGTGTGAAGCGGGCGGCGCTCCCGCCGACGGGTGCCCGGGCGGCGGGTGCCGGCGCGGGCTGATCCGCATCCGGATCGGCCAGACTCGGGCCCTCGGTCGAAAATCGTGCGGCCGACCTGGGCGCAGCCGGTGGTTCGGCGGAGGCCGACGACTCGCTGGCCGCCGAGTCGAGAAAATTGCCATCGTGGAGCGGCGATTCCGGCAGTGGCCGGTCCAGTTCGCCGAGCGCCAGTTCGTCCAGCTCGAAGTCGTCCAGCTCGAAGTCATCCAGGTCATGGACATCCTGCTGGTCGGCGCGCGCGCTGGATGAAAAGCCATCCCCGGCCAGGTCGTCCGGCAGCGGATCGCCGGAAAGCAGTGCCTCGAGCTCGGCTTCCAGCGACTCCGATTCGGCCGCAATCTCGGCCACGTGCGCGTCCGCTGCGGGCTCGACGGACGCCGCCGGCGCAGGCGCATCGACCTCGTGCGGCTGCGGTTCCGGCGGCGGCTCGGCGGCCGGCGGCCGCGGCGGATCGACGTCGCTGCTGGCGAGCACCTTGGCTGCCAGATGGCGTGCCCAGCGCGCGCGCGCCCAGCCGTCCAGCGCACGGGTGGACGCAGCCTCGTTGAACACCACGCGTGGATGATCGCCCTGGATGGATTCGTCCAGGCGATCAAACACCGCGTCGTCCGTTTCGTCGAGGTTGATCACCACCACGTCGGCAGCGACGCGCTCGAGCAGCGCCCGGCTGAGGTCGGTCAGGCTGCCCTCGTGGACGATGCGGGCGCCGCGCTCGTGCAGGGCATCGCGCAGCTGGGCACCGAGCTCCGCGTCGTCGAACAGCAACGCGACGGCCGTTGCCTCAGCCATTGGCCAGCTCCATCGCCCGCTGCTCGAGCACCTCGCCGATCTGCGCCAGCAGTTCGGCTTCCTGGTAGGGCTTGCCGAGGTAGCGGTCCACGCCGATGTCGAACGCGCGCTGGCGATGCTTCTCGCCGGTACGCGAGGTGATCATGATGATCGGCACGTCGCGCAGGCGCGGGTCCGCCTTCATGTGCTCGGCCAGCTCGTAGCCGTCCATGCGCGGCATCTCGATGTCCAGCAGCATCAGGTCCGGCACGCGCTGCTCGTGCAGCTTCTCCAGCGCGTCGACGCCGTCCTTCGCGGTGTTGACCTCGTAATCGTGCCGCTCCAGCACGCGGCCGGTGACCTTGCGCATGGTGATCGAGTCGTCCACCACCATCACCAGCGGCTTGGTGCGGGCTTCCTCGATCATCGGCGTCGACACCGGCACCAGGCCCTCGGCCATGCGCTGTTCGCGGCGGGCGATGCCGTAACGCACCAGCGGGGCGAGATCCAGAATCATCAGCACCGAGCCGTCGCCCATGATGGTGGCGCCGAGCAGGCCCGGCACCGAGCTGATCTGCGGGCCCACCGACTTGACCACGATCTCGCGCGAGCCGATCACCGCGTCGATGCGGATCGCCGCGCGCAGGTCGCCGGCGCGGGTGAGCAGCAGCGGCAGCTGCGGCTCGTCCGCGGCGTAGCTGGCGGTCAGGCCGAGCAATTCGGCCAGGTCGTGGATGCCGTAGTCCTCGCCGTTGTGCAGGAACGAGGGCACGTCGGAGGCCAGGTGGATCGCCAGCTCGTCCGGCGTGATGCGGGCCACGCCCTGCACCGAGGTCATCGGGATGGCGAAGGTGGACTCGCCGATGCGCACCAGGATCGCCTGGGTGACCGCCAGCGTGAACGGCAGGCGCAGCACGAAGGTGGTGCCCTTGCCCGGCTGCGATTCGATCGACAGCGAGCCGCCGAGCTGCTTGATCTCGTTGGCCACCACGTCCATGCCCACGCCGCGACCGGCCAGCTGGGTCACCGAACTGGCGGTGGAGAAGCCCGGCTGGGTGATCAGGGCGAGCAGCTGGTCGTCGCTCGGCCTGGCCTCGGCGCGCAACAGGCCGCGCTCGATGCCCCGCTTGCGCACCGCCTCGCGATCGAGGCCGCGGCCGTCGTCGGTCAGGCGGATCACCACCTCGGTGGCCTCGCGGGCCACGCGGATGCGCACCGCGCCCTCCTCAGGCTTGCCCGCCTTGCGGCGGTCTTCCGGCGACTCGATGCCGTGGGCGATCGCGTTGCGCAGCATGTGCTCGAACGGCGCCTTGATACGGTCGAGCAGGTTGCGGTCCATTTCGCCGTGCGCGCCCTCCACGAACAGCTGGGCACGCTTGCCTTCCTCCTGCGCGGCCTGGCGCAGGGTGCGGCGCAGGTTCGGCACCATCGTGTCGAACGGCAGCATGCGGGTGCGCAGCAGGCCTTCCTGCAGGTCCGAGCTCACGCGCGACTGCTGGATCAGCAGCGTCTCGGACTGGCGGGTGAGCTCGTCGAGCATGTTCTGGATCGACACCAGGTCGGAGACCGACTCGGCCAGCGCACGCGAGTACTGCTGCAGCTGCGAGAAGCGGTCGAGCTCCAGCGGATCGAACACCGCCATGCCCGCCTCGCGATGCTCGCGCTGGAAGCGCGCGATGATCTGCGCCTCGGTCTCGATCTCCAGCATGCGCAGCTGGCTGCGCAGGCGCACCACGGTCTGGTCCAGCTCGACCAGGTTGAAGCGGTAGCCGGCGACCTGCTGCTCCAGCCGCGAGCGATAGATCGCCACCTCGCCGGCGTGGTTCACCAGGTTGTCCAGCAGTTCGGCGCGGACGCGGATCTGTTCCTGCGGCGAGCGCGTCTCGTCGTGGCCTTCGAGCAGTTGTTCGGGCAGCAGTTCGGGCAGTTCGGGCCCGGTCGGTGCCAGATCGCGTGGCTGCACGGTGGCGTCCTCGCGCTCGACCAACGCCTCCTCGCCGGCGAGGGCGAGCAGGTGGTTGATCGTATCCTGCGGGTAGCGGACACCCTTGTTCTGGCTGATCCGCTGCACCAGCGCGTGGAGCCGGTCGAAGCCGGTTTCCAACGCGCCAATCAGGGTCGCGATCTGGGCGCTTTCGCCGGTGATCGGTTTTTCCAGCAGCGTCTCGATCGCGTGGGCGAGGTCGCCCACCGGCACGAAGCCGGCAATCCGCGCACCGCCCTTGAGGGTGTGCAGGTCACGCTGCAACACCGGCACCTGCGCCAGCTCGGCCGGCTCGGCGCGCCACTGGGCCAGCGATTCGTCGGCGTGGTCGAGGATATCGCGTGCCTCTTCGGCAAACACCTCGAGCAAGTCGGGATCGATCTGGCCGCGCCACAGTTCGACGCCTTCGGCCGCCTCGTCCTCCTCCGGCTCCTCGGCCTGATCCTCCGCCACGGCCTGCTCGACGGCCTCATCCGCCGCCGTCGCGGGCAGCTGCGGTGCGTCGGCGTCCAGCGCCTCGACCGGCGACTCCTCGGCCGGCGTGTCGATGCCGGAATCGGCGGCAGCCTCGGGAGACTGCGCGGCCGGTGTCTGCGGCGTGCTGTCGGCAGCCACCGTCGCCGGCTGATCGGCGGCGACCGGCGCGGCGGGTTCGATCGGCGCATCGGCGCCAGGCGCGGCGGCCACGGGCTCGTTGTCCAGCAGGCCGGCGAACATCGCGGCGATGTCGTCCTCGTCGCTTGCCATGGGCGTGGTCGGCGGCGCAGGTGGCTGCGGCAGGGCCGCTCCCTGCTGCTGCGGATCGAATGCGTCCAGCGCCGCCATCATCTCGTCGGCAAGCCGATCGTGATGCTCCTGCTCGACCTGCTGTTCGCGGCGCGCTTCCACCTCGGCCAGGCTCTCGTCCAGCGCGGCGGCGGCCTCGGCATGCGTGTCCTCCGCAGCATCGGCGTCATCGTCGTCGTGCGACTCGAACACGACGTGCGCCACCTGCGGTTCGGGTTGCGCGTCGCGCAGTTCGGTGATGCTGGCGACCAGCGCGTCGACGTCGGGCAGTTGCGGGTCGGCGGCGTCGAACTGCGCCATCACGTGATCGACCACGTCGGCCGAGCGGCCCAGCAGATGCACGCCTTCGGCCGACAGCGGCACGTTGGCCGCGCGCAAGCGCTTGAGCAGGTTCTCCAGTGGCGACAGCAGTTGGGTGAGCAGCGGCATGTCGACCATGGCGATGGCGCCGTGCAGGGTGTGCACGGCGCGCAGCAGCGCGTCCTCGACGCGCAGCTCGGGGTGGCTGCGACCGATGTGTGCGCGGATGGTCTGCAGGTACTGGGCCACCTCGCTGCGCAGGATCTCCAGCAGCACCGAGTCCACCGGCGGCATCACCGGCATGGGCAGGCTTTCGGCCGGCTCCACCGGCTCCGCTGCGGTCGCCCCGGCGGTGTTCGCCAGAGTGGCTGCAGGCACGCTGGCACTGGCGGTGTCGAAACGCGGCACGCGACGGCGCACGATGCGGCGCACGGTTTCGGTGGCCCCGGTGGTCAGTTCCGCGATGTCGGCCTGCTCGCCCGCGGCCAGGCGGTCGGCGGTCTGCATGATCGCGCCGAGCGGGGCGTCGGGCGTGCCTTCGTCGCGCAGCGCGGTTAGCAGTTGCGGCAGCGTGGCAATGGCGTGGCCCACCAGCGCCTGCACGCCGTGGTGCGGCTCGATGCTCTGGTCGAGCACCCGGTTGAGCATGTTCTCCACGCGCCAGGCGAACTCGCCCAGCGTGCTGGCGCCGACCAGGCGGCCGGAGCCCTTGAGCGTGTGGAACGAGCGGCGGATCGGCGTGAGCGCCGCAATCTGCGCCGGATCGGCCAGCCACGCCTGTTCGGCCCGCTGCAGGTTGTCGATCTCTTCCTGCATTTCTTCCAGGAAGATTTCGCGGATGTCGTCGTCGATGCCGTCGGTGGAATCCTGGAAACCGGCTTTCGCCGCCAGCGGATCGGCAATGGGACGCTGCTCGACCACTTCCTCTTCGATCTCGATCCAGTCCCCGTCGCCCCCGGCCGCGTCGGCGGCGTCGGCGTGCTGGTCGACCGTCTCGGCCAGATGCAGGCCGGCCATGTCCTCGGCGGCGTCGGCCAGCGCCGGCGCCTCGCCGATCATCAGGCTGCCGAGATCCTCGCCGGCCCCCACACGGACCGATTCGGACAGTTCCGGCTGGGCCGCCAGCTCCTCGTCGAGCCCCGCCAGCGCGTGGGTAGGCACGTCGAGCCGTGCGTCCGGACCGGGCTCCGGCTCGGCCAAGGGCGCGCGGGCGGCAGGTACCGGCCAGTAGCCGAGCAGCGACAGGCTGTGCTCGGCGACGTCGAGGATGTGTTCCAGTCCGCCCCGGTGCTCGCGCGCGGCATCGAGGTAGTACTCCAGTGCGGCCAGCGCGTCGGCGAGATGGTCCATCTGGGCGCTGCTGGGTACCCGGCGGTCCGCCAGCAACTCGTTGCCGATGAACCGGCCGATGCCCTCGGCCAGCTCGGCCGGGCGCGTGCTCGCCAGCATGCGCATGGCGCCGGCGACCTCCTCCATCTGACCGGGCGCGTCCTTGAGGTGATGGTGCTGCCAGGCGGACTCGACGAAGCCGACGATCGCGTCCTTGACGCGATTGGTGCTGACGCTGGCCTCCTGCATCAAGGTGGCCATGATGTGGCGCGCTTCGCTGCGCGGCAGCGCCGGCGTGACGCCCCGCTCGGCCGCCGGCTCTTCGCTGCTGCCGAGGCTCTCGATATGGTCGTCCAGCGAGGCCTCCACGTAGAGCAGGGCTCCGGCCACTTCCAGCAGCGCATCGTCTTCCGGCGCACGCATGCGGCTGGCGATCTCGTCGAGGATGCGGCGCTGCTCATTGATCACCCGGCGCGGCACGCTCAGCGCCAGCATGCCCAGCGTGTCGCCGACGCGTTCGAGCACCTCGCTCTGCGCGGCGAGCTGGGACGGGTCGGCATCGCTCTGGCGCAGGAACAGATCCAGCGCCTCCTTCACACGCAGCATGTCGTCCTTCAGTGCACGCGAGACGGAGTCGAGCAGGGCGCGGTTGTGTCCGGCCATCGAGCCGCGGGCGTGTTCCAGCTCCGCCGCGTCGGGCAGCAGGCTGTCCAGCGCATAGGTTTCGCGCAGCAGTTGCATCTGCGGACTGCGTTGCCCGGCCTGCGCCACGATGAAGAGCAGCTTGCGGGCCAGATCGTCCGCATCGCCTCCACGCAGGCTCTCCTCGCCGTGCTCGAGCATCTGGCGGATGCTGCGGTCGACCTTGCCGATCAGCTGGCGAACTTCGGCGGCCTGCGACTTGAGATGACCCTGTTCGAGCCCCTCCAGCGCGCCGGCGGCAATCCACCAGAGTCGGCGACCGGGGGTGCTGTGGCAGCAGCCGGCGATCGCGTTGAGCGTATCGCGCATGCCCAGCAGTTGCCGGTCGGTGTCCTGCCCGCGGAACCAGGCCAGCAACTGCTGCTGGAATCGCAGGCGCAGATCGGCCACGCGGGAACGATGCGCGTGTGCCTCGGCCTCGGTCACCGCCGGCGGAGCCTGCGGCGGCAGGGGCGCATCCAGGCGCGGGTTGAACAGCGCCACTTCGGTCAGTGCCGCCATCTTGCGGCTGGCACGCAGCTCGTTGAGCAGCGGCAGCAGCACCACCGGCACGTCGCGGTGACCGCTGGACAGGCGCTCGAGGTAGTCGGGCAGCTGCATCAGGCCGCGCATCAGCGAGGCGTAGGCCTCTTCGCGCTGCGGCACATGGTCCTCGAGCAGCGCGATGGCCAGCGTCTCCATCTCGTCGGCGACCATGGCGGCGCCGTACAGCTCGACCATCTGCAGCGTGCCGTGCACCTGATGCAGGCTGTCGGCGCACGAACGCATCGCATCCCGATTGCCCGGGTTGTCGACGTAGGATTCCAGCGCGTCGCGGGCGGCGGCCAGGGTCTCGTCGAGCTCCGGCTTGACCCACTGCAGGGTGGTGAAATCGATGTGGTCTTGAAGTCTCATGCGCCCCTCACTGCGGCTGCGCCAAACTGCCTGGCGCAACCGTCGAGGTTGCCCCCTGTCATGTAAGCCTGTGTCAACCCGGCAGCTTGAAGTGCGCCACCGAACGGCGCAGATCGCTGGCCAACTGTGCCAGGTAACCGATCGAATCGGCCGTCTGGCTTGCACCCTGCGACGTCTGCGAGGTGATTTCCTGGATCGCGTTCATCGATTGGGAAATGTCCGTCGCGGCCGCCGACTGCTGGCGTGCTGCAGTGGAGATGTTCTGGATCAGCGCGGACAGGTCGTGCGACACGCGTTCGATGTCGCCCAGCGCGCTGCCGGCATCCTCGGCCTTGCGGGCTCCGGACACCACCTCGGCGGTGGTCTGCTCCATCGAGCTCACCGCCTCGTTGGTATCGGACTGAATCGCCTGCACCAGCGTCTCGATGCGCTTGGTCGCGCTCGCCGAGCGCTCGGCGAGGCGCTGCACTTCGTCCGCCACCACCGCGAAGCCGCGACCGGCCTCACCGGCCGATGCGGCCTGGATGGCGGCATTCAGGGCGAGGATGTTGGTCTGCTCGGCGATGTCGTTGATCAGTTCCACGATCGAGCCGATTTCCTGCGAGGACTCGCCCAGCCGCTTGATGCGCTTGGAGGTCTCCTGGATCTGGTCGCGGATCGAGTCCATGCCGGAGATGGTTTCACGCACCACTTCGGCACCGCGCGAGGCGATCTGCACCGAGCGCTCGGCCACGTCGGCCGATTCGGCCGAATCCTTCGACACGTTGTCCATCGAACTGGCGATCTGGTTGATCGCCGAGGTCGCGGTACTGATGCGCTGCGCCTGCGCCTGCGCCGATTCGGCCAGCTGGCGGGCGGTGGTCTGGGTTTCCTGCGCCGACGAGGACACCTGCTCGGAGGTCTCGTTGATGGTGGTCACCAGGGTGCGCAACTCGTCGATGGCGTAGTTCACCGAGTCGGCGATGGCGCCGGTGATGTCCTCCGACACCGTGGTCTTCACGGTGAGGTCGCCTTCGGCGAGCGAGCCCATTTCGTCCAGCAGGCGCATGATCGCCTCCTGGTTGCGCTGGTTCAGCTCGGCCGAGTCCTGGAAGCGCTTGCGCTGGTCGCGCACCAGCGTGAACACCAGCAGCAGGGCGAAGGCTACTGTGCCGATCGCGCCGATGATGCCCCACCACAGGTTCGGGAACAGGCGCCGCAGCGGCAGCTTGCCGATCTGGTCGGCCAGTTCGTTGGCGCGCAGCAGCACGTTCTGCGAGTCCAGCGAGGCTTGGTTGGCGGCGCGCTTCACGTCGGCGATGTTGCCGGCGGCGCTGACCAGCTTGGCCACGGGGTCGGCCAGGCTGTCCCAGTTCGTGCGCATGTCGCCGAGGATCTTCTGCGCATTGGCGTCGTTCATCGCGCGGATGCCGGCGGCGCTGTCGCCCTCGCTCAGGCCCTTCAGCACGGTGCCGTAAAGCTGCGCGTCGCGGGCCAGGCCGTCGGCCGCGGACTGGGCCGAATCGCCGCCCTGCAGCACCTCCTGCACGCGGCGGATCATGCGGTCGGCCACCAGCATCTGGCGCGACGAGTTCAGCATCTGATCGGCGCTGCCGCTGCGTTGCTGCAGGATGTTGACCACCTGCTCGGTGCTGGAGTTGAGCAGCGGAATCTGTTTGGCCAGGGTGTCCGCGCGACTGGCCGAGTCCAGCACCACCGACTTGTTCGACAGGATCTTGCCGATGTCGCCGTCGAGCTGCGCCCAGGCATTGTCAAGCGCGGTGACGGCGCGACCGGCAGGCGAGGCGTTGTTGTCGCCGTACGCCTGCATGCCACCCTTGGGATCGCCCCTGGTCAGCTTCTGCACCGCCGCGTCGATCGCGTTGCGCGTACCGGCCAGCTCCCGGAACGAGTTGACGTTGCCATTCGCCGACTCGATCGCGTACTTCGCGGTCTGCTGCGACAACACCTGGATTTGCGTGGTCAGCGCCACGGCCTGGCGATCCTCGGCGTTCTTCTGGTTGAGAAGGACGAAGTCCAGTGCCGCGAAACCGATCGAGATCAGCAGCAGAACGATCAGGCCGGTATAGCCCCGCTCTTTGCCGACGCCCCCTGTAGTGCTCATGTTCACCTCACCCTTCCACAACCTTGGGACCATGCGCCGGCATCGCCGGGCACACCATCCGTGACTTGCCGCCCCTGTTTCCGGTCCGAACCCGGCACCGGCCCTGCCTCAGTGACTGCCGGACGTCAGGCCGCGGCCTGACGGAAATCCGGGGCACGCACCAGCTTGCCCATGCTGAACAGGGCCAGCTTCTGCTCGCCCACCCGATCGTCGACAAAGCGCGCCAGGCGCGGATCGTCTTCCGGCTCCGCCTCCCGTCGCTGCTGCTCGTCGATCGTGCGCTGGCCAAACACCTCGTCCACCATCAACGCCACGCTGCCGCCGCTCTGGCGAACCATCAGCAGGCGGGCCCGCTCGCCGGGCTGGGTACGCACGCCGAACAGGAAGCGGCCGAGGTCGATCACCGGCACCAGGTTGCCGCGCACGTTGGCCACGCCCAGCAGCCACGGCAAGGTGCCCGGAACCGGGGTCAGCGTCGGCACGGCGAGCAGTTCGTTGATCTCGTCGATGCTGCTGACGAACAGCCGCGAGCCGACGCGGTAACCGATGCCGCGCCACAGTCCCGGCGCCTCCAGCGTCTGGCGCGTGTCCGATGCGTGGGCAAGCGAAATGCGCTCGTAGCGGGCGAGCACCTCGAAGGGCGAGAGATTCACCGCCTCGCTCATGCCGCGCTCGGCAACAGATCGTTGATGCACGCCAACAGTTCTTTTTCCTTCACCGGCTTGGTGATGAAGGCGCGCGCGCCCTGGCGCAGTCCCCAGACACGGTCGGTTTCCATCGACTTGGTGGTGATCATCACGATCGGCACGGCCGCCGTGACCGGATCGCGGGTCAGCATGCGCGTGGCCTGGAAGCCGTTCATGCCGGGCATGATCACGTCCATGATCACCAGGTCGGGCAGGTCGGCGCGCACGCGCTCGACGCCCTCCTCGGCCGAACTCACGGCGGACACGGCATGACCGGCCGCTTCGAGCAACGTGGTGAACACCCGCACGTCGGTGGGCGAATCGTCGATGATGAGAATCTTTGCCACAGGCCTCCCCTCAGACGCCGCAGTCACGGAATTCAGGCAACCGTGCCCACATGGCGATGTATGGCTCCCAGCAGTTCGTCGCGCGTGAACGGCTTGGTGAGATATTGCTCGGCGCCGACGATGCGGCCGCGGGCCTTGTCGAACAGGCCGTCCTTCGAGCTCAGCATGATGACCGGGGTGGCCCGGAACAGGGGATTGTTCTTGATCAGCGCGCAGGTCTGATAACCGTCCAGCCGCGGCATCATGATGTCGACGAAGATGATCGAGGGTTTCTGGTCGGAGATCTTCGCCAGCGCCTCGAAGCCATCGACGGCGGTCAGCACGTCGCAACCCTCCTTCTTCAGCAAGGTCTCGGCGGTGCGCCGGATGGTCTTGGAGTCATCGATGACCATGACCTTCAGGCCGGCCAATCCGTTTGCGCTCACGTTCAAGTTCACTCAACCCCCTGTGGCCCGCCCCAGGCTCAGGTGAAGCACGGGCCGTATCCGGCGTGATTGCCTGGCGCAGCCCGTGCAGATGAAAAGAATCCCGCTTTTGTCTTGTTAGAGACGCTTTTTTCGGATGGCGTCTTCAGCCGTTGCTGTTTACCGCTTGCCCCACGGTCCGTCAAGACAAAATGAAGCGGGGTGCCGACTGTGCCGCCCTTCCACAAGGATGTCGGCCGCCGTGCCGCACACTTGATTGCCCGCCCGGGTTGCAGCGCCTTGCCGGGCAGCGTGCGCTCGGCCAACATCACGGTTTACCCGGCTGTCGGGCAGCCGCCTCGCGACTCCGACGCCGCTCCCCTACCCCGCCCCGGAGAATCCCATGCCGCTCTCGGTTGCCGTGCTGATGGACCCCATCGGCGCCATCAAGATCGTCAAGGACACCACCTTCGCGATGCTGCTGGAAGCGCAGCGCCGCGGCCATTCGCTGTCCTACATGGAACAGGGCGACCTGGCCCTGCGCGACGGCACGCCGTGGGCTAGGCTCGCGCCGCTGACCGTCAAGGACGACCCGTCCGGCTGGTTCAGCCTCGACGAGGCCTGCTGGCAGGACCTGCGCGAGCTCGACGTGGTGCTGATGCGCAAGGATCCGCCGGTGGACCAGCAGTTCCTCTACGACACCATGGTGCTGGAGGCCGCGCAGCGCCACGGCGTGCAGGTGGTCAACGATCCGCGCGCGCTGCGCGACTGCAACGAGAAGCTGTTCACCCTGCACTTTCCCCAGTGCATGGCGCCGACCCTGGTCGCCCGCGACCCGGCGGAACTGCGCCGCTTCGTCGACGAACACGGCGAGGTGGTGCTCAAGCCGCTGGACGGCATGGGCGGACGCGGCATCTTCCGGGTCAGGGCCGGCGACGCCAACCTCAACTCGATGCTGGAAACCCTGCTCGGCGGCGATCCGCACGGCCAGGGCCGGCAGTTCGCGATGGCGCAGAAGTTCATCCCGCAGATCAGCGCCGGCGACAAGCGCGTGCTGCTGGTCGACGGCGAACCGGTGCCCCATGCGCTGGCGCGCATTCCGCAGGGCGGCGAATTCCGCGGCAACCTCGCCGCCGGCGGCCGCGGCCAGGGCGTGCCGCTGTCCGACCGCGACCGCTGGATCGCCGCCGAGGTGGGGCCGGAGCTGGTCCGGCGCGGGCTGCGTTTCGTGGGGCTGGACGTGATCGGCGACTACCTGACCGAGATCAACGTCACATCGCCGACCTGCGTGCGCGAGCTCGATGCGCAATTCGGACTTAACATCGCCGGCACCCTGTTCGATGCGATCGAACGCAGCGCCACCGGAACCCGTGTCTAAGTGAGCAACGCCGTCCCGCCACCCCGCAGCCCCGACATGATCGGGGCGACCATGCTGTTTTCGCTGCTGTTCCACGGCGTGCTGCTGCTCGGCATCACGTTCGAGTTCGTCAAGCCGAAGTCGGGCCTGCCCACGCTGGACGTGACCCTGGTCAACGTGGCCAACCAGCAGGCGCCGGACAAGGCCGACTTCCTGGCGCAGGCCAACAACCGCGGCGGCGGCGATCGCGACCGCGCCGCGCGACCCTCCAACCTCTTCAGCGGCCCCTTGCCCAAGCCCACGCCCGGCATCGCCGCCCGCCGCGTCGAAGCCAGCACGCCGGCACCGCAGCCGCCGACCCCGCAGCGCCTCGTCACCACCCGCGGCGACAGCCGCTTCAGCGTCGAGGCCACTACCGGCAAGCCCGAGGTGACCAGCGATCCGGACGACCGCGCCGCCGAGCTGCGCCGCGAGCAGGAGATCGCCCAGCTGGCCGCCGAACTGCGCCACAGCAACGAGGCCTACGCCAAGCGCCCGAAGAAAAAGTACATCTCCGCCAACACTCGCGAATACGCCTACGCCGCGTACATGCGCGGCTGGTCGGACCGGGTCGAGCGCATCGGCAACCTGAACTACCCCGAGCAGGCCCGCCGCCTGCAACTGCACGGCGAGCTGCTGCTCACCGTGGGCCTCGACCGCGATGGCGGCATCCACAGCATCGAGGTGATCAAGAGCTCCGGCTCGCCGCTGCTGGACGCGGCGGCCAAACGCATCGTGCGGCTGGCCGCGCCGTTTCCGCCGATTCCCCGCGGCAGGGGCGTGGACGAGTTGTACATCACCCGCACCTGGCAGTTCCTGCCCGGCGACATCCTGCGCAACAAGTAGCCTGCCCGCCTGCAGGCGGGCAGGCATCCGGCCGCGGGACTACAATACGGCAATGCGCGTTTCCCTTCCCTCCTCCCTGACAGGGCATTTCCTCATCGCCATGCCCAGCCTTGCCGCCACGCCGTTCTCGCGCGGCGTGGCGCTGCTTTGCCAGCACGACGAGGACGGCGCCGTCGGCCTGCTGGTCAACCAGCTGTCCGAGTACCGGATGGGCGACATCCTCGGCCAGATGAGGCTGGACTGCACCGACCCCGAACTGGCCGACGCGCCGGTGCTGATCGGCGGCCCGATGCAGCAGGAGCGTGGCTTCGTCCTGCACCGCGAGCACGGTCATTGGGAGTCCAGTTTCCGCGTGAACGACATGTGGTCGATCACCAGTTCGCGCGACATCCTGGGGGCGATGGCCACAGGCGAGGGGCCGCGCCAGGCGCTGCTGGTGCTGGGCTATTCCGGCTGGGGCGCCGGCCAGCTCGAACAGGAGCTCAAGGACAACAGCTGGCTGACCGTGGAAGCCAACGACCGCATCATCTTCGACACGCCGCTGGAGGAGCGCTGGAGCGCCGCCGCCGGCCTGATGGGGCTCGACCCGATGCAGCTGCCCGGCTACGCGGGCCACGCATGAGCCAGCACTCGTGAGTCCGGGCCGATGAGCTGCGTGCTGGGCTTCGACGTCGGCAGCAGGCTGATCGGCGTGGCGGTCGGCAACCGGATTACCCAAAGCGCCCGCGCGCTCGCCACCGTCGCCATGCGCGACGGCCAGCCGGACTGGCCGGCGCTGGATCGCCTGCACCGCGAATGGTTGCCGCAGACCCTGGTGGTCGGCCTGCCGCTGACCCTCGACGGCGCCGAGCAGCCGGCCAGCAGGCTGGCGCGCCGCTTCGCCGACGGGCTCAGGCAGCGCTACGGTACCGTGCCGGTGCTGATCGACGAGCGCCACAGCTCGCGCGAAGCGGCCGAACGCTTCGCCGATGCGCGTGCGGCCGGCCTGCGGCGGCGGCGCGACGGCGCGCAGATCGATGCCGAGGCCGCCGCCGTGATCCTCGAACGCTGGCTGGCCGCGGCCGACCACAACCAGCCATCCCTTTCATCCAAGCCCACCGCCGAGTCGCCATGAGCCCACGCCTGCGCCACCTCACCACGCTCGAACACCTGCCGCGCGAGACCATCGAGCGCCTGCTCGACCGCGCCATGGCCATGCGCGACGCCTGCGCCCACGGCACGCGCAAGATCGACCTGCTGACCGGCCGCACCGTGCTGAACCTGTTCTTCGAACCCTCCACGCGCACGCGCACCTCGTTCGAGCTGGCGGCGCGGCGGCTGGGCGCGGACGTGGTCAATTTCGACATCGGCTTCTCCTCGGCCAACAAGGGCGAGGAGCTGTACGACACGCTGCACACGCTCGAGGCGATGCACCTGGACGCGATCATCGTGCGGCACAAGGCGTCCGGCACGCCCGACGAGCTGGTGCGCCACGCGATGAGCGGCGTGTCGGTGATCAACGCCGGCGACGGCAACCGCGCCCACCCCACCCAGGGCCTGCTCGACGCCCTCACCATCCGCCAGCACCGGCCGGACTTCGAGAACCTGGCCGTCACCATCTGCGGCGACGTGAAGCACTCGCGCGTGGCCCGCTCGGACGTGCACGCGCTGAGCGCACTGGGCGTGCGCGACATCCGCCTGTGCGGCCCGGCCTCGCTGATGCCGGACGCCGGGGAGTTTGCGCAGTGCCGCTTCGTCGAGGATTTCAGCCAGGCCATCGAGGGTGCCGACGCGGTCATCATGCTGCGCCTGCAGAAGGAGCGCATGGCGCAGACCGAGCTGCCCGACGAGGCCGCCTACTTCCGCCAGTACGGGCTGGACAGCGCCCGCCTGGCCAGGGCACGCAAGGGCTGCCTGGTGATGCACCCCGGTCCGATCAACCGCGGCATCGAGATCGCCTCGGAGGTGGCCGACGGCGCGCAGTCGCGCATCCTGGAACAAGTGGGCAACGGCGTGTTCGTGCGCATGGCCGTGCTCGGCGAACTGCTCGCCCGCTGACCCTCGGCGGCGCGGCATCACTGGCGGCATAATGGCCGCTGCTACACCACTCAATGGGGAACATTATGCGACCGATGAAGCGCGCGCTGGCGCTCGGCGTGGCCGGCATCCTGCTGGCTGCCTGCAGCCACAAGGACAAGGATGCACCGTTGGCTTTCGTCCCGGCGGACACGCCGTACGTGGCGGCCAATCTCGACGTACTGGACGACGACACCCGCGCGGCACTGTTCGCCCAGGCCAACGCCCAGCTTCCGGCGCAGGTCGCGCAGATGAAGGCTGCGGCCGACGAGCTGAAGGCGAAGGATCCGGATACCGCCAACCTGCTGCGCGCGTTCGCCGGCGAGTTCGACGGCAAGACCGTGGAGCAGTTCGCCCAGAACGCCGGCCTCGACGTGAAGGGCCATTCGGCGTTCTACGGCCTGGGCCTGGCCCCGGTCGCCCGCTTCCAGCTGAGTGATCCGGCCGCGTTCGACGCCTTCGTCGGCCGCCTGGAAACCGCCTATGGCAAGCCGCTCGATACCGCCAGGCTCGGCGACGTGAGCTATCGCCGCCACGTCTCCACCGCGACGGGCACCGAGGTCGTGCTCGCCGTGGTCGGCAAGCAGGCCGTCGCCGCGCTGTTGCCGGCCGATGCCTCCGATGCGCTGCTGCGCCAGGCGCTGGGCCTGGATCGTCCGGCCAGGAGTCTGCAGGACGACGGCCGGCTGCAAAAGCTGGCCGAGGCCAAGGGCTACGGCAAGCAGGCCGTGGGCCTGGTCGACCTGAGTCGCCTGCTGCCGCTGATCGCCGGCGGCAAGGATCCGCTGTTCCTGGCCATGTTCAAGGCGCACGCGCAGGCCGAATCGGCCAAGACCGGCGAGCCGGTGGCCAACCAGATGCAGATTCCCGCCACGTGCGCCACCGATGCCGCCCGCATCGCCGCGCGCGTGCCTACGCTGAGCTTCGGCTACACCCGGCTCGACGCCACGCACCAGGACATGCGCCTGGACGTGGCGATGGCCAGCGACATCACCCAGGCCTTTGCCGGCCTGAAAGTCGCCCTGCCGGGCCTCGGCACCGACGCCACGGCACCGTTCGACATGAGCCTGGCGCTGCCGGTGACCGAATTGCGGACATTCTGGTCGGCGCAGGCCGATGCGGTCGCCGCCAAGCCATTCAGCTGCCCGGCGCTGGCCGACCTCAACGACGGCTTCGCCAAGCTCGGCCCGGCCATGCAGAAGGCGGCGATTCCGCCGTTCGGCGACCTGCTCGGCCTGCGCATCGCGCTGGACAGCTTCGATGCCGGCACCGGCCAGGGCATGCCCAGCTTCACCGGACGCATCGTGCTGGGCACCAACAACCCCGCCGGCCTGCTGGCGATGGGCCAGATGATGACCCCGGCGCTGGCCCAGCTGAAGGTCACCGCCGATGGCAAGCCGGTCGCGCTGCCGCCCGACCTCGCCAGGATGATCGGCCAGCCCGCCTGGGTGGCGATGGGCGAGAAGGCGCTGGCGCTGGCGATCGGCCCCGGCGAGGACGCCAGGCTCGCCGACACGCTGAAGGAGCCGGGTGGCGACGCCGGCCGCATGATGCGCCTGCACCTGGACGGCGCCATGTACCGGAGCTGGATCAAGCTGATGATGGACAAGGCCGACAGCCTGGCCGCGATGAGCGCCGCGATGGGCCACGGCGACGCCCCGGGGAGTACCCCGGCCGCCGCCGGGAAGGAAGCCGCGACTCGCACGCATGCCCAGTTCCAGGCCATGCAGGCGCAGGCCGCGCGGATCGAGGCGGTGGGGTCGGAGGCGCACGTGGACGCCAACGGCCTGGTGATCACCAGCCAGACCAAACTCAAATAAGCCAGTCTGCAGGTACGACCGCGGAGGGGCGCCATCGGCGCCCCTCATTTCTTGCGCATGCGGCTGCAGATGTGAACTGCGCGTGTGCACCGATGCACGACCGCGTTCGCACCGTCTGCGCTCCGCTGAACGCGCAAACCGGCACCCACGGTGTGTTCACGGCCGGCTTGGTGCCATGTCCCGCGGGAGCCACACGGGCAACCGACTGCCTGCGGGCAGGGTCATCCAAGAGAGAGGAGAAGCACCATGCGTACCCATCTGATCCGCAAGAACCTGGTCGCCATGGGCCTGATCGCCGCCTTCGCCGCCGCGCCGCTGGCGCAGGTCGCCGCGCAGGAGAGCATGCCGAAGGACGCGACCCAACAGACCGTGCCGGACAAGGCCGCCGATGCGTGGATCACCACCAAGGTGAAGTCCGAATTCGCCACCACCAAGGGCGTGGACGCCACCGACATCTCAGTCAGCACCAACAATGGCGTGGTGACGTTGAGCGGCCACGTCGGCAGTTCTGCCGAAAAGGCGAAGGCCGAGCAGGTCGCCCGCGCGGTGAAGGGCGTCAGGAGCGTGGACACCAGCGGCTTGACCCTCGCCGCCGACGAGGATTGAGCACCGCCAGTTCACCTGCCGCCGAAACGACAAGGGGCCCTGCGGGGCCCCTTCTTTTCGTGCATGGTCGCGCGCCACCTCAGCGGCGCAGCAGGCCGCCGCCGAACTGGTTCTTCTCGCGCGACTCTTCCAGCTCCACGCCGTCCAGGCCCTGCGACAGCGTGTGCGCGTCGCCGCCCTGGGAGAGCTTGATGCGCAGGCGCACCTCGTTCGAGCTGTCGGCGTGGCGCAGCGCGTCCTCGTAGCTGATCTCGCCGGCGTGATAGAGCTCCACCAGGCTCTGGTCGAAGGTCTTCATTCCCAAGTTGGTGGATTCCTTCATCACTTCCTTGAGCTTGTGGATCTCGCCCTGGCGGATGTAGTCCTGCACCAGTGGCGTGCCCAGCAGGATTTCCACCGCCACCCGGCGCGCCTTGCCGTCGGGGGTGGGAATGAGCTGCTGCGCCACGATGCCCTTGAGGTTCAGCGACAGGTCCATGAACAGCTGCTGGCGGCGATCTTCCGGGAAGAAGTGCAGGATGCGGTCCATCGCCTGATTGGCGTTGTTCGCATGCAGCGTGCACAGGCACAGATGGCCGGTCTCGGAGAAGTTGATCGCGTGCTCCATCGTCTCGCGGGTGCGCACCTCGCCGATCATGATCACGTCCGGCGCCTGGCGCAGGGTGTTCTTCAGCGCGTTTTCCCAGCTTTCGGTGTCGATGCCGAGCTCGCGCTGGGTGATGATGCAGCCCTCGTGCTTGTGCACGTATTCGATCGGGTCCTCGATGGTGATGATGTGACCGGTCGAGTTGGCGTTGCGGTAGCCGATCATCGCCGCCAGCGAGGTGGATTTGCCGGTGCCGGTACCGCCCACGAAGATGATGATGCCGCGCTTGGTCATCGCCAGCTGCTTGACCACCGGCGGCAGCGTGAGCTCCTCGATGGTGGGGATCTTCGACTCGATCCGGCGCAGCACCATGCCCACGCAGTTGCGCTGGTAGAAGCACGACACGCGGAAGCGGCCCACGCCCTGCGCCGAGATGGCGAACTGGCACTCGTGGGTCTTCTCGAACTCCTCGCGCTGCGAGGGCGTCATCACGTTGAGCACCATATCGCGCGACTGCTGCGGGCTGAGCGGACTCTGCGTGATCGGCACCACGCGGCCCTGCACCTTCATCGACGGCGCCACGCCTGCGGTGATGAACAGGTCCGAGGCCTTCTTGTGGACCATCAGCTTGAGGAACGAGGTGAAATCGAAATCGCTCATGGCTTTTGTCCGTGATTCGGGATGGGGGATTCGGGATTCGTCAGGAGCAAGTTGACGTCACTCCGGGACGACGCGCCCAGGATCCGATGCGGCGGCACGAATCCCGAATGACGAATCCCGAATCCCGGCGTCACTTGAAGATGTCCTTGTTCTTGGCGTAGGTGAGCGCTTCCTGGCGCGTCACCTGGCCGCGCTTGACCAGGTCCTGCAGGTTCTGGTCGAGCGTCTGCATGCCGTACTGCTGGCCGGTCTGGATCGACGAGTACATCTGCGCCACCTTGTCCTCGCGGATCAGGTTGCGGATGGCGGGAATGCCGACCATGATCTCGTGCGCCGCCATGCGCCCGCCGCCCACCTTCTTCAGCAGCGACTGCGAGATCACCGCGCGCAGCGACTCGGACAGCATCGAGCGCACCATCGGCTTTTCGCCGGCGGGGAACACGTCGATGATGCGGTCCACCGTCTTGGCCGCCGAGCTGGTGTGCAGGGTGCCGAACACCAGGTGGCCGGTTTCCGCCGCGGTCAGCGCCAGGCGGATGGTTTCCAGATCGCGCAGCTCGCCCACCAGGATGTAGTCCGGATCCTCGCGCAGCGCCGAGCGCAGCGCCTCGTTGAAGCCATGCGTGTCGCGGTGCACCTCGCGCTGGTTGACCAGGCACTTCTGCGAGGTGTGCACGAACTCGATCGGATCCTCGATCGTGAGCAGGTGGCCGTATTCGTTCTTGTTGATGTGGTCGACCATCGCCGCCAGCGTGGTCGACTTGCCCGAGCCGGTGGGGCCGGTGACCAGGATCAGGCCCTGCGGCTGCTCGATCAGCTCCTTGAAGATGCGCGGGCAGCCGAGGTCCTCCAGCGTGAGCACCTCGGAGGGAATCGTGCGGAACACCGCGCCGGCGCCGCGGTTCTGGTTGAACGCGTTGACGCGGAAACGGGCCAGGCCGGGAATCTCGAACGAGAAGTCGGTCTCGTAGAACTCCTCGTAATCGCGCCGCTGCTTGTCCGACATGATGTCGTAGATCAGCGAATGCACCTGCTTGTGTTCCAGCGCCGGGATGTTGATGCGACGCACGTCGCCGTCCACGCGGATCATCGGCGGCAGGCCTGCCGACAGGTGCAGGTCCGAGGCCTTGTTCTTCACCGAGAAGGCAAGCAGTTCGGCGATATCCATCGGGCAGTTCCCCCTCAACCGATCGTCTGAAATAAGTGTGTCTTGCGGCAATCGATGCGGGTGCCCTGCCCCGGCCGCAACCCCGCGCGCTGCCGGACGCCTGAAGCCGTTCCCGGGTCCCCCTGAACGGCTCGATACTACTCGTGCCGGGGGCGGTGCGACCAGCCCTTGCCGCCGCTTTTGCCAAGGGTGCACACCCGCGCGTCGTACCGGCCCGGCAGTGCATCGCGCGGCGCGCGCAGTGGCAACTGGGGTAAGGTAGCCGGCTGACGACCACGGGAGCGAACATGACACGCATTGCCTTCATCGGTGGCGGCAACATGGCGCGCAGCCTCATCGGCGGCCTGCTCAAGACTGCGATTCCCGCCGCCTCGATCACCGTCTCCGAACCGCAGGCCGAGTCGCGCCAGGCCCTGGCGCGCGAGTTCGGCGTGGCCACCTACGCCGAGAACCGGCTGGCCGCCGCCGAGGCCGGGGTCATCGTGCTGGCGGTGAAGCCGCAGATCATGCCGGCGATCCACGCCGAGCTGCGCGACACGCTGCAGCGCAACCGCCCGCTGCTGATCTCGATCGCCGCCGGCGTGCGGCTGGACCAGCTCGAGCGCTGGTTCGGCGCGCTGCCGATCGTGCGCTGCATGCCCAACACCCCGGCGCTGATCGGCGCCGGCGCCACCGGCCTGTGCGCCAACGCCCGGGTCAGCCCGCCGCAGCGGGCGCAGGCGCAGCACATCCTGGACGCCGCCGGGCTCACCCGCTGGGTCGACGATGAGGCGCTGATGGATACCGTCACCGGCCTCTCCGGCTCGGGCCCGGCGTATTTCTTCGCCTTCGTCGAAGCGCTGGAAGACGCCGCCGTGGCGCAGGGCCTGCCGCGCGACACCGCCCGCGCACTGGCCGCGCAGACCTGCCTGGGCGCCGGCCGCATGCTGGTGGAAAGCGGCGAGGCGCCGGGCGAACTGCGCCGCCGCGTCACCTCGCCCCACGGCACCACCCAGGCCGCGCTGGAGCGCTTTGCGGCCGACGGCCTGCCCGCTATCGTGGCGCACGCCGTTGCGGCAGCCACCCGCCGCGGCGGCGAACTGGCGGCCGAACTGGACTCCCTCTAAGTGACCTACCTGCTCAACGCCCTGTCGCTGCTGATCGAACTGGCCTTCGACCTGCTGGCCACGCTGCTCGTGCTGCGCGTGCTGGCCGAGGCGGCCCGCGCGGACTTCCACAACCCGATCAGCCAGTTCCTCTACCGCGCCACCAACCCGGTGCTCGCGCCGGTCCGCCGGGCGATCCCGAACTGGCGCCGCATCAACCTCGCCGCGCTGCTGCTGGCGTGGCTGGTGATGGTGCTCAAGAACGCGCTGCTGTTCGTGCTGCTCGGTGCCGCGCCGAACGCGGCGGGCCTGCTGGTGCTGGGGCTGGCCGACCTGATCGACTTCGTGCTGGTGTTCTACCTGGTGCTGATCTTCGGCTGGTCGCTGATGAGCATGCTGCAGGTCGATTCGCGCCAGCCGGCACTGCACCTGGCCGGCGCCATCGTCGAACCCTTGCTGCGTCCGCTGCGCGGCCGGCTGACGGTCGGCATGATCGACTTCTCGCCGATGGCGGTGATGCTGGTGATCGTGCTGGCGCGCATCCTGATCGCCGCCCCGCTGCTCGACCTGGGCAAGGCACTCACGCTGGGGCAGTGATCGGCCGGTGCGCGGCGGGTGCTTGAGGCCGGGAAAAATTCGACCGCCGTAGCGAGAGCGCCGCCAAGCGTTCGTGACAAGGTGCGCAGGGCGCAAATCCGGGGAGTTTGGTGAGCCAAATGACCCGGATTGGCGCCCAGCGCGCCGCCGGCACGGGCGTTTGGCGGCGGCCGCAGTAGGCGGGCGATTTTTTCTCGGCCTCTCAGCCCACCGCCGCCTCGATCCGCCGGCGCAGCGAAGCGTCCATCCGCGGCAACAGCTCGAGCGCACCGAGGTTCTGCGCCAGCTGCTCCAGCCGGCTGGCGCCCAGCAGCACGGTGGACACGTGCGGGTTGCCCAGACACCAGGCCAGCGCCAGCTGCGCCATCGGCACGCCCAGCTCGTCGGCGAGCGGCTGCAGCCGCTGCGCCCGCGCCACGCGGCCCTGGCGCGGATCGAGCAGTTCCTCGCGCAGCCACTCGTAGCCGGGCTGGGTCAGCCGCGCGTCGCGCGGCACTCCGTCGCGGTACTTGCCGGTGAGCAGGCCCGAGGCCAGCGGCGACCACACGGTGGTGCCCATGCCGTACTTCGCGTACAGCGGCACGTACTCGCGTTCCACCCGGTCGCGGTGCAGCAGGTTGTACTGCGGCTGCTCCACCACCGGCGCGGTGAGCTGCTGCTCGCGCGCCACGCGGTGGGCTTGCTCGATCGCCTCGGCCGGCCACTCGCTGGTGCCCCAGTAAAGCACCTTGCCCTGGCGCACCAGCAGATCCATCGCGGCCACCGTCTCGGCGATCGGCGTGTCCGGATCCGGGCGGTGGCAGAAGTAGAGGTCGAGGTAATCCACCCTCAGCCGCTTCAGCGCCTGGTGGCAGGCCTCGATCACGTGCTTGCGCGACAGCCCGCGCTGGGTCGGCTTCGGGTCGGCCACCGCGCCGAAATAGACCTTGCTCGACACGCAGTAGCTGTCGCGCGGGAAACGCAGGTCGGCCAGCACGTCGCCCATCAGTTCCTCGGCGACGCCGGCGTTGTAGGTCTCGGCGTTGTCGAAGAAATTGACCCCGCGGTCGTGCGCCAGCGCCAGCAGGTCGCGCGCCAGCGAGCGGCCCACCTGGCGGCCGAAGTTGATCCAGGCGCCGAACGAGAACACGGACAGCTGCAGGCCGGATTGGCCGAGGCGGCGATACTGCATGGAAAGGCTCCTGCGAAGACGTCAGGCCCGGCAGGATGCCAGAGGCCGCGTCACGGCAGCGGCAATGCGACGCCGCACGCGCGCATCAGCACGGTCAGCGCGAGCGCGGCGGCCACGCCAGCGACCACGTCGTCCACCATCACGCCCAGGCCGCTCTTGAGATGGCGGTCGAGCCAGCAGATCGGCCACGGCTTCCACACGTCGAACAGGCGGAACAGCACGAACCCGGCCAGCACGATCCACCACGGAGCGAACAGCGCCGGCAACAGCGCGATCCACTGGCCGACGAACTCGTCGATCACCAGGCTGCGGTGGTCGTCGACGCCGAGCAGGCGACCGGCCACGTTGCAGGCCCACACGCCCAGCGCGAACACCGCCAGCACCACCAGCAGGTACGCCGGCAGCGGCAGACCGCGCAGCAGCAGCCACGGCAGGATCGCCGCCGCCGAGCCGAAGGTGCCCTGCGCCTTGGGCGCGAGGCCCGAACCGAAGCCGCAGGCGATCCAGCCGGCGGGCGACGCCATCAGCGTGCGGCGCTGGGCGGCAGTGAGGGTCTTGCGGTCGGCCATGCTCGTCATCGTACGGTGTCGTCAGCGAAATGATCCCAGCCGCGGCGCACTGGCGTGATCCACGCGCCATCGGCGCCGCGCACGCGCACGCCGGGCGCCTCGACGATGCGGCCGATGCGCGCGGCCCCGCAGCCGAGGCGCGCCAGATCGGCCTGCACCTCGCCGGCCCGCGCCGGCGGCACGGTGAAGCACAGTTCGTAATCGTCGCCGCCGGCCAATGCGTGGTCGTGCGCCGCCGCTTCGTCGCAACTGCCGAGCAACGCGCTGGACAGCGGCAGCCGCGCCAGCTCGATTTCCGCCCCCACGGCGCTGGCCGCGCACAGATGGCCGAGGTCGGCGAGCAGGCCGTCGGAGATGTCGATGCAGGCGCTGGCCCGCCCGCGCAGCGAGAGCCCGGCCGCCACCCGCGGCAGCGGACGATGGAGGCGCGCGCGCAGGAAGGCGCGGCGCTTTTCCTCGTCGGGATCGGCACTGGGCGCCAGCCGCTGCAACCCCGCCGCCGCGTCGCCCAGCGTGCCGGTGACGAACACCAGGTCGCCCACGCGGGCGCCGTCGCGGCGCAGCGCCTGTCCCGGCGGCACGAAACCGTGCACCGCCACCGACAGCGTGAACGGACCGCACGTGGTGTCGCCGCCGACCAGCGCCACGCCGTACGCCTGCGCCAGCTGCGCGAAGCCGTCGGCGAGGCCGTCGACGCGCGCGGCCTGCGCCGCGGCCGGCAGCTCCGGCAGGGTGAGCGCGAGCAGCGCCCATGCCGGCGTGGCGCCCATCGCGGCAAGGTCGGACAGGTTCACCGCCAGCGCCTTCCAGCCGATGTCGGCCGGCGCCGTGCCGTGTGGAAAATGCACGCCCTCGACCAAGGTGTCGATCGCCACCGCCAGCTCCTGCCCGGCCGGTACGGCGAGCAGCGCGGCGTCGTCGCCCATCCCCAGGCGCACGTCCTCGCGCGCCTGCGCGGTGCGCTCGCGGAGGCGGTCGATCAGGCGAAATTCCATCAGGGCCGCGCCGGGGCCGGCACGTCGCGCGTGAACAGGCGGATCGGCGCGTCGTGGAAGATGGTGTCGCACCAGGGACGAAAACCGGCCTTCTCCGCCACGCGGATCGAAGCGGCGTTCTCCGGCGAGATGATGCAGGCCTCGCGGTGCGCGCCGAGATAGCGACCGCCCCAGGCCAGCACCGCCGCCAGCGCCTCGCTGGCATAGCCGCGCCCGTGAACCGCCGGCGCCAGCACCCAGCCCAGTTCGAGCATGCCGTCCAGCGAAGGGGTGATCTCGCGCTGGAAGTCGGCGTAGCCAAGGTCGCCGACCAGTGCGCCGGTGGCCTTGTCTTCCAACGCCCAGAAGCCGACACCGAGCAGCGGCCACATGCCGCCGTAGCGCAGCAGGCGCATCCACACGTCCTGGCGCGTGGCCGGCTCGCCGCCGATGTGGCGGTAGACCTCCGGCGCGGACCAGATCGCGTGCAGCGCATCGAGATCGTCCGCGCGGTGCGCACGCAGGCGCAGGCGCAGCGTCTCCAGCACGGGCGCCTGCCGCAGCACCGACGCGCCGGCCAGGGTGAACGCCATCAGCCGCGCTTCTCCGCCGCGCGCAGCTGCGCGGCCAGCTTGTCCAGCACGCCATTGACGTAGCTGTGGCCGTGATCGGCGCCGAAACGCTTGGTGACCTCGATCGCCTCGTTGATCACCACGCGGTACGGCACGTCGGGGCGATGGCCCAGCTCGTACGCGGCCAGGCGCAATGCGGCGCGCTCGATCGGATCGATCTGCGCCACCTCGCGGTCGATGTGCGGGCGCAGGCTGGCGTCCAGCGCATCGACGTGCTTTTCCACGCCGTGCAGCAGGTCCTCGAAGTATTCGAGGTCGGCGATCTCCATGTCCTGCTCGTGGCGGAACTGCTCGATCACCGCGTTCATGTGGCTGCCCGACAGCTGCCACGCGTACAGCGCCTGCAGCGCACGACGACGCGCGCGCGAACGCGCGGCCATGTCGATGCCGTGGCTCGGCGGCGCCATCACAGCTGCCCGTAGAGGTTGACCATCTCCAGCGCGGCCATGGCGGCGTCGACGCCCTTGTTGCCGGCCTTGGTGCCCGAGCGCTCGATGGCCTGCTCGATGGAATCGGTGGTCAGCACGCCGAAGGCGACCGGCACACCGGTGTCCAGCCCAGCCCTGGCCAGGCCCTTGGCGCATTCGCCGGCGACGTAGTCGAAGTGCGGGGTGGCGCCGCGGATCACCGCGCCCAGTGCGATCACCGCGGCGTACTTGCCCGAGGCCGCCAGCTTGTGCGCGGCCAGCGCGATTTCCCAGGCGCCCGGCACGCGGATCAGCGCGATGTCATCGTCCTTCACGCCGTGGCGCACCAGCGCATCACGCGCGCCGGCCACCAGCGGCTCCACCACGAAGCCGTTGAAGCGACCGGCGACGATGGCGAAGCGGCCCTTGGGCGTGGCGAAGTTGCCTTCGATGATCTTCATGGAAACACTTCCTCGATGGGCGCCGGCCCGTGCTGGCCGGCCATTTTACGGGTTTGTCCGCACGGCTGCTCGCCCGCGCGAAGGTGAACAGGCGACGGTCACACCAGGTGCGGATAGCCGGAGAACGTCAGCGTGGCCGCCGTGCCGGCCACCTGCAGCCGTGCCGGCGCGCCGAACGGCAGGGTGAACTTGTCGGCTGCGTGGCCGAACGGCAATCCATCCAGCACCGGGATGCCGGCGACAGAGCGGACCTGCGCAAAGGCCTGCGCCAGGTCGTAGCCGTTGTCGTAGGCGCTGGGCCGGCATTGGCTGAAATCGCCCAGCAGCAGCGCCCGCTGGCGTCCCAGTACGCCGGACAGATGCAACTGGTAAAGCATCCGTTCGATCCGGAACGGCGGCTCGCCCACGTCCTCCACGAACAGGATGCCGCCGTCGATGCGCGGAAAATACGGCGTGCCGAGCAAGCTGCACAGGATCGCCAGGTTGCCGCCCCAGACGAGGCCCTCGACATCCACTGCATGCTCGCCGGAGGTGCTCCACGTCGCCTGCCCCTCGGGCGAGCGCAGCGTCTCCCACACGTGGGCGAGGGTCAGCGCACTCGGGTCGACCGCACCGAAATCGGGACCGAGCATCGGTCCGCCAAAGGTGACCAGGCCGATCTTCGCGAACAGCGCCAGCTGGATCGCGGTGAAGTCGCTATGCCCGACCAGCGCCAGCGGCGTGCCGACGAGGCGCTCCAGCAGCCGGCCGTAGTCCAGGTGCGGCAGCAGCCGCGTGGCGCCATAACCGCCGCGCACCGACAGCGCGATGTCCGGCAGTTGCTCCATCGCCGCCAGCGCATTGATGTCGCCGGCACGTTGCCCATCGCTGCCGGCGAAGCGCAGCTCCGCCCGCTCGAGCACCTCGACGCCCCGCACCTCGCAGCCGGCCGCACGCAATCGTGCCACCCCACGCGCCATCGCCTCGCGATCGTGCGGGTAACCGGATGGGGCGATGAGCTGGACGCGCGTTTCGGACATGGGTGCGGCTCGCGAGCGGTAGGAGCGCACCCTGTGCGCGAAATGCTTTTGCTCCTGATCGACGTCAAAGCAGCAGCATTCGCGCACAGGGTGCGCTCCTGCCGCAACATAGCAAGCTTCTCGCTCAGACGTACTCGACCACCTCCAGCCCGAAGCCGCCCAGGCCGACCAGC
Source organism: Dyella sp. KRB-257 (assembly GCF_049445995.1). NCBI lineage: Bacteria > Pseudomonadati > Pseudomonadota > Gammaproteobacteria > Lysobacterales > Rhodanobacteraceae > Dyella > Dyella sp. KRB-257. The sequence continues at coordinate 124,143 of NZ_JBMSDZ010000003.1, read as the reverse complement.
TTGCGCGGGGTGCCGATCACCCGCAGCCGGTGCACACCGAGGTCGGCCATGATCTGCGCGCCCAGACCGAGCTGGCGCCACTGGTTGTGCTGGGCGTCCTCGTCGCTGACCGTGGCCGGCTGGCCCTTGAGCCGGGCCAGCAGGGCCTCGGGGGTGTCCTCGCCGGAGAGCACCAGCAGCACGCCGCGGCCCTCGTCGGCGATGCGCCGCAGCGCGGCGGTGACGGTGAGGCCGAGGTCGTCGCGGGTCAGGTGCAGCACGTCGGACAGGGTGTTGCGCACGTGCACGCGGCTGAGCACCGGGGCGCCGTCGTCCACCGTGCCGCGCACCAGCGCGAAGTGCAGGCCGCGGCGGATCGCGTCGCGGTAGGCGACGAGGCGGAACGCGCCGAACTCGGTCTGCACGTTTTCCTCGTGCACCCGCTCCACGGTCTTCTCGGTCTCCAGCCGGTAGCGGATGAGATCGGCGATGGTGCCGATCTTCAGGCCGTGTTTTTTTGCGAACACCTCCAGCTCGGGGCGGCGCGCCATCGAACCGTCCTCGTGCAGGATCTCGATCAGCACCGAGGCCGGCTCCAGCCCGGCCAGCGCGGCCAGGTCGCAGCCCGCCTCGGTGTGCCCGGCGCGGGTCAGCACGCCGCCCGGCTGCGCGGTGAGCGGGAACACGTGGCCCGGCTGCGAGAGATCCTGCGGCTTCGCGTCGGACTTCACCGCCACCTGGATGGTGCGGGCGCGATCGTGCGCCGAGATGCCGGTGGTGACGCCCTCGGCCGCCTCGATCGAGACGGTGAAGTTGGTGTGGTACGGCGAGGTGTTGTCGCTCACCATGGGCTTGAGGCCGAGCTGGCGCGTGCGCTGCTCGGTGAGCGTGAGGCACAGCAGGCCGCGCGCCTCGCGCACCATGAAGTTCACGTCCTCCGGCCGCACCATCTGCGCGGCCATCACGATGTCGCCCTCGTTCTCGCGGTCCTCGTCGTCGAGGATCACGACCATGCGGCCGGCGCGGATGTCTTCGAGGATCTCGGGGATGGTGTTGAAGGGCATGGCGGTATCCGTGATGGTTTCCTTCTCCCGCTGGGAGAAGGTGCCCCGAAGGGGCGGATGAGGGTTCGGGCGGAGCGCAGCGTCACGCTTGCGCACGGACCCTCACCCCAACCCCTCTCCCGACGGGAGAGGGGCTACGACGTCAGGCAAAGCCGTGCTGCTTGAGAAACTCGACATCGATGCCGGACGCCTGAGCGCCGCCGATCAGCCGCTCGACGTAGCGCGCGATCACGTCCACCTCGATGTTCACCGCGTCGCCCACGCGGCGGGCGTGGAAGGCGGTGTGCTCGACCGTGTGCGGGATCAGGTTGACGCCGAAGCGCGCGCCGCTCACCTCGTTGACGGTGAGGCTGGTGCCGTCGATGCACACCGAGCCCTTGGCCGCGATGTAGCGCGCGATCGACGCCGGCACCTCGAAGGTCCAGCGCTGCGAGCGGCCGTCCGGAGTGATCGACACCACCTTGCCGACGCCGTCGACGTGGCCGGACACCAGGTGTCCGCCAAGCCGGTCGGCCAGCCGCAACGCCTTCTCCAGGTTCACCGGGTCGCCGGCCTTGAGCTGGCCCAGGGTGGTGAGCGACAGCGTTTCGTTGGAGACGTCGGCGCCGAAGCCGTGCGCGTCCAGCGTGACGGCGGTGAGGCACACGCCGGAGACGGCGATCGAGTCGCCCAATTGCACGTCGGCCAGATCGAGGCCGGCGGTGTCGACCACCAGCCGCACGTCGCCGCCGCGCGGTTCCAGCCGCACGATGCGGCCCACGCTCTGGATGATGCCGGTAAACATCAGCGCAGCTCCCGGATGGAAATGGCACCGTGGCGTGTCGGCTCGATGGTCATCGCAACGTTCCCGCGTGAAAAGCGTGAAACGCCCCAGGGCATGAGGCCGGCACGCGGCGCTCGGGCCACGCGTCGAACCGTCTTCGCTTTATCCGGACTGTGAGGAAGCGGCTGCCCGCTCCCAACCGTCGGCTCCGGCATCGGACCGGATCTGCTGGACCCTTCGCCGGGGAGCGTGGCCGGCAGAAACGCAAGCGGCTGCGGCTGCGCGGTGTTGGCCAGCTTTTCCGCTCCTTATTCGTTGAATAGCTACGGCTATTCGCCTCAAACGATCGAAAAATCTGACGCAAAACCGCTTTGCCTCACTCACTTGGTTCCTGCCGCCCACGCTCCTTGCGGCGAAGGCGCTCGCGGGCTCGCTTCGCGGGTCGCCCCGCTCCACCTACCGCCGGTGGGGAATTTCGCCCCGCCCTGAAGACGCTGTGATCGGTTGTCGCTGGCGAACCAGCCGGCGGATTCTAGCAGCCTGTCGGGCTTTGCTGGTCGAGGCGAGAATTCGGCTGTGCGAGGACAGATTTTCGCCGCTTCGCCGGCCCATAGTGGTTCTATGGGTCAAGAAGCGGCGGAAATAGGGACCGCACAGACGGATTCGCAGCCCGGCCGAGCAAAGTCCGACAGGCTGCTAGCACCCGCCGGTCGACGGGCCTGGCGCGTCGGCGGGGGAAGCAGCGTTCGCTCTGGCAGACAACCGCCAGACCCACCGCGTCGCGACTGAAGTCGCTCCCACGAGAGCGATGGGCTTCAGGGGTTTTGTGGGAGGGGCTTCAGCCCCGACGATCCGGTACCAGACGCAGCCGCCAGTCCGTGCCCACCATGCGCTGGTCGATCGTGCGCAGCTGCCAGCGCTCGGCCATCTCGCCGAGGCTCGGCAACTGCAGCAGCGGGCGGGCTTGGTCGCCGAGCAGCACCGGCGCCACGTACAGCAGCAGTTCGTCGACCAGACCGGCGGCCAGCAGCGCGCCGCCCAGCACCGGACCGGCCTCCACGTGCACCTCGTTGACCTGTCGCGCGGCCAGCAGCGCCAGCACGGCGGCCAGATCCAATCGACCGTCGCGAACGGGCACCGCGAAGCACTCGACGCGTGCGAAACGATCATCGTCGGCCTCCACACCCGCGCCGTGCAGTATCAGCGTGGGTGCGGAACCGTCCAGCACATGGCTGCCGGCCGGTGTGCGCAGCCGGCGATCCAGCACGACGCGCAGGGGCGCAAAAGCCTCCCCCTCTCCCCAACCTTCTCCCCCGGCCGAGCCGGGGGAGAGGGAGCCAGGGCGCGCGGCATTCCGATCGTTTTCGACGGCAGCGCTGATCGAGGGGGAGCCGAGGTGTGCGGCATCCTGCACCTCTTCCACGGCAGCAGCGGAGCCAGGGTCCACGGTTTGCAAGCCCTCTCCCCCAAGCGCGCCTGGGGGAGAGGGTTGAGTGAAGGGGGGCTTTGATGAAATCAAAGCGGCAGCCGCTTCGCTACGCCCCGCGCCCCCGGCGAAACCTGGAGCGGCGCAGGCGATCGGCAACCGCACGGTGAGCCGCGGATTGTCGGCCAGCACGGTGCCGCTGCCGGTGAGGATGGCCGAACTGCGCGCGCGCCAGCGCTGGCCGTCGGCACGCGCCGCCTCGCCGGTGATCCACTGCGAGGCGCCGTTGGCCAGCGCGGTGCGGCCGTCCAGGCTCATCGCCAGCTTGACCCGCACGAAGGGACGTCCGTTCTCGATGCGGCGGAAGAACCCCACGTTGAGTTCGCGCGCCGGCTCGCGCAGCAGCCCCGTCTCGATCGCGATGCCGGCAGCGCGCAACCGCGCCAGCCCCGCACCTTCGGCCTGCGAGGTGTCCTCGGCGGCGATCACCACGCGCGCCACGCCGGCAGCGATCAACGCATTGGCGCACGGCGGCGTGCGGCCGTGCAGGCCGCAGGGTTCCAGCGTGACGTAGACGGTGGCGCCACGGGTCCGCTCGCCGGCGGCGCGCAGGGCGACCACTTCGGCATGCGGACCGCCGGCGCGCCGGTGCCAGCCCTCGCCCACCACGGCATCGCCGTGGGCGATCACGCAGCCCACGCGCGGGTTCGGCTGGGTGGTGAACAGCCCGCGCTCGGCCAGCGCGAGGGCACGCGCCATGTGTCGGTGGTCGGTTGCTGTGAATGGCATGGGGCGAGGAGTGAGTGAGGAGTGAGAAGTGAGAGAAAGCATCCGACCGGGGCTCAAGCATCCCTCATTCCGGAAACAACCAGGATGCTGCGCCTTTCATGGGGCTACGCGAGTTTCCCAACGGTAGTGACGCCCGACAACCGACCGCGCTCTGATCAAGCTGATGTTGGAACGGGATAGCGATGGGAATTTCCAACCATGCACTCGCCCTCTGCCCCTCACTTCTCGCTCTTGCGCGTTTTCCTGGCCGCCGCGTCGCCGCCGAGCAGCGACAGCTGCAGCTTTTCCAGCTCCGGCAGGTCGCGTTCGAGCTTCTCGATCTCCTCGCGAAACGCCTGCACGTCCTCGAACTTGCGGTAGACCGAGGCGAAGCGCACGTAGGCGACCTGGTCGAGCTTGCCCAGCTCGCGCATCACCAGCTCGCCGATGTGGCGCGAGGTCACCTCGCGCTCGCCGCTGCGGCGCAGGTCGTTGATGATCTCGCGCACCGAGGTATCCACGTCATGACTGGGTACGGGGCGCTTCTGCAGCGCGCGCTCGAAGCTGGTGCGCAACTTGCGCTCGTCGAACGGCTCGCGCCGCTCGCCGCTCTTGACGATCGCCGGCAGCTTCAGCTCGGCCGTCTCGTAGGTGTTGAAGCGCTCGCCGCACTGCGGACACTCGCGCCGGCGGCGCACGGTGGCACCGTCGTCGGCCAGGCGCGAGTCGATCACGCGGGTGTCTTCGTGCTGGCAGAAGGGGCAATGCATGCTTTACGGGAGTCGTGAAACGGGATTCGGGATTCGATGAAAGCGGGAGCTCACGGGGATGCCGGCTCTCACGAATCCCGAATCACGTATCCCGAATTCCAGCCTCTCAGCCATACACCGGAAACTTCCTGCACTGCGCCTCGACCTTGGCCCGCACCGCGGCGATCACCGCCTCGTCGGCCGGCGCGTCGAGCACGTCGCAGATCCAGTTGGCCAGCTCCACGCAGTCCGCTTCAAGGTAGCCGCGGGTGGTGACGGCGGGGGTGCCCACGCGCAGGCCGGAGGTGACGAAGGGCTTCTGCGGGTCGTTCGGCACGGCGTTCTTGTTCACGGTGATGTGCGCCTTGCCCAGCGCCGCCTCCGCGTCCTTGCCGGTGACGCCCTTGCCGATCATGTCGATCAGCATCAGGTGGTTCTCGGTACCGCCGGAGACGATCTTGTAGCCGCGCGCGATGATGGTCCGGGCCATCGCCTGCGCGTTCTTCACCACCTGTTGCTGGTACGCCTTGAATTCCGGCTCCAGCGCTTCCTTGAAGGCCACCGCCTTGGCCGCGATCACGTGCATCAGCGGACCACCCTGGATGCCGGGGAAGACGATGGACTGCAGCTTCTTCTCGATCTCCTCGGCCGCCTCCCCCATGCCCCGCCTGCTGGCGACGATGATGCCGCCGCGCGGACCGCGCAGGGTCTTGTGGGTGGTGGAGGTGACCACGTGGGCGTGCGGCAGCGGGCTGGGGTAGACGCCGGCGGCGACCAGTCCGGCGACGTGCGCCATGTCCACGAACAGCCAGGCACCCACCTTGTCGGCGATGGCGCGGAAGCGCGCCCAGTCCAGCACCTGCGAGTAGGCGCTGAAGCCGGCCACGATCATCTTCGGCCTATGTTCCAGCGCGAGGCGCTCGACCTCGTCCATGTCGACGATGCCGTTGGCGTCCACGCCGTACTGCACGGCGTCGAGGATCTTGCCGGACAGGTTGACCTTGGCACCGTGGGTGAGGTGGCCGCCGTGGGCCAGGCTCATGCCGAGGATCTTGTCGCCCGGCTGCAGCAGGGCGAAGTACACCGCCTGGTTGGCCTGCGAGCCCGAATGCGGCTGCACGTTGGCGTAGTCGGCACCGAACAGCTGCTTGACCCGGTCGATCGCCAGCTTCTCGGCCACATCCACGTATTCGCAGCCGCCGTAGTAGCGCTTGCCCGGGTAGCCCTCGGCGTACTTGTTGGTGAGCTTGGAGCCCTGGGCCTCCATCACGCGCGGACTGGCGTAGTTCTCCGAGGCGATCAGCTCGACGTGATCCTCCTGGCGGCGACCTTCATCGGCGATGGCCTGGGTCAGTTCGGGGTCGTAACCGGCGATCGTGCAGTCCTTCGGGAACATTCTGGCCTCGGGGGTTGGCAAGCAGGACAAGCGCAAAATTGTAGCGCCGCGGGGCCCTTGCGGCCACTGACGCCGCCTGCCGTAGGAGCGCACCCTGTGCGCGAATGCTCTTGCTCTTGCTCTTACGGACGTTTCGACAAGAGCATTCGCGCACAGAACCTGCCCTCGACTCGATCGGGGGGTGCGCTCCGGCGAATCGGGGCATTCAAGGTGCCCTACAATGTGCGGTTTAGCGATTCATCATTCGCTGCCCGCCTCACCTGGGCGGCGCGACACACGCCTTCGGAGACTCCATGAGTTCGCAGTACATCTACACCATGAACGGGGTGAGCAAGATCGTTCCCCCGAAACGCCAGATCATCAAGGACATCTCGCTCAGCTTCTTCCCCGGCGCCAAGATCGGCCTGCTGGGCGTGAACGGCGCCGGCAAGTCCACCGTACTGCGGATCATGGCCGGCGTGGACAAGGACTTTCAGGGCGAAGCCCGTGCCCAGCCCGGCACCAAGATCGGCTACCTGGCGCAGGAGCCGGACCTGAATCCGGAAAAGACCGTGCGCGAAGTAGTCGAGGAAGGCGTGTCCGAGATCCTCGATGCGCAGAAGCGCCTCGAAGAGGTCTACGCGGCGTACGCCGAGGAAGGCGCTGATTTCGACAAGCTGGCCAAGGAGCAGGAGCAGTTGGAAAACCTGCTGGCCGCCAACGATGCCCATGCGCTGGAGCGCCAGCTCGAAGTGGCCGCCGACGCGCTGCGCCTGCCGCCGTGGGATGCCAGGGTCGGCCCTCTGTCCGGCGGCGAGAAGCGCCGCGTGGCGCTGTGCCGCCTGCTGCTGTCCAAGCCGGACATGCTGCTGCTGGACGAACCCACCAACCACCTGGACGCCGAGTCGGTGGACTGGCTGGAGCAGTTCCTGCACGACTACCCCGGCACCGTGGTGGCGGTCACCCATGACCGCTACTTCCTCGACAACGCCGCCGAGTGGATCCTCGAACTCGATCGCGGCCGCGGCATCCCGTGGAAGGGCAACTACACCGAATGGCTGGAGCAGAAGGACGCCCGCCTGAAGCAGGAAGCCAGCCAGGAAAAGTCGCGGCAGAAGGCGATCGCCAAGGAGCTGGAGTGGGTGCGTTCGGCCGCCAAGGGCCGCCAGTCCAAGGGCAAGGCCCGCCTGGCCCGCTTCGAGGAACTGAACTCGGTCGACTACCAGCGCCGCAACGAGACGAATGAAATCTTCATCCCGCCGGGCGAGCGCCTGGGCCAGGAAGTGATCGAGTTCAAGAACGTGACCAAGTCGTTCGGCGACCGCGTGCTGATCGAGGACCTGTCGTTCAAGGTGCCGCCGGGCGCGATCATCGGCGTGATCGGCCCCAACGGCGCCGGCAAATCCACCCTGATGAAGATGATCATGGGCAAGGAAACGCCGGACTCGGGCGAGGTGAAGCTGGGCCACACCACCAAGCTCGCCTACGTCGACCAGTCGCGCGACGCGCTCGACCCGAAGAACAACGTATGGCAGGAAGTCTCCGGCGGCTCGGACATCCTCACCATCGGCAACTTCGAGATCCAGTCGCGCGCCTACCTCGGCCGCTTCAACTTCAAGGGCACCGATCAGCAGAAGATCGTCGGCAGCCTGTCCGGCGGCGAGCGCGGCCGCCTGCACATGGCCAAGACCCTGCTGCAGGGCGGCAACGTGCTGCTGCTCGACGAACCGTCCAACGACCTGGACGTGGAAACCCTGCGCGCGCTGGAAGACGCCCTGCTGGAATTCCCCGGCAGCGCGATCGTGATCTCGCATGACCGCTGGTTCCTCGACCGCATCGCCACCCACATCATCGCCTTCGAAGGCGACTCGCACGTGGAGTTCTTCCCCGGCAACTACAACGAGTACGAGGCCGACAAGAAGCGCCGCCTCGGCGACGAAGGCGCCCGTCCGCACCGCGTGAAGTACAAGAAGCTGGTCTGAGAGGCTGAGAACGGGACTTTGATCCAAAGCCCCTTTCGACCAAGCCGGTTCGGGGAAAGGGCTGGATGAAGAGTTAAAGGATCAAAGGCAAAACCGCCCCCTCACCCCAACCCTCTCCCCCAACAAACAGCCGTTGGGGGAGAGGGAGCAAGGACGCGGCGCTGCTCGAAGCCCTCTCCCCCGAGCTCGCTCGGGGGAGAGGGTTGGGTGAGGGGGAGGCTTTTTGCTCCTGCTTTCCAGAGCCGCAAGGGCCGCCCCTCTCCCCAGCCCTCTCCCCCAACAAACAGCCGTTGGGGGAGAGGGAGCTAGAGCGGCACCGCCGCAGCCATGGTCGCCACGCGATCGAACAACGGGAGACTCCAATGCATTTCATGCAATCCCTGCAACAAGCGTGGGCACGCAACGACTCGCTGGTCTGCGTCGGCCTCGATCCCGAGCTGGGCAAGCTGCCGGCGCATCTGCAGGGGCGGCCCGACGCGGTGTTCGAGTTCTGCGCCGCGATCGTCGACGCCACCGCCGACCTTGCCTGCGCGTTCAAACCGCAGATCGCCCACTTCGCCGCGCTGCGCGCCGAAGACACGCTGGAGCGGCTGATCGCCTACATCCACGACAAGCACCCGGGCGTGCCGGTGATCCTCGACGCCAAGCGCGGCGACATCGGCTCCACCGCGCAGCACTACGTCAGCGAGGCGTTCGGCCGCTTCGGCGCCGACGCGGTGACGCTCAACCCGTACATGGGCCGCGACTCGATCGCGCCGTTCCTGGAGCGCGCCGACAAGGGCGTGATCCTGCTCTGTCGCACCTCCAACCCGGGCGGCGCGGATTTCCAGGCGCTGGACTGCGGCGGTGCGCCGCTCTACCTGCGCGTGGCCGAGACGGTCGCGCGCGACTGGAACGGCAACGGCAACTGCGCCCTGGTCTGCGGCGCCACGTGGCCGGAGGAACTGGGCCAGGTCCGCGCCCGCGTCGGTGACATGCCGCTGCTGGTGCCCGGCATCGGCGCCCAGGGCGGCGACGTGGCCGCTGTGCTCCGCCACGGCCTCACCGCCGATCGCACCGGCCTGATGATCAACTCCTCGCGCGGCATCCTCTATGCCGGCAGCGGCGAGGATTTCGCCACCACCGCCCGCACCGCGGCATTGGAACTGCACGACACGATCAACCAGCTGCGCCGCTGATCCGGTCGTATCGCTCGGCAGCTCAAGCAAATCTCACAGCGGTACTGGATCGCGACTGTTGCGTCGATCCGCAAATGCACCCATTCTTCGACGCCACCGCGCAATACATGGCCACTTTCTCGATGGGTGGAACAGCGCGCGGGCGAGGCGGACATGAAGCATGCGCCGCAGGAAGCCGGTGGAGGAAATGCGTCCGGCCCACTGCGACGGAGCGCACGCCCGCCGGTTCAGCGCACGTGGATCCAGTACACGCGGATGCCGTTGACGCGATCCTCCGCGCGGTTGCCCTCGCGCCCTTCCGCCACGGTGCCCCAGGTGGAGCGCAGCGTGCCGGCCCGCATGCGATCGATGCGCACCTGCTCACCCAGGGGAATGAGGAAACCCGCTTCCACCACCATCACGCCATCGCGCTCGAACACCAGCATCGCCGGCTTGCCGGTGCCGGCACCCCAGCCCACGTGCAGCTCGCACGGAACGGGCGAGAACACGCCGCGATTGTCCAGGCTCCAGCCCTCGGTCTTGCTCAGCAGCGACTGCAGCTTGGGATCGGTCCAATCCACGTTGTTGCCGGACGGTCTGCCGCGTGGTTTATCGAAATGACTCATGCCCGCCACGATCCTGCATCTCCCGTAAACTTGATGTGGTCGGGGGGCGTCGGGCATCAGCAGGATGATACGCCGGATATTCCACCACGCCGACCCCGCCGGGCAGGCGCAGCGGGACGGGACAACGATTTGGACGGATTGCCATGCCTGGCCTATCGGCCGGATGGCAGGTTCCTTTAATCGCCGCGCAATGCAGTGGCTTTCGCAAGAATTTCCGGTGCATCGAGCCGTCTGACCCACGCCAGCGATGGCGCACCGACTCGTGCCGGCGGGTCAAGGCGGCGTCTGCGATAGGGCGCCGGACAGATGCACCCCCGGCCTTGCGCCCCGCAGCCAGCGCTCGCACGGCTGCGAAAAGCCGCGCGCGAGAAGCCAGCCCAACGCCCATGACACGACCAGCGTCGGCAGATACCACCAGAGCCCCGCCTGCGGGTCGCCACCGTGTGCGCACCACAGGCGCACCGCGCCGAACACCACGAACATGTGGGTGAGGTAGATCTCGTAGCTCAGGCGCCCCCAGCTTTCGAGCCAGCCGAAGCCGCGGACGTGCCGCGAGGTGGACGACGGCGCCGCCATGCCCACCAGCAGGCAAAGCGTGGCGAGCGTGAGCATCAGCATCACCCCATCGTGCAGGGCGCGCCACAGCCACGGCGCCGTGAACAGCATCATGGCAAGCATGGCCGCTGCGCCGAAACCGCGCAGTACCCGCGCGTCACGCGCCGACGGCGGCCACGCGCGCAACCACAGCGCACCGAGCACGCCAGTGGCGATCGATCACGTAGTCCGGCACCGCCAGCGCATGCAGCAGGGCCAGCACACCCACCAGCGCCAGCAGGCACGGCAGGATGCGCGCGGCGCGGCGCCGGTAGAACGTCCCCAGATCGATGCGCGACAGGTCGCCCCAGCGATCCAGCGCGTTGCCTGCAATGAGGAAGCCGCTGATAACGAAGAACACGAATACGGCCTCGTAGCCGTTGTAGTTCAACGCATTCAACAACCGCCGCGGCAACCACTCGCCCAGCACGGTGTCACGCAGTGGCATGCGCAGGCCGATGTGGTGCAGCACCACCAGCACGATGGCCAGGCCACGCAGCCGGTCGATGCCGGGATGGCGCATGGAGCGCGGGGCAGCCGAATTCATTGGACGGGCCGCAATTCGCCTTCGTCCTTCAGGCTGAAGGGGTTGAAGTGCGTGCCCTCGTCGAAGGTGTCCACGCCTTCATGGCGCTTGAGGAAGCCCACCACGGCGTAGGTCAGCGGCGTAAACACCACCTCCACCGTCACCTTCATCAGCCAGTTGAAGGCGATCACCTTGAGGATGGTCTGGCCTTCCCAGATGCCGATGAAGGCGATCGGGTAGAAGGTGAGGCTGTCCACGCCCTGCCCGACGACCGTGGAGCCGACGGTGCGCGTCCACAGCCAGCGGCCGCGGGTGAGCAGCTTCATCCTGGCCATCACGAAGGAGTTGGCGAAGTCGCCGATCCAGTAGGCCACCAGCGAGGCCAGCGCGATCCGCCAGGTGCCGCCGAACACCACCTCCAGCGCCGGCTGCAACTGCGCGTTGAACGGCTCGGACGGGCTCGCCGGCATGCGCAGGATCACCTGGGTCATGAAGGTGGCGAACAGCATCGCGCCGAAGCCCGCCCAGATCGCGCGGCGCGCCCGCGCGTAGCCGTACACCTCGGTCAGCACGTCGCCGAAGATGTAGCTGATCGGGAAGAACAGGTTGCCCGCGCCGAAGGTGAGTGCGCCCAGCAGCGGCAGATCGAGCGTGCAGACCTTGGCCGGGCCGATCAGGTTGGAGCACAGCAGCACGGCGACCATGCCGCCGACCAGCAGGTCGTAGTAACGAAACCCGCGCAGCGGCACGGTGGGCGGTGCGGAGGCGGCCATCGGATCCCCTTGAGCTTGGCGACGGCGCAGCATACCCGGGCATCGCCTCCGCGGGGACGCCCCGCGGGCACTCGCCACGGCGGCCTCAGGGGATAACCCGCACGCCCTTCCAGAACGCGACACGGCCGGCGATCTGCTTGGCGGCGTCCTTCGGCGCAGGGTAGAACCACGCTGCGCCGGGATTCACCTTCTCGCCCACCACCACGTCGTAGTAGCTCGCGGTGCCCTTCCACGGACACACGGTATGGGCGTCGCTGTCGCGAAAGTGCTCGCGTCGCAACGCCTCGGCAGGGAAGTAGTGGTTGCCCTCGACCACCACGGTGTCGTCGCTTTCGGCGAGCACGGTGTCGTTCCAGATCGCACGCATGTCAGTCGTCTCCAAGGTCTTGTCCGGGAAACAGCACGTCGGTGAAGCCGAAGCGGCTGAAGTCGGTGATGCGCGAGGGGTACAGCCGACCGATCAGGTGATCGCACTCGTGCTGCACCACGCGGGCGTGGAAGCCCTCGGCGCGGCGGTCGATCGGCGCGCCCTGCGGGTCCACGCCCCGGTAGCGGATCAGGCTGTAGCGACTGACCGCGCCGCGCAGGCCGGGTACCGAAAGGCAACCTTCCCAGCCTTCTTCCATATCCTGGGAGAGGGGGGTGATCACCGGGTTGAGCAGGATGGTGCGCGGTACCTCCGGCGCCTCCGGATAGCGCTCGGAGTGTTCGAAGCCGAAGATCACCAGCTGCAGGTCCACGCCGATCTGTGGCGCGGCCAGGCCGACGCCGCCGGCGTCGCGCATGGTCTCGAACATGTCGGCGATCAGCGTGTCCAGCTCGGTGCTGCCGATCATCGTGTCGGGCACGGGAGGCGCCACGCGCAGCAGGCGCGGATCGCCCATCTTCAGGATCTCGTGGATCATGCTCATTCTCGGAGAGGGGGAATACGATTGGACTGCGGGTCACCCCGATGAATGCAAGGGGGCCGGGCGACCCAGCCGTTCGGCCGCCGAACACCATCTTCCGCAACAGCCATTCGACCAATGGCTAATGGGACAAAGCCCCTGCGGCCATTGACCGCTCCGGTCGCGAGGGTGACCCTTGGGCATCTTCGCCAGAGGGGGTCCGTCCATGCAAGCTACAGCCTCACCCACCACCGGGCCTGCAGGAAAATTCCTGTGGGCTCTGATTGCCGTGATCGGCGCCAGTTGCCTCGGTGTCGTGGCGCTGCGGCGCGGCGAGCCGATCAACGCGATCTGGCTGGTCGCCGCGGCGATCTCGGTCTTTGTGATCGGCTACCGCTTCTACGGCACGTTCATCAACAACAAGGTGCTCCAGCTCGATCCCAGTCGCGCCACGCCGTCGGTGCTGCGCAACGACGGCCTGGATTACGTGCCGACCGACAAATGGGTGGTGTTCGGCCATCACTTCGCCGCGATCGCCGGCGCCGGCCCGCTGGTGGGACCGGTGCTCGCCGCGCAGATGGGCTACCTGCCCGGCACGCTGTGGATCCTGTTCGGCGTGGTGTTCGCCGGCGCGGTGCAGGATTTCATGGTGCTGGGCCTGTCGCTGCGCCGCGATGGTCGCTCGCTCGGCAACATGCTGCGTGACGAGCTGGGCCCATTGCCCGGCATCGTGGCGATGATTGGCGTGCTGGTGCTGATGATGATCGTGCTGGCGGTGCTGGCGCTGGTGGTAGTCAAGGCGCTCACGCACAGCCCATGGGGTACCTTCACGGTGGCCTGCACGATCCCGATCGCGCTGCTGATGGGCGCCTACCTGCGCTGGTTTCGCCCGGGGCGCATCCTGGAAGTGTCGGTGATCGGCCTGGTGCTGCTGCTCGTGTCGATCTGGCTGGGCAAGGCGATATTCGACTCGCCGACCTGGGGTCCGATGTTCGACTTCGACGCCAGGCATCTGGCCTGGATGCTGATCGGCTACGGCTTCTTCGCCTCGGTATTGCCGGTGTGGCTGCTGCTGGCGCCGCGCGATTACCTGTCCACCTTCCTCAAGATCGGCACCATCGCGCTGCTGGCGATCGCCATCTTCATCGCCGCGCCCACGCTGCAGCTGCCGGCGGTGACCAAGTTCATCGACGGCACCGGCCCGGTATTCGCCGGCAACCTGTTCCCGTTCCTGTTCATCACTATTGCCTGCGGCGCGGTGTCGGGCTGGCACTCGATTATTGCCTCGGGCACCACGCCCAAGCTGCTGGCCAATGAAGGCCAAGCGCAGATGGTCGGCTACGGCGGCATGCTGATGGAGGCCTTCGTGGCGATCATGGCGCTGGTGGCCGCCGCCTCGCTGCACCCGGGCGTGTACTTCGCCATGAACTCGCCGGCCGCCCTGCTGGGCACCACCGCGGAAAGCGCGGCGCAGGCGGTGAGCCAGATGGGCTTCGTGGTAACGCCTGACCAGCTGCTGCAGACGGCCAAGGATATCGGCGAGAACTCGATCCTCAGCCGCGCCGGCGGCGCGCCCACACTGGCCGTAGGCATGGCCCAGCTGCTGCACGGGATCATGCCGGGCGAGAGCATGATGGCGTTCTGGTACCACTACGCGATCCTGTTCGAAGCGCTGTTCATTCTGACCACGGTCGATGCCGGCACCCGCGTGGGCCGCTTCATGATCCAGGAGATCGCCGGCCTCATTCATAAGCCGCTGCAGCACACCGAATCGTGGACCGGCAACTTGCTGGCGACGGTCCTGTGCGTGGCCTTGTGGGGCTACTTCCTCTACCAGGGCGCGGTCGACCCGCTGGGCGGCATCAACACGCTGTGGCCGCTGTTCGGCATCGCCAACCAGATGCTCGCCGCGATCGCCCTGATGCTGTGCACCGTGGTGGTGGTGAAGCTCAAGCGCGAGCGCTACATGTGGGCGCCAGGCATTCCGGCGCTGTGGCTGATCGTGTGCACGCTGACCGCGGGTTACGAGAAGCTGGTCGGCCCGATCAGCTTCACCGCGGCGGCCAACAAGTACGCCCAGGGCATTGCCGACGGCAAGCTGATGGCCCCGGCCAAGTCCGCCGCGGAGATGCAGCGCATCGTCACCAACAACTACGTGGACATGGTGCTCACCGGGCTGTTCATGGCACTGGTGGTGGCCATGGCGCTGTTTGTGCTCAATGCCATCAGCAAGGCGCTCAAGGCCAACCGCCCCACTGCCCACGAGGAGCCTTACGTGGCATTGAGCAGCGTGGCGCAATCGTGAGCATGACCAACGCCCCACGCCAGGTACGCGCTCCGTTGCCGGCCGCGGCGCGGGCGGTGTGGAAGTGGGCGGTGCAGACGGCGCGGCTATGCTGCGGTGTGCCGGACTACGACGTCTATGTGGCGCATCTGAAGCGTGCTCACCCCAACCGCCGGATTCCCTCCTACGAGGAGTTCTTCCGTGAGCGACAGGAGGCGCGCTACAAAGGCACCGGCGGCCGCTGCTGCTGAAGGCGCTTGATTCTCCACTGGGCCACGCCGGCAACGGCGTGGCCTTTTTCTTGGCGCACGTACCGGGCGCTGCGACCATTCGCGGATGGCACCGTCACACGCGGTCCGCGACAATGCTTGATTACCCGGCCACTCCCCGACATGACCGATCACCCGCGTCACCGACAAGCCGACGACGACACGCCCGAAGCACAACACCGCTTCGGGCTGCGCCTGATCGCGCTGTACAAGATGGTGCAGGCGCTTGGATTGCTGCTTGCCGCCGCGGCCGCTTTCCATCTCGAGCGCCAGCGCAACGTCGATCGGCTGATCGACTGGCTGGAACACCTCTCGCTCAGTGGCACCGGCGCCCTGCGCCGGCATGTGGTCGATGCGCTGGCCGGGCTGGGGCCGCAGCGCTTCGTGGTGATCGGCCTGATCGCCATCGCCTACATGGCGCTGTTCATCACCGAAGGAGTCGGCCTGTGGCTGCGCAGGCACTGGGCCGAATGGTTCACCGTCATCGCCACCGGCTCGCTGATTCCGCTGGAAGCCTACGAGCTGATCGAGCACGCCAGCTGGCTCAAGCTCGGCATCCTGGTCGGCAACGTGGTGATCGTGGTCTACCTGGCGCGCATTGCGATGCAGCCGCATCGCAGACGCTGAGCCGCAGGCCGCACCCGCTCACGAGCCGCGGGCCGCTCGCCACGCGCGGGCGAAAAAAAAACCGCCGGGGGAAACAACCCGGCAGTTCGTCGATGGTGGGCCGTCCGAGACTCGAACTCGGGACCAATAGATTAAAAGTCTACTGCTCTACCAACTGAGCTAACGGCCCGCGTGACGCGGCTGCGTTTGCAAACGCAAGCCGGCAATTTTAGGGAGCTTGCGCCACCGGCACAAGCAAGAACGCTCAGGCGTAGCGGGTGGGGTCGGGCAGGCCGGCCTCGCGGAACCCCTGCGCGCGCAGGCGACAGGCATCGCAATGACCGCAGGCACGTCCCTGCGCATCGGCCTGGTAGCAGCTGACGGTGGCGGAGAAATCGACCCCCAGCCGCCCGCCCTCGCGGACAATGTCGGCCTTGCTCATGCGCATCAGCGGCGCATGGATGCGCAGCCCCTGCCCTTCCACGCCGGCCCTGGTCGCTACGTTGGCCAACTGCTTGAAGGCGTCGATGAAGGCGGGACGGCAATCGGGGTAGCCGGAGTAATCCACCGCGTTGACGCCGCACCAGATGTCGCGGCTGCCGAGCACCTCGGCCCAGCCGAGCGCGATCGACAACATGATGGTGTTGCGGGCGGGCACATAGGTGACCGGAATGCCGGCGCTCTCGGTGTCCAGCGGCACGTCGATGTCGGCGGTGAGCGCCGAGCCGCCGATGCTGCGCAGGTCCACCTGCACGATCTTGTGCTCCACCGCACCGAGCATGCGCGCCACGTGTGCCGACGCCTCCAGCTCGGAGCCGTGGCGCTGGCCGTAGGCGACGCTCAGCGCGTGCACCCGGAAGCCCTGCTCGCGCGCGATCGCGATGGTGACGGCGGAATCCATGCCGCCGGAGACGAGCACGACAGCCCTGGGGGGAGAGGTTTCGGACATGGGTCTTCATCCATAACGATGCGGCCGGTCACCGGCCGGGAAGCGCACGCGGCGACACAGGCCGGCACGCACAAACAGGGGTGACACGCACCTCGTCTTACCTTCCGGGGGCGTCGTTCCACAGCAGCTTGTGCAGTTGCAGCTGGAAGCGCACCGGCAGCCGGTCGGCGATGATCCATTCGGCCAGGTCGCGCGGCTGCACCGCGCCATGCACGGGCGAAAACAGCACCATGCAGCGGCGGTCGATAGCGTGCTCGACCAGCGTACTGCGCGCCCACTCGTAGTCGGCCCGGCTGGCGATGACGATCTTCACCTGGTCGTGCGGCAACAGGTGGTCGAGGTTGGTCCACAGGTTGCGGGCGCTCTCGCCGGAATCGGGCGCCTTGAGGTCCACCACCTTGCGCACGCGCGGGTCGACCGGGGCCACGTCGAGCGCGCCGGAGGTTTCCAGCGACACGTCATAGCCAGCGTCGCACAGGCGCGTCAGCAGGGTCAGGCAGCGCTTCTGCGCCAGCGGCTCGCCGCCGGTGACGCAGACATGGCGCACCTCGTGCCGGGCGACCTCGGCGAGGATGTCGTCGACCGCCCGCCAGCCGCCGCCGTGGAAGGAATACTCGGTATCGCACCACACGCAGCGCAGCGGGCAGCCGGTAAGCCGGATGAACACGGTGCGCCAGCCGATCGCATCGGCCTCGCCCTGGATGGAGTGGAAGATCTCGGTGATGCGCAGCCGCTCGGCTGC
Organism: Dyella sp. KRB-257; assembly: GCF_049445995.1. Lineage (NCBI taxonomy): Bacteria > Pseudomonadati > Pseudomonadota > Gammaproteobacteria > Lysobacterales > Rhodanobacteraceae > Dyella > Dyella sp. KRB-257. The sequence goes on along the minus strand of NZ_JBMSDZ010000003.1, from coordinate 106,624 downwards.
CACCCCGGCCGGGTGGATCCCGGCCACGCCGGTGTCGATGCCACTCACCGCGGCGGCCTCAGTTGGTCGACTGCAGCTGGATCCGGTTCAGGCGCTCCTGCGCCAGGCTGGCCGCCTTGGAGCCGGGATACTTGCGGATCACGTCCTGCAGCGTGGCCCGCGCCTGGTCGATCTGCTTCAGCTCGAACTGGGTGTAACCCACCTTGAGCAGCGCATCGGGGGCCTTGTCGCTCTGCGGAAACTGGCTGAGCAGGCGCTGGAACGCCTCCAGCGCAACCGCGTAATTGGTGGTCACGTAGTACGACTCGCCCAGCCAGTACCAGGCATTGGGCGCGAGCGAGCTGTCCGGATGCTGCTGGATGAAATCGCGAAAGCCGCGCGAGGCATTGGCGTAATCGCCGGCGCGCAACGCCTTGAATGCGGTGTCGTAGGCTGCCTGCTCGTCCGCGCCGGCGGGGGCGGGGCTACCCTGGGGCGCGCTGGCGCTGCTGGCGGATGACGCCGGCGTGGAAGCCGCCGGACTGCCGGTGGCGTTGGCAGCCGGCGCGCCGGTGGACGCCGCCGCTGCCGGGGTTCCCGCAGCAGATGCGCCCTCGAGGCGACCGATGCGTGAATCCAGATCGATGTATTGGGCCTTGTTCTTGTCGTCGAGCTGCTGCAGCTGGTGCTGCAGTTCCTCGATCTGGCCCTGCAGTTGCTGCACCTGCGACTGCAGCTGCTGCATCTGGTTGACCATGCCGATGCCGCCCTTGTCCTGGTTCTGCGCCTGCTGTTCGAGGCGCGCGACGCGCTCGGCCAGGCTGAGGCGCGAATCCTGCGCGGACGCGGGAAAGGCCACCAGCATGGCGGACGCGATCGCGCCCGCCATGCGGATGCTGGCTGCATGACGAGTAGCCAGACGGATCATCATTACTTCGCCGTGTAGACGATCTCGACGCGGCGGTTCTTGCTCCAGCAATCCTCGTTGTGCTCACGGCACACCGGCTTTTCCTTGCCGTAGGAGATCACTTCGAGCTGGCCAGCCGAACCACCGGCCGCCTGCAGGGCGTCGGAGACGGCATTGCCACGACGCTCGCCCAGGCCGAGGTTGTACTCACGCGTGCCGCGCTCGTCGGTGTTGCCCTCGAGACGGACGTGGGCTTCCGGTCGATCCTGCAGGTACTTGGCGTGGCACGCCACGATCTGCTGGAACTCCGGCTTGATCTCGGTCTTGTCGAAATCGAAATACACGACGCGCTGGCGCAGGCAGGCATCGGTGTCCAGATCGGCCGGCGTGTACTTGCCGTCGTTCTGGGCCGGCTGGGTGACGGGGGCCGGCTCCGGCTGCGGGGCAGGCGGCTGTTTCACTTCCTGCTTCTTGGAGCAGGCGGCCGCGCCAACGCAAAGCAGGGCGACCAGGGCGACGCGAACGGTCTTATTCATGGTGACGTTCCTTCAAACGGGTTTGAGTTCCGACAGTCAATGACGATTGCGGTTACGGGACAGCATGCGCCGGTGGTCCGGCTGTTCTTTTGACTTCAAGAAGTCGGCATGGCGGGTTGCCTCGCCATCGACTGACGAGCCGCGGTCGACCACCCCGCGACTCTTGACCGAAAGGACGCCCGAAGGCGCCTCGCGGACCCACTCCGTGGGATGCCGGGCCGGCGATGAGTTGCCGCCCCGGGGAATTTCAACGCTGTCGGAACGGTCCCCAGCTGGGCTCGCGGACATCGCCATCGGAAAGCACGAGGCGCTGCCGGACCAAGCCATCGGCCGACACGGCGTAAAGCACGCCGCGACGACCTTCGGTAGCGGCGTACATGAGCATGCTGGCATTCGGGGCAAAGCTGGGCGATTCGTCGATGGGACCCGGAGACAGAAACCGCACCTGTCCGCCCAGACTGTTGTCCATGACAGCAATACGATACACGTTACCGTTGCCCTGCACCATGGCGATCTGCTTGCCGTCGTAGCTCACGTCAGCCTCGGCATTGTTCTGCCCCTGGAAGCTCACGCGCTCCGGGACGCCACCGGTGGATGGCATCTTGTAGATCTGCGGCCGACCGGAGCGGTCGGAGGTGAAATAGATGCTCTGCCCGTCCGGCGACCAGTCCGGCTCGGTGTCGATCGACAGGTTGTTGGTCAGCCGGGTTTCCTTCCGCGTGGCCAGGTCGAGCACGAAGATTTCCGGATTGCCCACGTAGGACAGGGACACGGCCAGCTTGCTGCCGTCCGGCGACCAGGCCGGGGCACCGTTGATGCCACGGCTGTGCGCCTCCACCAGTTGCCGCGCGCCGGTGGTGATGTCCTGCACGTAGATGTTGGAATTGCCGCTTTCGAAGGAGACGTAGGCGATCTTGCGGCCGTCCGGCGACCAGGCCGGCGACAGCAGCGACTCGCGCGAGCGCGCGACCACCTGCGGGTTGTAGCCGTCCGAATCGGCCACGATCAGCGAATAGGTGGTGTTGTTGCCCAGGCCGACCGCCGTGATGTACGCGATGCGGGTCCAGAAGGCACCGCGCACGCCGGTGATCTTTTCGTAGATCTGGTCGGCGATCTGGTGTGCCACCCCGCGCAGGTCGCCGGCCGGAGCGGTAAGCGACTGCGCCAGCAGGCTCTGCTGCTTGTTCACGTCCCACAGCTCGTAGTCGACCTTGAGCATGCCGCCGCCAGCGTCGCTGATGCGGCCCACGGTGATGTAGTCCTGCTTGAGCAGACGCCAGGTCGGGAACTTGATCTCCGAGCCCCTGGACGGAAACTCGACGATCTCGCTCTTGGCCAGCGAGCGGAACTTGCCGGAGCGGTTGAAATCGTTGCGCATCACGTCGGCGATATCGGTCGGCAGCGGCGCACCGCCGTCCTGGGCGAAGGTCACCACGGCGATCGGGATCGCCGTCTTGACGCCACCGACGATGTCGACATTGAGCGACTGTGCCCCGACGGGCGAGGCGCGGAACGTGCCGAACAGCAGGAAGGCCAGGACCAGCAGCAGATGGGGTTTACGCATGGGCTTGATCATTGCGGCCTGAAGGTGAAGGTGAGATCGCGCCGGAACACGCTTTCGAAACCCTTGTAGGGCAACGGCTGCGCCCGCAGCACCGCATTTTCGACCGAGCGGCGCCCGGCATCGTCATACGGACAGCTGCTGTCGACCCGCGCGCTCATCACCTCGCCGCCGGGCAACTGGGTGATGTGCACGACGCACGGCAAAGCCGGCATGTTATCCGGGCGCAGCCAGTTCTGTGTGACCGCGTTCTGAATCGCCGCCTGATACTTGGCCAGCAGGCTGTCGTCCTGGCCGTTGGTGCCGGTCTGGCGCTGGTCGGCCGCAGGAAGATCGGCAGAGCCGTCGTTCCTGGCGTTCTTGAGGTCCGCCAGCTGCTTTTCCGCCTCCCGCTTCTTGCGGTCGGCGTTGCGGGTGGCCGCGGAGGCCTGGTCCAGCTTGGCAAACAGCTGGTCGATCTTCTTCTTTTCCTCTTCCTTTTTCCTGGCCGCCTGGGCGTCCAGTTCGGCCTGGCGCTGGCGCTGCTTCTCTTCCTGCTCGCGCTTGGCGTCCTCGGCCTTCTGCAGCGCCTCGGCGACCACCTTCTCCTGGTCGACCACGTCCGGGTGCTCCGGCGGCGGTGGCAGCGTCTTGACCTGTGGCGCCTGTACCGTCGGGGTGGGCGGCGGCACGGCTGGGGGGGGTGGCTGCGAATCAGGTACCGGACGCGCCTTGGTGGGCTTGGGTGGCGGCGCGCCGGTGGGGCCGATCAGCACCGCCTCGATCGGCTGGCCCGGGAGCTCCAGCGGTTTGGCACAGGCGATCGGGTTCCACCCGGCCGGCAGGTGCAGCAGCTCGAACCACTTCTCGTAGGCCGAGCACGGCAGGATCGCCAGGTAGAGAAATGCCAGGATGCCCAGGTGCAGGACGGCCGCCAGCACCACGGCCATGGGCGTGCGCTTACTTTCGTCCATCGGACGCGCTCGTCCCCTGTGACGGCTGGCTCATCAGGCCGACCTTGGCCACGCCGGCCTGCTGCAGGTCGGCCAGCACTCGATAGACGCCGTCGTACTTGCCGTCACGGTCGCCGGCCACCAGCACGCTGATGTCCGGATTGGCCTTCACGAAGGCGCCGACCTTGACCTTGAGCCCCTCCTCGTCGATCGGTTCCTTCCTGGCGTTGCCGAGGGTGAGGAACAGGCTGCCGTCGGAGCCCACCGACACGATCACCGGATCCTTCTTGTCCTTCAGCGCGCGGGCGTTGGCCTGGGGCAGGTTCACGTCGACGTTCGCATTGAGCATCGGCGTGGTGACCATGAAGATGATCAGCAGCACGAGCATCACGTCGATGTAGGGCACGACGTTGATCTCGGACTTGAGCTTGTGCCGCTTGCGGTGACTGGGACGCATGGTGGCAGGCCTCAGCGGACGTCGTCGGACTGGATCTGCCGCTGCAGCACCGAGGAGAACTCCTCCTGGAACACCTCGTAGCGCGAGGCGATGCGCTCGACCCGGTTGGCGTAGCGGTTGTAGGCCCACACCGCCGGGATCGCGGCGAACAGGCCCATGGCGGTGGCGATCAGCGCCTCGGAAATGTGCGGCGCCACCGCGGCGATGGTCACGTCCTTCATCTCGCCCAGGCCCTGGAACGCGCCCATGATGCCCCACACCGTGCCAAACAGGCCGACGTAGGGGCTGATCGAACCGACGTTGGCGAGGAACTCCAGGTTGCGCTCCAGCAGCCCGATCTCGCGGGTGCCGGCCACGCGCATGGCGCGCTCGGAGCTCTCCATCACCACGCGCATGTCGCTGAGCTTGCGTTGGCGCTGGCGGGCGAACTCGCGGAAGCCGGACGCGAAGATGGTTTCCATGCCGCTGTTCTCGGCGCCCCCGTTGCTCACCTCGCGGAACAACTGGGCCAGATCGCCGCCGGACCAGAAGCGCTCCTCGAACGCCTCGACGCTCTCCATCGCCGCCTTCATCTGCGAGTACTTGCGGATGATGATGACCCACGACATGAAGGAGAACACCAGCAGCACGAGCATCACCAGCTGCACGGGCAGGCTCGCTTCCGCGATCAGCTTGAAAACGTTCAGTCCACCATTCATGGCTTGGGAATTCTCCGCGGGAATAAGGTCAGGGGGTGAGACCGGGAATGGCGTCGTCGGGTATCCGCACCGGCACCATGCGCTCGACGTCGACGCACGCCACGCGCACCTGGGCCTGGATGAGCCCGGTACCGTCGCGGCGCTGGATGGTCTGGCCGAAAAGGATACTGGCAGCGCGACGTTCTTTGACTTCGACCGTCACGAGCAGTTCATCGTCCAGCAGGGCGGCCTTGAGGAAATCGATGTGCATCGAGCGCACCAGGAAGGCCAGCCCGGTACGCGCCTTGAACGCCGACTGCTCCACGCCCAGGCTGCGCAGCCACTCGCTGCGGGCACGCTCCATGAAACGCAGGTAGCTGGCGTGGTAGACCACGCCGCCGGCATCGGTGTCTTCCCAGTAGACGCGCACGGGCCAGTGGAACGGTGGCATGGTCGTGATCTCCTGCGACGGATGAGGTGGCGCAGCCGCCGGGCAATGCCGGTTCCGCTGGCCGATCAGGGCTCGCCCGGCCCGGCGGCGAACAGGTCCGGCGCCAGCGCCTGGCGCGGCGGCGGGCTGAGTCCGAGGTGGCGCCAGCCCTTGGCGCTGACCATGCGGCCACGCGCCGTGCGCACCAGGTAGCCCTGCTGGATCAGGTACGGCTCGACCACGTCCTCCAGCGTGCCGCGGTCCTCGCTGAGCGCGGCGGCCAGCGACTCCACACCCACCGGGCCGCCGTCGAAGTTCTCCACGATCAGCGCGAGCAGGCGGCGATCCAGTTCGTCGAAGCCCTGCGGGTCGACCTTCAGCATGCCCAGCGCGGCCTGTGCCGCCGCCAGCGTGATGGCGCCCTCGGCGCGCACCTCGGCGTAGTCGCGCACGCGGCGCAGCAAGCGGTTGGCGATGCGCGGGGTACCGCGGGCGCGCCGTGCAATTTCCTGCGCCCCCTCCAGCTCGCAGGCGATGCCGAGGATCTTCGCCGCGCGACGGACGATCTCGGTCAGTTCGTCGGCAGAGTAGAACTCCAGCCGCTGCACGATGCCGAAGCGGTCGCGCAAGGGGGCCGTAAGCATCCCGGCCCGTGTGGTGGCGCCGATCAGGGTGAACGGCGGCAGGTCCAGCTTGATCGAACGGGCGGCCGGTCCCTCGCCGATCATGATGTCGATCTGGAAGTCCTCCATCGCCGGATACAGCACCTCCTCGACCACCGGCGACAGGCGATGGATCTCGTCGACGAAGAGCACGTCGTGCGGTTCGAGGTTGGTCAGCAGCGCGGCCAGGTCGCCGGCGCGCTCCAGCACCGGGCCGGAGGTGGAGCGCACGTTGACGCCCAGCTCGTTGGCGATGACATGGCTGAGCGTGGTCTTGCCCAGCCCGGGCGGCCCGAAGATCAGCACGTGGTCCAGCGCCCCGCCGCGCTTCCTGGCCGCCTCGATGTAGATCGACAGCTGCTCGCGCACCGCCTGCTGGCCGAGGTATTCAGCCAGCCGCCGGGGCCGGATGGTGGCTTCCAGCGCGTTGTCGTCGAGCTGGGCGGCGGCGGTGATGATGCGGTCGGTCATGCCGGCATTATGGCAGGCCGCGGCACACCCGTAGGAGCGCACCCTGTGCGCGAATGCTCTTGGCTTTGCTGTCGATCAGGAGCAAGAGCATTCGCGCACAGGGTGCGCCCCTACCACCGCGATCGCGCCGGCCCAGGCCGGCCTCTCAGATCTCCACCTGCGCGCCCAGCTCAATCAGCCGGTTGCCGGGGATCTGGAAGAACGCGGTGGCCGGCAGCGCGTTGCGCGCCATGAAGACGAACAGCTTGTCGCGCCACAGCGCCATGCCCGGCCGATGCACATCGGCCACGATGTTCTCGCGCGACAGGAAGAACGTGGTGTCCATCAGGTCGAACGGCAGGCCGCTGCGCGAGCACTGCGCCAGCGCCAGCGGGATGTTCGGGTCCTCGGCGAAACCGAAGCGCAGGGTGAGGCTGTAGAAGCCACCGCCCAGTTCTTCCAGCTGGATGCGTTCCTCCGCCTCGGCCACCGGGGTCTCCAGCGTCTCGGCAGTGAGCAGCACGTTGCGCTCGTGCAGCACCTTGTTGTGCTTGAGGTTGTGCAGCAGCGCGTGCGGCACCGCCTCCTGATTGGCGGTGAGGAACACCGCCGTGCCCGGCACGCGCAGCGGCGGATGCTCGGCGATGTTGGCGATGAACGGCTTCAGCGCCAGGCCGCCCTGCTTGATCTCGCGCACCACCAGGTCGCGGCCACGGCGCCAGGTGGTCATCACCACGAACATGATCAGGCCGAGCACCAGCGGGAACCAGCCGCCCTGCAGGATCTTCAGCGTGTTCGCGCCGAAGTAGCTCAGGTCGATCACCAGCAGCATGACGGCGACAACGATCACCGCGGCGCGGCTCCACTTCCACATGCGCCGCGCCACGATCATCACCAGCACGGTATCGATCGCCATGGTGCCGGTCACCGCGATGCCGTAGGCGCCGGCCAGCGCGTTGGACGAGCCGAAGCTCACCACCGTGGCGATCACCGCCACCATTAGCGCGCGGTTCACCCACGGCAGGAAGATCTGTCCGATCGCCTCGCGCGAGGTGTGCACCACCTGCATGCGCGGCACGAAGCCGAGCTGGATCGCCTGCCGCGTCACGGTGAACGCGCCGGAGATCACCGCCTGCGAGGCGATCACCGTGGAGGCCGTCGCCAGCGCGATCATCGGATAGAGCGCCCAGTCCGGCACGGAGTGATAGAACGGGTTGTCGATCGCGGTCGGGTCGACCAGCAGCAGGCCGCCCTGGCCGTAATAGTTGAGCAGCAGCGCCGGCATCACGAAGAAGAACCAGGCCGCCCGGATCGGAAAGCGGCCGAAGTGGCCCATGTCGGTGTACAGCGCCTCGGCGCCGGTCACACACAGCACCACCGAGCCCAGCGCCAGCGCCGAGGCCGCGCCGTGAGTCATGAAGAACTGCACCGCGTACCAGGGATTGAGCGCATACAGCACGCCCGGCGCCTGAATGATGTTCCACACGCCGATCACGCCCAGGCTGAGGAACCACAGCACCATGATCGGGCCGAATACCGCGCCGACCCTGGCCGTGCCGTGGCGCTGCAGCCAGAACAGGCCCAGCAGCACCGCCACAGTGATCGGCACCACCCAGTGCGCCAGCGCCGGCGCCGCCACCTCCAGGCCCTCCACCGCCGACAGCACCGAAATCGACGGCGTGATCACGCCGTCGCCGAAGAACAGCGCCGCACCGAGCAGCGCCATCAGCACCACCAGCTTGCGCATGCGGGTGGACTGGCCCACCGCGCGCTGGGCCAGCGTCATCAAGGCCATGATGCCGCCCTCGCCCTTGTTGTCGGCGCGCATCACCAGGCTCACGTACTTCACCGCCACCACCATGATCAGCGACCAGGTGATCAGCGAGAGGATGCCCAGCACCGTTGCCGGGCGCGGATGCAGGCCGTGCTCGGGCAGGAAGGTCTCGTGCATGGTGTACAGCGGGCTGGTGCCGATGTCGCCGAACACCACGCCGATGGCGCCGAGGATCAGCGTCGAGCGGCTGCCGTGGGTGGCGTCGGTGTCGCCGCCGGCGGTCGATGGCGAAGTTTGCGTCGGTTGGTTCATGGCGTTCCCCACTGCCCTAGCCGCCGAGCGCGGCGCGCAGTGCCTTGCGAATGATGGCCTCGGCGCTGTCGCCGTCGGCGGCGACCTTCTGCACCAGGCGCGTGACTTCGGCCGGCTTGTAGCCGAGCTGCTGCAGTGCCACCGTCGCCTCGCCGGGCGCGTCGAGCGGCCCGGCCGCGCTCGCCGGCATGCCGGGCAGGCTCACCGTGAGCCCGCCCACGCGGTCGCGCAGCTCCACCACGATGCGCTCCGCGGTCTTCTTGCCGATGCCGGGAATCCTGGTGAGCGCCACCACGTCGCCGGCATGCACCAGCCGCGCGAAGTCGCTGGTGGACACGCCCGACAGTACCGCCAGCGCGATCTTCGCGCCGATGCCGCTGACCTTGAGCAGGTTGCGGAACAGCGTGCGCTCGGCGTCGTGCATGAAGCCGTACAGCGCCACGCTGTCTTCCTTCACCGCGTGGTGAGTGAGCAGGATCACCTCCTTGCCGATGGCCGGCAGGTCGTAGATGGTCGACATCGGCGCTTCCAGCTCGTAGCCCACGCCACCGACGTCGATCAGCAGCCACGGCGGCTGCCTGGAAACGAGCGTGCCGCGCAGGCGACCGATCATCGCCCGCGCCTCCACGCCGTGCGCGGAATGCCGACGCGGGCCAGGCTGGCGCGCGTGTGCGCGTGGGTGACGGCGACCGCCAGCGCGTCGGCCGCATCGGCCTGCAGCGGCCCCTTCAGGCCGAGCAGGATGCCGATCATGTGCTGTACCTGGGTCTTGTCGCCGCGGCCGCTGCCGACCACCGACTGCTTCACTTCGGTTGCTGCGTACTCGTGCACCGCGATCCCCTGACTGACCACCGCACAGATCGCGGCGCCCCTGGCCTGCCCCAGCTTCAGCGCGGAATCGGGATTGCGCGCCATGAACACGCGCTCGATCGCGCACTCGGCCGGTTGATGGGCGGCGATGATGTCACACAGGCCGTCGAAGATGCATTTCAGCCGCAGCGGGAAGGTGGCCTCGCCGGCCACGGCCAGCGCGCCGTGGAACACATGCGACAACCGGCCCTGCCCGTCGACATCGATGATGCCCACGCCGGTGCGCTGGCTGCCGGGGTCGATGCCGAGGATGCGGGTGGCACGGGACTCGGAACCCGGGACTCGGGACACGGCAGAGCCGCCCTTTGAGAAAGCGGGAGCGCATGAGGCCAGTGGAACCGATGACTTCGGTGCTGCCGAGGGAACGCCTTTCCGAGTCCCGAGTCCCGAGTCCCGCGTCCCGGCCTTCACGGCAACACAGCGTTGTGGTAGACCTCGCTGACGTCGTCGAGTGCGTCGAGACGCTCGAGCAGATCCTGCAGCGTTTCCTGCGCCTCCTCGGGCACCGCCACGCGGTTGTTCGGGCGCATCACCACGCCGGCATGCGACGACTCCAGCCCCGCGGCGATCAGCGCCTGCTGCACGGCCTCGAAATGCTCCGGCGCGCACAGCACGATGCTCTCGCCGTGCTCGTTGAGCACGTCGTCGGCACCGGCCTCGAGCGCGGCCTCCAGCACTTTTTCCTCGGCCGCTTCGTCACCGCCGGTGGCGAACACGATCTCGCCGCAGCGGGTGAACTGGAACACCACCGAGCCGCTGGTGCCGAGGTTGCCGCCATGGCGGGTGAGCGCATGGCGCACGTCGGCCACGGTGCGGGTGGGGTTGTCGGTGAAGCACTCGATGATCAGTGCGATGCCGGCCGGGCCATAGCCCTCGTAGCGCAGATCTTCCATGTTGGCGCCGCCGTCGGCGCCGGAGCCGCGCTTGATCGCGCGCTCGATGGTGTCCTTGGACATGTTGGCCGCCAGCGCCTTGTCCACCGCCGCGCGCAGGCGCGGATTGCCGGCCGGATCGGCCACGCCGGCGCGGGTGGCCACGGTGATCTCGCGGATGAGCTTGGTGAACACCTTGGCGCGCCTGGCGTCTTCGGCGTTCTTGCGACCTTCGATGGACGGGCCTCTACCCATGGCGCTGCACAACTCGATCTGGTGATGAAGCGCGGAATTTTACTCCATACGCCACGCAGCGGTGGCCCCTGTTCTCAGCCTGCGGCGGGTGGCTCGCCGGCCACGGCATCGGCAAAGCGGCCCTCGCGCAGGAAGCGCGCGGTGAGCCGCGCCACCTCGGCGGAAAACAGCAATCCCGTGTGGCTGGCATCGACCACGCAATGGTCGGCCAGCCCGGGCAGCCGCGTCTCGGACACTGCCACGGTGCCGTCGTGCTCGCCCTCGATGTGGGCCAGCACGGCGCCCAGGCCGATCGGCGAGCGGCCGGCGATCACGCCGACCTGACGCGGGCCGTCCCAGCGCTCGAAGCCCTTTTCGAGCAGGTCGCGGTTGTGGCCGAGCAGCGCCTCGCCGCTGCGGCCGAGCCCGGAAAACTCGCGCGCCGCGGCGCTGCCGCGCAGGGGCGCGCCCAGACACACCACGCGACCGGGCGGCAGGTCCACGGCGCCGTGGCATACCTGCAGTGCCAGCAGCCCCCCCAGGCTATGCCCCACCAGATGCACCGCGCTGCCGGACTCGGCCAGCTCGACCATCCGCCCGTGCAGCCGCTCCAGGATGCGCTCCTGCGTGTTGGCCACGCTGAGGTAGTCGAACCGATGGACGCGGAACCCGGCCTCCATCATCCGCCGGTGCAGCATAGCCAGCGCGAAACCGCGCATCCACAGGCCATGCAGCAGGATGACGTGCTCGATCATCGCGCCGACATCTGCGGCTCAACATGGCGACGCATCCGCGCATGGCGCGCCAACCATGACGTCGACCGCATCGGCGACATCAACCGTGCCCGGCCGGCTCCGGCGCCGCCACGGCCACGTGCAGTTCCTTGAGCTGGCTCGCGGCCACCGGCGAGGGCGCGTCGGTCATCAGGTCCTGCGCACTGGTGGTCTTGGGGAAGGCGATCACGTCGCGGATCGACTCGGTACCGGCCATCAGCGCGGCGATGCGGTCGATGCCGAACGCCAGGCCGCCGTGCGGCGGCGCTCCGAACTTCAGCGCCTTGAGCAGGAAGCCGAACTTGGCCTCGGCCTCGTCCGCGCCGATGCCGAGCAGCTCGAACACCGCGCTCTGCATCTCCGGGCGGTGGATGCGGATCGAGCCGCCGCCGATCTCGTTGCCGTTGAGCACCATGTCGTAGCCGCGGCTCACCGCGATCGCCGCATTCGCCTTGAGGTCGGCGATGTCGTCGACCTTGGGCGCGGTGAACGGGTGATGCAGCGCGACGAAGCGCTTTTCTTCCTCGTCGTATTCGAACATCGGGAAGTCGGTGACCCACAGCGGCTTCCAGCTGTTCTCGACCAGGCCGCGGTCCTTGCCGACCTTCAGGCGCAGCGCACCCATGAAGTCGGTGACCGTCTTCCACTTGCCGGCGCCGACGAACACGATGTCGCCGGTCTGCGCGCCGGTGGCCTGCAGCACGCCGTCCAGCGCCGCGTCGTCGAGGAACTTCGCCACCGGCGAATTGATACCCTCGCGCCCCTTGGCCAGGTCTTCGACCTTGAGCCAGGCCAGTCCCTTGGCGCCGTAGCGTCCGACATACTCGGTCAGCGTGTCGATCTCCTTGCGCGACAACGTGGCGGCCCCGGGCACGCGCAGCGCGGCGACGCGACCGGCCACGTCATTGGCCGGTTCGGCAAACACCTTGAACTCGACGTGCTTGAGCACGTCGGCCACGTCGACCAGTTCCAGCGCGATGCGCAGGTCCGGCTTGTCCGAGCCGAAGCGGCGCATCGCATCGATCCAGGTCATGCGCGGGAAGGCGGCGTCCAGCTCCACGCCCTGCACCTCGCGGAACACGTGGCGGACGAGTTCCTCCACGAAGTCCTGCACGTCCCGCTCTTCGACGAAGGCGAACTCCAGGTCGAGCTGGGTGAATTCCGGCTGCCGGTCGGCGCGCAGGTCCTCGTCGCGGAAGCAGCGGGCGATCTGGTAGTAGCGGTCGAAGCCGGCCATCATCAGGATCTGCTTGAACAGCTGCGGCGACTGCGGCAACGCATAGAACTGGCCCGGATGCACGCGGCTGGGCACCAGGTAGTCGCGCGCGCCCTCCGGTGTGGCCTTGGTCAGGATCGGCGTCTCGATGTCCTGGAAGCCGCGCTCGTCGAGGTAGCGGCGCAGCGCCTGCACCAGCTTGATGCGCTTGCGCATCATCGCCTGCATCTCGGGCCGGCGCAGGTCGAGGTAGCGGTAGGTCATCCGCAGGTCCTCGTTCGGGTTCTCGTGCAGCGCGAAGGGCAGGTCCTTCGCCGCGTTGAGGATCTCGACCTTCTCGGCCAGCAGCTCGACCGTGCCGGTCTTGAGCTTGTCGTTCACCGAGAGCCGCGCGCGGATCGTGCCGGTCACGCGCAGGCAGTACTCATAACCGACATCGCCAGCCACGGCGAAGGCATCGGCGTTCTCGCGCTCCGCCACCACCTGGGCCAGCCCCTCGTGATCGCGCAGGTCGATGAAGGCGACGTGGGACTGGAGGCGGGCCTTGTTGACCCAGCCGCACAGGGTGACGGTCTGGCCGACCAGGGACTCGTCGATGAGTCCGCAGTAATGCGTGCGCATGCGCTTGGAACTCCGGGCCGCGGCGGCGGCGTGGGGCGGGGAAAAGGCCGCCGATGGTATCACCGCAGGCGCTGGCGGGAGGCCTTGCGCATGGATGTTTTACGCATGGATGGCATCGGCGCAGTTCTCTGCGTGGTTCGTTCAGCCGGCGCTGGCGGCGGACGCCGCGGCAGGGGCGGGTGCCGGCGCTGCCGCGGGGGTGGCCGGTGCCGGCGCAGCCGCGGTGTCGCCGGCCAGATTGCGCTTCTTCTCGCCGTCCTTCTTGAAGTCGGTCTCATACCAGCCGCTGCCGGCAAGCCGGAATGACGGTGCGGTCACCTGCCGCTGCACCTGCTCGGCGTTGCAGACCGGGCAGAGGGTGGGGTCGGCGTCGGACAGCTTCTGCAAACGATCGAAGCGGTGGCCGCAGGCCTGACAGGCGAAGGCGTAGATGGGCATGGGCAAACTCCGGGAGAAATCGGGCAGGCGCCGACTATGGCGCCTGCCCGAAACATTTCAAGCATCCGGCCGATGGCCGGCATACGTTCGTATCACATTTTACTAACGTCTGGTTGACACAGGCCCGTCGCCTGCCTAGTTTGCGATTCAAGGGAACCATGTCGCATCGCAACAAATCACGATCGGCACTGCCTTGCTGCAGGAATTTTCATCGCGCACAGACGCGATTCGCCATTTGGGAGAACCATCCATGCCCGCACGACCGCTACTGACCCGCACCGCCCTGGCCGCCGCCACCCTGCTTGCGCTCTCGCAGGTGGCCAGCGCCCAGGACGCCGCCCCCAAGCAGGGTGGCAAGAAGACCACCGAACTGCAGACCGTGGTGGTTACCGGCACGCGTGCATTCGACCGCACCGAGTCCACTTCGCTGGCGCCGATCGACGTACTCACCCCGCAGGATCTGCAGAACACCGGCGCGCCGAACCTCGCCTCCGCACTGCGCACCCTGCTGCCGTCGTTCAACTTCCCGCAGCCCTCGGTCACCGACGCCACCGATGCCATCCAGCCCGCGCAGCTGCGCGGGCTGTCGCCGGACCAAACGCTGGTGCTGATCAACGGCAAGCGCCAGCACCCGACCGCCATCGTCAACGTCAACGGCTCGCTGGGCCGCGGCTCGTCGCCGGTGGACATCAATGCGATCCCGGTCAACGCGATCGACCACGTGGAAGTGCTGCGTGACGGCGCCGCTGCCCAGTACGGCTCCGACGCCATCGCCGGCGTGATCAACATCATCCTCAAGGGCGGCGCCGAGCACGGCTCGGCCAGCCTGACCGGCGGCCGCTATGACACCGGTGACGGCAAGACCTGGCAGGGCGGCGCCGACGGCGGCTTCAAGCTGGGCGACAAGGGCTGGGTGCACCTGAGCGCCAACGTCACCCACCAGGATCCGACCAACCGCGCCGGCCCCGACCAGCGCTACCCGGCCGACCCGACCTACAACACGGTCACCTTCCACTACGGCCTGCCGCTGACCCGCTCCAAGCAGGCGGCGATCAACGCGCAGTACGACCTGACGCCGAACGCGCAGCTGTACGCCTTCACCCTGTTCAACAAGCGCAACGTGAGTGCCGGCGGCTTCTTCCGCTCGCTGTCGCAGTACGCCAGCAATGGCTCCGGCGCGGTCGACGTGTATCCCAGCGGCTATCTGCCGATCGAGAACAGCGCGATCCGCGACGACTCCGAGGTGCTCGGCGTGCGCGGCAAGGTGGCCGGCTGGAACTACGACCTCAGCGCCAACACCGGCGGCAACCACTGGAAGCTCAACACCGCCGACACCTACAACTACTCGCTCGGCGCTGATTCGCCGACCGGCTTCTACATCGGCACGCTGACCAACCGGCAGGACGCGTTCAACAGCGACTTCAGCCGCGACTTCGACGTCAGCGGCCTGCAGAGCCCGCTGACCGTGGCCTGGGGTCTGGAATACCGCCACGAGAAGTTCACCATCAAGGAAGGTGACGGCGCCTCGTATGCCGGCGCTGGCGCCCAGGTGTTCCCGGGCTACCAGCCGGGTGATGCAGGCACGCACGGCCGCAACAGCCACGCGGTTTACGTCGATCTGGAAGGCGACGTGACCTACAAGTTCTCCGCGGGCCTGGCGGCGCGCTACGAGCACTACAGCGACTTCGGCAGCACCACCTCGGTGAAGGCCTCGGGCCGCTATGCGTTCAACGACACCGTGGCGTTGCGTGGCACGGTGTCCAATGGCTTCCGCGCGCCGTCGCTGCAGCAGGAGTACTACTCCTCGACCGCGATCAATTTCGTCAATACCGGCAACGGCACGCTGACTCCGTACACGATCCGCACCTTCCCGGTCAGCGATCCGGCGGCCCAGGCGCTGGGTGCACAGAATCTCAAGCCGGAGAAGTCGCGCAACTACAGCCTCGGCCTCGTGCTGACGCCGGTCAGCGGCCTGTACACCACGCTGGACCTGTACCAAATCGACATCGACCACCGCATCATCCTCAGCGGCAACCTGGTCGGCGGCGCGGTGCAGAACTATCTCACCTCGGTCGGCATCCCGTTCGTCAGCGGCGGCCGCTTCTTCACCAACGCCGTCGACACGCGCACCCGCGGCGTGGATCTGGTGTCCACCTACCCGATCGAGTTGCAGAACTCCTCGCTCAAGCTCACCGGCGGCATCAACTGGAACAAGACCACCATCCGCAACATCGCAGCGAACCCGCCGCAGTTGGGGCTGGCCGGGCTGACCCTGCCGATCATCGACCGCGCCGAGGAGGGTCGCATCACCAAGGGCACGCCCAAGACCAAGGCTTTCGTCGCCGCCGACTGGTCAGTGAGCAACTGGAGCTTCCATGGCCAGCTCACGCACTACGGCCAATGGACCACGTTCGCCACCGTGCCCAGCGGCGACCAGACCTTCGGCTCCTCGGTGCTGCTGGATCTCTCGGCCAGCTACAACTGGAATGACTGGAGCTTCACCGTCGGTGGTAACAACGTCACCAACCAATACCCCGACAAAAACCAGCCGCGCACCAGCGCCTTCAACATCATCCTGCCGTACCCGAACTCCTCGCCGTACGGCTTCAGCGGCTCCTACTACTACGCCACGGTGGCGTATCACTGGTAAGCCGCCCCGCTTGATGCAACAAGAAGAAGCCCGCCAATCGGCGGGCTTCTTCGTTCCGAAGCCGGCTGGTTCAAGCCCTGCGGAACACCAGGTGGCCGCCCTCGGCATCCACCGCCACGGTGGCACCGGCCGGGAAACGTCCCTCCAGGATTTCCCGCGACAGCGGGTTCTCCACCTGCTGCTGGATCGCACGCTTCAGCGGCCTGGCGCCATACACCGGATCGAAGCCGACGTTGCCCAGCAGGTCCAGCGCCTTCTCGCTGATGGTCAGCCCCAGTTGCCGCTCGGCCAGCCGCTTCTCCAGGCTGCGCAGCTGGATGCGCGCGATCTGCCGGATCTGCGGCTTGGTCAGCGGGTGGAAGACGACGATGTCGTCCAGCCGGTTGATGAACTCGGGCCGGAAGTGCGCCTGCACCACGCCCATCACCGCGGCCTTCATCTGCGTGTACGCCTCGGGCGAATCGTCGCCCGCAAGCTCCTGGATCTGGTGCGAACCGAGGTTCGAGGTCATCACGATGACCGTGTTGCGGAAGTCCACCGTGCGACCCTGGCCGTCGGTGAGGCGGCCGTCGTCGAGCACCTGCAGCAGGATGTTGAACACGTCCGGATGCGCCTTCTCCACCTCGTCCAGCAGGATCACGCTGTACGGCCGGCGGCGCACCGCCTCGGTAAGGTAGCCGCCCTCCTCGTAGCCGACGTAGCCCGGCGGCGCGCCGACCAGCCGCGACACCGCGTGCTTCTCCATGAACTCGCTCATGTCGATGCGCACCATCGCATCGGCCGAGTCGAACAGGAATTCGGCCAGTGCCTTGCACAGCTCGGTCTTGCCCACCCCGGTGGGGCCGAGGAACAGGAACGAGCCGCTGGGCCGGTTCGGATCGGACAGCCCGGCGCGCGAGCGGCGCACCGCATCGGCAACCACCTTGATCGCCTCGTCCTGGCCGACCACCCGCGCGTGCAGCGCGTCCTCCATCTTCAGCAGTTTCTCGCGCTCGCCCTCGAGCATCTTGCTGACCGGGATGCCGGTCCAGCGCGAGACCACCTCGGCGATCTCCTCGGCGGTGACGCGGTCCTGCACCAGCTTGAAGTCGCCCTGCTGCTCGGCGGCCTGCGCCGCGGCGAGCTGCTTTTCCAGTTCCGGCAGGCGGCCGTACTGGATCTCGCTCATCTTGGCGTAGTCCTGCCGGCGCTGCGCCGCCTCCAGCTCGACGCGCGCGGCCTCGATCTGCTCCTTCACCCTGGTCGCGCCCTGCAGCGCGGCCTTTTCGGATTTCCAGATCTCGTTGAGGTCGGAGAACTCGCGCTCCAGCTTGTCGATGTCGGCCTCCAGATCCGCGAGGCGCTTCTTCGATTCCTCGTCTTTCTCCTTCTTCAGCATCTCGCGCTGGATCTTCAGCTGGATCAGCCGGCGCTCCAGGCGGTCCAGTTCCTCCGGCTTGGAGTCGATCTCCATGCGGATGCGCGAGGCGGCCTCGTCCATCAGGTCGATCGCCTTGTCCGGCAGCTGGCGATCGGGGATGTAGCGGTTGGACAGCGTGGCCGCGGCGACGATCGCCGGGTCGGTGATCTCCACGCCGTGATGCACCGCATAGCGCTCCTTCAGGCCGCGCAGGATGGCGATGGTGTCCTCCACCGTGGGCTCGCCCACGAACACCTTCTGGAAGCGCCGCTCCAGCGCGGCGTCCTTCTCGATGTACTTGCGGTACTCGTCCAGCGTGGTGGCGCCGATGCAGTGCAGCTCGCCGCGCGCCAGCGCCGGCTTGAGCATGTTGCCGGCGTCCATCGAACCCTCGGCCTTGCCCGCGCCGACCATGGTGTGCAGTTCGTCGATGAACAGGATGATCTGGCCCTCGTTCTTCGCCAGGTCGTTGAGCACGGCCTTGAGGCGCTCCTCGAACTCGCCGCGGAACTTGGCGCCGGCGATCAGCGCGCCCATGTCCAGCGACAGCACGCGGCGATCGCGCAGGCCCTCGGGCACCTCGCCCTTGACGATGCGCTGGGCCAGGCCCTCGACGATCGCGGTCTTGCCCACGCCCGGTTCGCCGATCAGCACCGGGTTGTTCTTGGTGCGCCGCTGCAGCACCTGGATGGTGCGGCGGATCTCCTCGTCGCGGCCGATCACCGGATCGAGCTTGCCGCTCTCGGCGCGCGCGGTGAGATCGATGCAGTATTTCTCCAGCGCCTGGCGCTGTTCCTCGGCGTTCTCGCTCTGCACCTTCTCGCCGCCGCGCAGCTTCTCGATCGCCGCCTCCAGATTGGCCCGAGTGGCACCGGCTTCCTTGAGGGCGGCGCCGAGCTCACCCTTGTCCTCCAGCGCCGCGAGCACGAACAGTTCGCTGGCGATGAACTGGTCGCCGCGCTGCTGCGCCAGCTTATCGGTCAGGTTGAGCAGGCGATTGAGGTCGTTGCCGAGGTTGATGTTGCCTTCCTGCCCGCGCACCTGCGGCAGACGCCCGAGCAGTTCGCCCACGCGCTGGCGCAGCGCCGGCACGTTGACCTGCGCCTGGGTCAGCAGCGGACCGGTGGAACCGCCCTGCTGGTCGAGCAGCGCGGCCATCACGTGCACCGGTTCGAGCATGTTGTGGTCGCGGCCCACGGCCAGCGATTGCGCGTCGGCCAGCGCCTGCTGGAAACGCGAGGTGAGTTTGTCCATCCGCATGGGGGATTCCCTCTGGAGAAGTATGGGCAGCGCCGCTGCCACTGAGCCGCAAGATGCGGACGGGCGTGGACGATTCAAGCCGATGCGCCCGGCCTTCACATGCGCCTTACTAGTGTGCTGCGTCGATGACCGCCTCCGATGACACTGCCCCCTCCGACCTGCCCGCGCCGCCGCTGCCTGCGCCGGGCGCGCGCTGGGCGCTATTCCTGGACGTCGACGGCACCCTGCTGGATTTCCACGACGATCCCGCCGCCGTCGCCGTCCCGCCCGCCCGGCTTGCCCTGCTCCACGATCTGCACGCATTGCTGGACGGCGCGCTGGCGCTGGTGAGCGGTCGCGCGCTGGCCGACCTCGACCGGCTGTTCGGCCCGCCCTGGGCGATGGCCGGCCTTCACGGCCTGCAGCTTCGCCACGCGGACGGCTGCCGCCGCGAGCATCGGCTCGACAGCTCCGCACACGCACAACTCAAGCAACGTGCCGAAGCCCTGCTCGGGACGCTCGGCGGCATCGACCTGGAAGACAAGGGCATCGCCATCGCCCTGCACTGCCGCCGTGCGCCCGAGCGCTTCGAGGCCATGCGCGCCGCCGCGAACGCTCTTGCCGATGCGATGCCAGGCTACGAGCTTCAGGCCGGCAACCTCGTGATGGAGATCAAGCCGGCCGGCATGGACAAGGGGCGGGCCGTGCGTGAGCTGCTGCGGCGACCACCGTTCGCCGGCCGCCAGCCGGTCTACATCGGCGACGATCTCACCGATGAGCACGCCTTCGACACGGTAGCCCGCGCTGGCGGCTGCGGCATCCGCGTGGGCTATCGACGCCCCACGGCAGCGCAATTCACGCTGTCTAGTCCGGCTGCCGTGCAGCATTGGCTGTTCCGCGTGCAACGCGCGCTGATGCAAGGAGCCTCGCCGCATGACACCAGAGCGCACGGAGACCCTGCCGAACGATCTTGAGCTGGGCGTGGTCGGCAACGGCAGCGTGGCCGCGCTGATCGACCGGCGCGCACGCATCGTGTGGGCCTGCCTGCCCACCTTCGACAGCGATGCCAGCTTCTGCGTCCTGCTCTCGCCCCGGCACGAGGGCGGCGACTGGAGCATCGAGCTGCAGGATCTGGAGCGCAGCGAGCAGTGGTACGAGACCAACACCGCCGTGCTCGTCACGCGGCTGCACGACCGCCACGGCGGCGCCGTCGAGATCACCGACTTCGCGCCGCGCTACCGCGCGCGTGGTCGCCTGTTTCACCCGGTGATGCTCACCCGACGCGTGCGCCCGCTGGCCGGCTCGCCGCGCATCCGCGTGCTGATGCGGCCGCTGTGCGGCTACGGCGCGGCGCCGGCCGCCACCACCTCCGGCAGCAATCATCTGCGCTTCCGGCTGGGCGACGCCACGCTGCGGCTGACCGGCGACGTGCCCGTGCCGATGATCGAGCGCGCGCTGCCGTTCGGGCTGGATCGGCCGGCGCACTTCGTGTTCGGCCCCGACGAGACCCTCGATGAAAGCCTGGCCGACTTCATCGCACTGGCACTGCACCGCACGCAGGAATACTGGCGCGACTGGGTGCGCTACCTGTCGATCCCGTACGAGTGGCAGGACGCGGTGATCCGCGCCGCCATCACGCTCAAGCTGTGCCAGTACGAGGCCACCGGCGCGATCGTCGCGGCGCTCACCACCTCGATCCCCGAGGCGGCCGACACCGGGCGCAACTGGGATTACCGCTATTGCTGGCTGCGCGACGCCGCCTTCACCGTGCGCGCGCTCAACCGGCTCGGCGCCACCCGCACCATGGAGAACTACATCCGCTACGTGTTCAACCTCGTCGCCGAGGACGACGACGCGGAGATCGGCCCGGTGTTCGGCATCACCTTCGAGCGCGAACTGCACGAGCGCACTGCCGATGCACTCGCCGGCTATCGCGGCATGGGTCCGGTGCGGATGGGCAACGACGCCTGGCGGCAGCGGCAGAACGACGTCTACGGCTCGGTAGTGCTGGCCTCGGCGCAGCTGTTCTTCGACCATCGCCTCGAGCATCGCGGCGACGCGCGCATGTTCGAGCGGCTGGAGCGGATGGGGCGGCTGGCCGTGCGCACGGCCGAGCAGCCCGATGCCGGTCTGTGGGAATTCCGCGGCCGCGCCGCCGTACACACCTATTCGGCCGCGATGTGCTGGGCCGCCTGCGACCGCCTGGCGCACATCGCCACCGAGCTGGGCCTGGACGAGCGCGCGCGGCACTGGCACGACGAGGCCACCGCGCTGCACGCACGCATCCTGGCGCGGAGCTGGAACGCGGAGCTTGGCCACTTCGTCGATGCCTACGGCGGCGAACGCCTGGACGCCAGCCTGCTGCTGCTGGCCGACATCGGCTTCATCGAGGCGATGGATCCGCGCTTCGTCGCCACGGTCGACGCTGTCGGCAAGGCCCTCGGCCGCGGCGATCATCTGTTCCGCTACATCGCACCGGACGATTTCGGCGCGCCGGAGACCAGCTTCACCATCTGCACCTTCTGGTACATCGAGGCGCTGGCCGCCACCGGAAGGCGCGAGCGGGCGCGAGCGATGTTTGAGCGCATGTTGGAGCAGCGCAACGCGCTGGGCCTGCTGTCCGAGGACATCGCGCCGACGACCGGCGAGCACTGGGGCAACTTCCCGCAGACCTACTCGATGGTGGGGCTGATCCAGGCGGCCATGCGGCTCTCGCGCCGCTGGGAGGACGCACTATGAGCGGCACGAAGGAGCAAGGCAGGCTGGTGGTGGTGTCCAACCGCGTGGCACTGCCGCAGCAGACCGCCACCGGTGGACTGGCCTCGGCGATGCGGGCGGCGATGCGCGAACGCGGCGGCCTGTGGTTCGGCTGGAGCGGCAAGGTCGGGGCGGACAGCGCCCAGGTCCACTGCACGCGGGACGGATCGATCGACTACGCCACCATCGACCTCACCCGCACCGACCACGACGAGTTCTACGCCGGCTTTGCCAACCGCGCGCTGTGGCCGCTGCTGCATTACCGCCCGGATCTGGTCGACTACCAGCGCGACCATCTGGACGGCTATCTGCGGGTCAACGCGCTGTTCGCCGATCGCCTGGTCGAGCTGCTCAAGCCCGACGACGTGATCTGGGTGCACGACTACCACCTGATTCCGCTGGCCGCGCGCCTGCGCGAGCGCGGCGTGAAGAGCCGCATCGGCTTCTTCCTGCACACGCCGCTGCCGGCCGCCGGTCTGCTGATCGGGTTGCCGCGGCACCGCGCGCTGTTCGAGACGCTGGCCTCCTACGACCTGATCGGCGTGCACACCGCACGAGACCTGCGCGCGCTGGAGGAATATTTTCTGCACGAGATCGGCGGGGCGATGCGCCCCGGCGGGCGTATCCGCGCGGCTGACGGGCGCAGCTTCCGCGCCGGCGTGTTTCCGATCAGCATCGAGACCGCGCTGGTCGCGCAGACCGCCCGCGAAGCGGCCGGGCTGGAGGAAACCGCCCGGCTGCGCGACAGCCTGCAGGGCCGCGCGCTGATCATCGGCGTGGACCGGCTGGACTATTCCAAGGGATTGCCGGAGCGCTTCCGCGCCTACGACCACCTGCTGGAGCGCGCCCCGGCGCTGCATCGGAAGATCACCTTCCTGCAGATCGCGCCGCCCTCGCGCGGATCGGTACCGGAATACCGCCAGATCCGCCGCGAGCTGGAGCGCTTGGCCGGACATATCAACGGCAAATATGCCGCGCCGGACTGGGTGCCGATCCGCTACGTCAACCAGTCCTTTCCGCACCGCCTGCTGTCCGGCTACTACCGCACCGCCCGCGTAGCGCTGATCACCCCGCTGCGCGATGGCATGAACCTGGTGGCGAAGGAATACGTGGCCTGCCAGGACCCGAAGAATCCCGGCGTGCTGGTGCTCTCGCGGTTTGCCGGCGCCGCCGCCGAGCTTGCCGAGGCCCTGCTGGTGAATCCCGCCGACCCGGCCGAGGTGGCCAACGCGCTGGAGCGCGCCCTGCAGATGCCGCTGCGCGAACGCCGCCAGCGCTGGCGCGCGATGATGGACGTGCTGGAGAAGCAGGACATCACCGTGTGGTGCCAGTCGTTCCTGCAGCGACTGACCGGCTGACGGACGCGGCGGCCTCTCCCGCATTGCACGGCACGCACCGACCGGCGTGCCCATCGCTCAGCGCGCGTGCGCCGCATCCTCCAGCCAGATCAGGCTGGCGAAGCGGCCGCTGCGCACACCGTCACGGCGGTAGGAATAAAAGCGCGCATCGGTGAAGGTGTCGAAACCGCCGCCGGCCACCTGCGTCACGCCGATCGTCGCCAGCCGGCGACGCGCCAGGGCCGCCAGATCGCAACGCCAGTGCCCCGGACGCGTCGGCACGAGGCGCGATGCCGCGCCAGGGTCGGTATCCACGAACGCCGCGCGCACCTCCTCGCCCACCTCGTAGCTGGGCAGGCCAATGCACGGACCCAACCAGGCCCGCACCCGCGCGGGATCGACCGCCATCGCCGCCACCGTGCGCTCGATCACGCCCGCCGCCAGCCCGCGCCACCCGGCGTGGGCGGCGCCGACGACGGAACCGGCGGCATCACACAGCAGCACCGGCAGGCAATCGGCGGTGAGGATCGCCAGCGGCTGGCTGCATTCGCGGGTGATGGCCGCATCGGCGATCGGCTCCTCCCGCCCGGCGGCATCGCGCACCACGCAGACTCCGGTGCCGTGTACCTGCTGCAGCCAGTGCGGCGGGTGAGGCAGGTCCAGTGCCGCCTGCAGCGCCGCGCGATTGGCCGCGACCGCTGCCGGATCGTCGCCGCTGCGCATGCCGAGATTGAAGCGGTCGAACGGCGCCACGGACACCCCCGGGCCCTGCCGCGTGCTCACCGCCGCGCAAACGCCCGGTGGCGCCGGCCATCCCGGCACGACCCAGGCCGGATCATCGCGGCAAAGAGGCATGCGCTAATCCTGCACCGGCCCGCGTTCGGCAAGATCCGTGCGCAGCGCGGCGATCAGCGATTCCATGTCCGCCGGGCGCGGCGAGCTGAACGCGAGTGCCTCGCCGGTCGCGGGATGGACGAAGGCCAGTCGTTCGGCGTGCAGCGCCTGGCGGCGGAAGGCGCGCAAGGTGGCCGCGAGCGCCTCGCTGGCGCCCCTGGGCAGGCGCAGGCCGCCGCCGTACAGCGGATCGCCGACCAGCGCGTGGTGGATGTGCGCCAGGTGCACGCGGATCTGGTGGGTGCGGCCGGTTTCCAGGTTGCACTGGATCACGGTGTGCGCGCGCAAGCGCTCGCGCAGGCGGTAATGGGTGACGGCGCGCTTGCCGTCCTCCTCATCGCGCACGGCCTGGCGCAGGCGGTCGCCCATGTGTCGGCCGATCGGCGCATCGACGGTGCCGCCGGCGACCAGGGTGCCCAGCACCACCGCCTCGTACTGCCGCTCCACGTCGTGGCGCGAGAGCATGTCCACCAGCGCGGTGTGGGTGGCCAGCGTCCTGGCCACCACCATCAGGCCCGAGGTGTCCTTGTCGAGCCGGTGCACGATGCCGCCGCGCGGCAGTTCGGCCAGCCGCGGATCGTGGTGCAGCAGGGCGTTGAGCACGGTACCGCCGGGGTTGCCCGCACCCGGATGCACCACCAGCCCGGCCGGCTTGTCGAGCACCAGCAGATGCTCGTCCTCGTACACGATGTCCAGCGCGATCGGCTCGGCGGTGCTGGTCACCTCGGTGGCCAGTTCGGTTTCCAGCCTTACCTGCTCGCCGCCGCGCAGCAGCTGCCGCGGCGGCGCCTGCGCACCGTCCAGGGTGATCGCCCCGGCCTTGATCCAGCCGGCCAGCCGGGAGCGCGAATAATCCGGGAACATCTCGGCCACGGTCTGGTCGAACCTGCGACCCGCGGCAGCCAGCGGCACCACGGCCTCGTGGCGAATGGTGGTCATGCCCCGCTCCGCGGAGTCCGGCCGGTTTCGGCTATCATGCCTTTTCGATCAAACATCTGAATTCCTTGCCCATGCGTATTTCCAAACTGCTCGTCGTGCTCGGCCTGGCCCTGACGATGAGCGCGTGCTCGATGTTCAAAGGCAAACGCGACACCATCGACACGATGCCGGTGGCCCAGCTTTACAGCAAGGCCCACAACGACCTGGAAAACGGCGACTACGCCGCCGCCGCAAAAGCTTATCAGCGTCTGATCGCGCGCTTTCCCTCCGGGGACTACAACCAGCAGGCGCAGCTGGAACTGGCCTACGCGCAGTACAAGGACAACCAGCCGGACGACGCGTATTCCACGATCAACCGCTTCATCAAGACGTATCCGACCAACCGCCACGTCGACTACGCCTACTACCTGCGCGGCCTGATCAACTTCGGTCGCACCTCGGGCATCATCGAGCGCTACATCTCCCGCTCCGGTGCGGAGAGCCGCCGCGACCAGGGCTACAACCTGAAGTCGTTCGACGACTTCACCGTGTTGACCCGCCGCTTCCCGGACAGCGCCTACGCGGCGGACGCACGCCAGCGCATGATCTACCTGCGCAACGTGCTGGCGCAGTACGAGATCAACGTGGCCGAGTTCTACCTGCGCAACAAGGCCTTCGTCGCTTCGGCGGACCGCGCGCAGTACGTGATCGAACACTACCAGCAGTCGCCGCAGACGGCCGATGCGCTGGCCATCCTCGCCCGCAGCTACGCCGCGCTGGACCGCAAGAATCAGGCCGAGCAGGTGCGCAAAGTGCTGGCGCTGAACTATCCCGACCACCCGTACCTGACCGATCCGAAGTGGCCGCACCCGCCCTCCACGCTGCGCAAGCTGGTGCCGTTCTCCGGCCATCACTGATCCTGGCGGGGTGATTCGGGAGTCGGCATTCGGGATTCGATGATGAGCAGCCGACCCGACGGCAACGCCGCAGCGAATCCCGAATCCCGCACATCGAATCCCGGACAAAACAAAAGGCCGCGCATTGCGCGGCCTTTTGTTTTGCGTGGTGCCCTGAGGCACCACCACCGGCTTACTTCATCAGCCTGGCCAGCGTCCGGCCGAGATCGGCCGGCGACTTCACCGTGGTGACGCCGGCCTTCTCCAGCGCGGCGAACTTGGCCGCCGCGGTGCCCTTGCCGCCGGAGATGATCGCGCCGGCATGGCCCATGCGCTTGCCCGGAGGGGCCGAGGCGCCGGCGATGAACGACACCACCGGCTTGGTCACGTATTCGCCGATGAACTCGGCGGCGTCTTCCTCGGCGCTGCCGCCGATCTCGCCGACCATGATGATGCCCTCGGTGGCGGGATCGTCCTGGAACAGCTTCAGGCAGTCGATGAAGCTCAGGCCGTTGATCGGGTCGCCGCCGATGCCGATGCAGGTGGACTGGCCCAGGCCTTCGTTGGTGGTCTGGAACACCGCCTCATAGGTGAGCGTGCCCGAGCGCGACACGATGCCGACCTTGCCCGGCTGGTGGATGTGACCCGGCATGATGCCGATCTTGCACTCGCCCGGGGTGATGATGCCGGGGCAGTTCGGGCCGATCAGCACGGTTTCCGGATGCTGCGCCAGCACGTTCTTCACGCGCAGCATGTCGAGTACCGGAATGCCTTCGGTAATCGCCACGATCACGCGGATGCCCGCGTCGATCGCTTCGAGGATCGAGTCGGCCGCAAACGGCGGTGGCACGAAGATCACCGACGCGTCGGCGCCGGTCTCGGCGACGGCTTCGTCCATCGAGTTGAACACGGGCAGGCCGATGTGCTCGCTGCCGCCCTTGCCCGGGGTCACGCCGCCGACGATCTGGGTGCCGTAGTCCAGCGCCTGCTGCGCGTGGAAAGTGCCCTGCTGGCCGGTGAAGCCCTGCACCAGCACCTTGGTGTTCTTGTTGACGAGAACGCTCATGAATTATGTCCTGTGCTCGTGTAGGAGCGCACCCTGTGCGCGAATGCTCTTCGCTACGTGACGAAGATCATTCGCGCACAGGGTGCGCTCCTACGGGTTATTTGGCGGCGGCCACGGCTTTCTGCGCCGCGTCGTTGAGGTCGTCGGCCGGCGTTACGCCCACGCCGGAGTTGGCCAGCAGTTCGCGCCCCTGCTCCACGTTGGTGCCCTGCAGGCGCACCACCACCGGAATGGTCAGGCCCACTTCCTTCACCGCGGCGATGATGCCCTCGGCGATCAGGTCGCAGCGCACGATGCCGCCGAAGATGTTGACCAGGATCGCCTTCACCTTGTCCGAGGAGAGGATCAGCTTGAACGCCTCGGTGACGCGCTCCTTGGTGGCGCCGCCGCCGACGTCGAGGAAGTTGGCCGGCTCGCCGCCGGCCAGCTTGATCACGTCCATGGTGGCCATCGCCAGGCCAGCGCCGTTGACCATGCAGCCGATGGTGCCGTCCATCGTCACGTAGTTGAGGTTGTGCTGCACGGCCGCCGCCTCGGCGGCGTCCTCCTGGGTCAGGTCGCGCATGGCGGCCAGATCGGGATGACGGAACTCGGCGTTGTCGTCGGAGTTGACCTTGCCGTCCAGCGCGGCGAGGTTGCCATCGGCGAGGACCGCCAGCGGGTTCAGTTCGACCAGCGCCAGATCCTTCTCGTTGAACAGCTTGTACAGGCCCAGCATGATCCTGGTCAGCTGGTTGACCTGCTTGGCAGTCAGGTCCATCGCGAAACCGAGCTGGCGGCACTGGTACGGCTGCAGCCCCTCGACGAAGTCCACCACGATGGTGTGGATGTCCTCGGGCGTCTCACGCGCCACCTGCTCGATGTCCACGCCGCCGTGCCTGGAGGCGATGAACGAGACGGCCTTGGAGTCGCGGTCGACCAGCACCGACAGGTACAGCTCCCTGGCGATGTCGGTGGCGTCGGTGACCAGCACCAGGTTCACCGGCAGCGCGCGGCCGGCCGACTGGTAGGTTTCCATGCGGGTGCCCAGCATCCCCTTGGCGGCGGCGCGGACCTCGTCGAGGCTCTTGCAGAACTTGACACCGCCGGCCTTGCCGCGGCCGCCGGCGTGGATCTGCGCCTTGACCATCCACTGCGAGCCGCCCAGGTGCTTGGCGGCATCGACGGCGGCGTCGGGGGAATTGGCAATCTTGCCCGGCGGAACGGCGATGCCGTACTGCGCGAACAGCTCTTTGGCCTGGTACTCGTGGAAATTCATTCGATACCTCGAGTGAATGGGGACGTGTCGAACGCCCGCACCGTGGCCGGGGCAGGTGTTCGGGAGGGACGGACGGCGGTGAGAAACGCTGCCGGCGTGCAAAGCGCTGTCTCGATGGCGTCGGCCGGGCGCGCCGGCGGCGCGGGGGGACGAGCACCGGAAAACGGCGCAGTACGGCCGCGCATTTTCGCAGCAGCGAGGCCGGATGGAAAGGGCGGCACCCGCCGGCAGCCCGCCGCACCATCCTGCGCGAGGCGCCACGGCGCGTCTATACTCGCCCGCAAGCCGTCCCGATTCCTGCCGCGGAGTGCGCATCGACGTGTCCAGCCCCGCCCTGCCGCCCGCCCCGGGCATCCGTCGGGCCACCACGGCCATCCGCCACGAGCTGTTCTTCCTGAACTACTTCCGGTTGGCGCAGGCGGCGGTATACGTCGTACTGGCCTACAGCCCGCTGGGCGTGCACTGGCTGAATCTGACCCACCCGGATTTCGCCCAGAGCGTGGTGGTGGCCTACCTGCTGGCGGCGCTGGCGATCCTGCTGCTGACGCGACGACTCACCGTGATCGCCCCGGCCACGGTGTCGATCACCCTGATCGTGGACATCGGCGTGGCGGTGATGGCGGTGATCGCCATGCACGACGCGCGCATCGGCATCGCCATGATGCTGGCGGTCAACCTCAGCGCCGCCGCGCTGGTGCTGCCGCTGCGGCTGTCGCTGTTCTTCGCCTCGCTGGCCACGCTGGGCATGCTCGGCCACACCGTCATCGAGACGCCAGCCGACGGCGCCATCAACAGCCACGAGCTGGTGGAAGCGGGCCTGTTCGGCCTGGCCTACTTCGCCAGCACCACACTGTGCAACGTGCTCGGCCGCCAGCTGCGCGCCACCGAGGCGCTGGCCGAGCAGCGCAGCATCGACCTGGCCAACCTGGCCCAGGTCAACGAGCTGATCATCCGCCGCATGAAGACCGGCGTGCTGCTGGTGGACGACGCCAACCATATCCACCAGCTCAACGAATCGGCCTGGATGCTGCTGGGCAATCCGCCGGCCGACCAGCGCGACCTGGGCAAGCTGGCGCCGGAGCTGTCGCGCCGGCTGTACCACTGGATGACCTCCGGCAAGCTGGACGAAACGGCCACCCAGCTGGCCGACGGCGTGCCCGAGGTGGTGCCGCGCTTCACCCGGCTGGCGCCGAACGACGACTCGCACGTGTTGATCTTCCTCGACGACACCTCGCTGGTGTCGCGCCGCGCCGAGGAGCTCACGCTCAGCTCGCTGGGCCGGCTGTCGGCCTCGATCGCCCACGAGATCCGCAACCCGCTGGCGGCGATCCGCTACTCCGCCCAGCTGCTGGCCGAGTCGCGCAACATGCCGCCGGCCGACCAGCGCATGGTGGAGATCATCAACAACCACTGCGTGCGGCTGAACGAGATCATCGAGAACATCCTGCAGTTGTCGCGGCGCGAGCGCTCGCGCCCGGAGACGCTGGACCTGGGCCACTGGGCCAACGCCTTCGTCGAGGAATACCGCCAGGGCAACGACCTGGGCGAGGACTCGCTGCGGGTGATCAACTCCAGTGCGCCGGTGGCCGCCGTGGCCGATCCGCAGCAACTGCAGCAGGTGGTGTGGAACCTGGTGCAGAACGCGCTGCGCTACGGCCGCCTGCCCGGCGAACCGGCCCGGGTGATGGTGGTCACGCGGCCGGGCGAGCACGGCGTGCCGATCCTGGAAGTGATCGACCGCGGCCCCGGCATCGCGCCCAAGGTGGCCGCGCAGATCTTCGAGCCGTTCTACACCACGCACGAATACGGCACGGGCCTGGGCCTGTACCTGGCCCGGCAGATGACCGAGGCCAACCAGGCTTCGCTGGAGTACGTGCGCGTGGCCGGCGGCGGCAGTTGCTTCCGCATCACGCTCACCCCCGCCCATGCACGCCAGACCGGCAGCGACGCCGCGACGGCGGACGAAAGCCTCAGAGGCTGAGAAAAATTCGACCGCCGTAGCGAGAGCGCCGCCAGGCGTTCGTGACAAGGTGCGCTGGGCGCAAATCCGGGGAGTTTGGTGAGCCAAATGACCCGGATTTGCGCCCAGCGCGCCGCCGGCACGGGCGTTTGGCGGCGGTCGCAGTAGGCGGTCGATTTTTTCTCAGCCGCTCAGGTAGCGCGCACCACCAGGGCAACCGGCAGCACCTGCGAGGCGACCTCCTCGCCGCGGATCATCGCCAGCATCTTCTGCGCGAGCAGGCTGCCGCCCTCCTGCCAGTCCTGCCGCACCGAGCTCAGTGCAGGCTGGAACGCGGCGGCCATCGGCATGTCGTCGTAGCCCACCACCGAGACGTCGTCGGGCACCTTGCGGCCAAGCTCCTGCACGGCGCGGATCGCGCCCATGGCGAGCAGGTCGCTGCAGGCGAACAGCGCGTCGAACGCCACCTTGCGCGTGGCCAGCGAATGCACCGCGTCGATGCCCGAGGCGAGCGTGAACTCGTCGCGGCGCAGCAGCAGGGGCTTCACCCCGTGCGTGGTGAGCGTGTCGACGAAGCCGTTCAGGCGCTCGAAGATCTCCGGGTGGCTGGGGTTGCCCACGAAGACCGGATGGCGGCGCCCCTGGCGCAGGAAGTGCTCGGCCACCAGCCGGCCGCCCATGCGGTTGTCCGAACCGACCACGGCATGTGCGTCATCCTCGCCGCGCGCACCCCACACCACCATCGGCAGGCCGAGCTTGTCGAATCGACGCACCGCGTCCTGGCGCACACCCTGGCCGAGCAGGATAAGGCCATCGGCCGCCTGCACCGCCGCGGCCGCCGCCCCCTGGCGAGTGGTCAGCAGCACGCTGTACCCAGCCGCGGTGAGCCCCTGTGCGATACCGCCGAGCAGGGTCAGCGGGTACGGGTCGAGCATGGTGCGGTCGCTGGAGGGCTTCATCTCCACAATCACCGCCACCGTGTGGCTGCGGCGCAGGCGCAGGTTGCGTGCGCTCACGTTGAGCTTGTAGCCGTGCTCGTGCGCCAGCTGCTGGATGCGTTCGCGGGTTTCCGGCGTCACCAGCGGACTGTCGGCGAGCGCGCGCGATACGGTGATCTTGGAAACGCCGGCGAGCTCCGCCAGGTCCGCCATGGTCAGGCTGCCGGCGGCGGACGGGTCTTTGCGGGAACGACTCAATGCATGGCCTCCGTACCTGGATAACGCCGGTGCAGCGGCGTCAGCATGCCCGGCATTCCTTCAGTGTGTCGATTTGTTCGCCTTTCGTCCAACCCATCGCAGCGCCGCAAAAACATCATCTGCAGCGAGACGTGGAGGCGACCCGGCAAGGCCTGCGCCGCCGTCCGCCGGAGTCCACCCACGCCCGGTTCGTTTGCTGCACCGCATCAATGATATCGATAACTTGATATCGATATCATTTCCTGCCATCTTCACGCCCCGTTGACCGGACACGCCTGACGGCGCGGACCCGATGACCGACCATGCAGGGGGATTCTTGGACAAGCTCGACGCCGCACCGACGCTTTCGCCGGCACCGGCCGCACACCCCACCGCTTCGACGCCGCCGGTGGTCGATGTCGATCCGTGGCGGATCGTGCGCCACGGCACCGACCCGGCCGACTTCGCCCAGGACGAGAGCCTGTTCGCGCTGGCCAACGGCGCGCTGGGCGTGCGCGGCGGCCTGGAGGAAGCGCCCGGCGGCTCGCACGGCAGTTTCCTGGCCGGCGCCTGGGAGCGCACCCCGATCGAATACCACGAGCGCTTCCCGGGCTTCGCCGCGCACACCGACACGCGCATCCCGGTAGCCGACGCCATCGGCATCCACCTGCGCCTGGGCGACATCCCGGTGCGCCTGGCCGAAGGCGAGTGGCTGGACTTCACCCGCGAGCTGGACCTGCGCAGCGGCTGCTATCGCCGCCGGCTGCGCTGGCGCTCGCCGGCGGGCCAGACCATCGAGATTCGCGCCGAGCGACTGGTCTCGCTGGACGAGTCGGGCCTGCTGGCGATCCGCTACAGCGTGCACTCGCACGACTACGCCGGCGCGATCACGCTGGAATCGTCGATCGATACCGCGCGCGACGCCATTGAACAGGGCCTTGACCCGCGGATCGGTGCACGCGTCGACGGCGGCTTCCACACCGGCTCGTCCGATGCCGACGAGACCCGCGCCTGGCTGATCCAGCGCACCACCCACAGCGACGTGCGCGTGGCCTGCATCCAGCAGCACCGGCTGGATGCCGCGCTGCACTGCCGCTACGGCGGCCATGCGCCCAATGGCGTGGCGCAGATCCACGAAGGCACGCTGGCGCCCGGCGAGACGGTGACGCTGGAGAAATATGTCGGCTACGCGTGGACGGCGCCGGGCGGCGCGGACACCGATGCCATGCTGCTGGCGCGTGCCGAACGGACCCTGCTGCACGCCCGTACCCAGGGCTTCGATGGCCTGCTGGAGATGCAGCAGCGCGTGCTGGCGCCGCTGTGGGAGCGGGTGGATCTGGTCATCGAGGGCGAACCGCGCATCGAGCAGTCGCTGCGCTTCAACCTGTTCCACGTGTTCCAGTCCAGCGGACGTGACGGCAACAGTTCCACCGCGGCCAAGGGCCTCACCGGCGAAGGCTACGAGGGCCACTACTTCTGGGACGCCGAGGCCTTCATGCTGCCGGCGCTGGTCAACGCGGCGCCGGAGCTGGCGCGCGGCATGCTGAGCTACCGTTACCGCACGCTGGACCGCGCGCGGGCGCATGCCCGCGAGATGAACCACGACCGCGGCGCGCTGTATGCCTGGCGCACCATCAGCGGCGACGAATGCTCGGCGTACTTCCCCAGTGGCTCGGCGCAGTACCACATCAACGCGGCGGTGGCCTGGGCGGTGCGCCTGTACGTCGACGCCAGCGGCGACCACGATTTCCTGCGCGGGCAGGGCGCGGAAATGCTGATCGAGACGGCGCGCCTGTGGCTGGACATCGGCCACTTCAACCCCCGCCGCGGCGGCGCGTTCTGCATCCACTCGGTCACCGGACCGGACGAATACTCGGCGCTGGTGGACAACAACCACTACACCAACCGCATGGCGCAGCGGCACCTGCGCGACGCTGCCGCCACCGCGCGCTGGCTGGCGGCCGAGCACCCGCAGGACTACGCCGTGCTGGCCACGCGGCTGGCCCTGGACGAGGACGAGATCGCCCGCTGGACGCTGGCCGCCGATGCGATGTACCTGCCGGTCGATGCCGCGCTGGGCATCTTTCCACAGGACGACGCCTTCCTCGACAAGCCGCGCCTGCGCGCGCGCCGCGGCGGCGACGGCAAACGCCCGCTGCTGCTGGAACTGCATCCGCTGACCATCTACCGCCACCAGGTGTGCAAGCAGGCCGACACCCTGCTCGCCCTGATGCTGGCCGGCAACGACGTGGACCGGGCCGCCAAGCGGCGCAACTTCGACTACTACGAAGGGGTCACCGTGCACGACTCCACCTTGTCGGCCTCCACCTTCAGCGTGCTCGCCGCCGAAGTGGGCTACCACGACAAGGCATACGCCTATTTCCTGGACACCCTGCGTGTCGACCTCGACGACCTGCACGGCAACGCCGCGCACGGCGTGCACATGGCGGCGATGGCCGGCAGCTGGCTCGCGCTTACCTGGGGTTTCGGCGGCTTGCGCGTGGTCGAGGGCCTGCCCAGCCTGGCGCCCACGCTGCCGGACGGCTGGACGCGCTACCGCTTCGGCCTGCACTGGCAGGCGGCGCAGTTGCGGGTGGAGGTCGAGCCGGGCGGCGTGCGCTACACCCTGGCCGGCGACGCGCCACTGCGCTTTCGCCACCACGGCACCATCCACACGCTGGCGCCGGGCGCAAGCATCGAGCTGCCGCTGCGTCCGGCGCGCCTGCCGCGTCCGCTCAAGGCGGTGATCTTCGACCTCGACGGCGTGATCGCCGACACCGCGGTGGTGCACCACGCGGCCTGGCAGCAACTGGCGGCGGAGATCGGCGTGCCGTTCGACGACGCCACCGGCGAGCGCATGAAGGGCGTCGATCGCCGCGGCTCGCTCGACATCCTGCTCGAGCGCGCCGCGCGCCCGTTCAGCGAGGAGGAAAAGCACACCCTCGCCGAGCGCAAGAACGCGTACTATCGTGAGCAGATCGCGCGGTTCGGCCCACAGCACCTGCTGCCCGGCGCGCGCGAGGCGATCGCCTCGGCCCGCTCCGCCGGCCTGAAGATCGCGCTCGCCTCGGCCAGTCGCAATGCGCCGCTGCTGCTCGATAGACTCGGCATCGCCGGCCTGTTCGACTACGTCGTCGACGCCGGACGTATCGCGCGCTCCAAGCCCGATCCGGAGATTTTCCTGGACGCCGCACGCGGACTTGGCCTGGCCCCGCACGACTGTCTCGGTGTGGAAGACGCGGCGGCCGGCGTGGACAGCATTCTCGCGGCCGGGATGGCCGCGGTGGCGGTGGGCGATTCGCCCGCCCTTGCACATGCGGATGTGCGTTTACCGAACGTCGCCGCGTTCGACATTGCTCAGTACACGACATAACGGCGAACCGGCGCGGCGCCGCGGGCGCTTCGCCATCATAAACAAGACTGGTGGGGAGTACACGTTGATGAAAACCAAGCATCTGACCCGATTGGCACTGTCCGCGGCGATCGCCGCCACTTTGTTGCCCGCGTTCGCGCTGGCGCAGGACGCCGGCGCGCCCGGCGGCAGCACGACGAGCAAGGCCAAGGCCAAGCCCGACGCAAGCAAGGCCCAGACCCTCGACCAGGTGGTCGTCACCGGCAACGCCGCCACCGGCGGCCTGCGCAAGATCGATACCAGTTATTCGGTGACCACGGCCACGGCCGAACAGATCAAGATGGCCAACCCGAAGAGCACCGCCGACCTGCTGAAGATCGCCCCGGGCCTGTGGCCGGAATCCACCGGCGGCCAGACCGGCGCCAACATCGAGATCGCCGGCTTCCCGGGCGGCGGCGACGCGCCGTTCAACACCGTGCAGCTGATGGGTTCGCCGCTGTACGGCATGCCCACGCTGTCGTTCTTCGAGCAGACCTCGATCTTCCGCCTCGACGACACCATCGATCGCGCCGAAATCGTGCTCGGCGGACCGTCGGTGGTGTTCGCCGACGGCCAGATCGGCGCCACCGAGAACTTCATCCTCAAAACCGGCACCGACACCCCCAGCGGCAGCATCGGGGTGACCTACGGCAACGAGAACCTGCGCCGCCTCGACGGCTTCTACAGTTTCCCGATCGCCAACAGCTGGTACGGCACCGTCGGTGGCTTCTACCGTGATTCGGATGGCGTGCGCGATCCGAAGTTCGCGTCGGACAAGGGCGGCCAGTTCACCGCCACGCTCACTCACGACAGCGACAACGGCACCATGACGCTGTACGCGCGCCGGCTCGACGACAAGAACCAGTTCATCACGCCGATCCCGCTGATCCAGAGCGGCACCGACCACTTCAGCGCCTATCCCGGCTTCGACCCGCTCACCGACACCTACAACGGGCCGGAAATCCAGCACGTGTACCTCCCGGGCTATCCGGGTGGCGGCACCCATGCCGACCTGGCCAACGGCCGCGGTGCGAAGTTCAACTTCTTCGGCGGCAACTTCGACTACGACCTGGGCAACGGCTGGAACGTGTCGGACAAGTTCCTGATCGACGGCGGCGACGCCGACACCAACGCGCTGTTCTCCGGCACCAACCCGGGCTCGCTCAACGACATGCTCTACACCGCCGGTTCGAGCATCGGCGCGTTCAACCTGCCGGCCGGCTCGGCCACCGCCACCTACGTCAACGGCGGCGGCGCGGTCAATCCAAACCAGAGCGTGATCCACCAGGGCTGGTGGTACATCCACAAGCACCTGAAGAACATGAGCAACGATTTCCGCCTGAGCAAGGAAATCTTCGAGGGCAACACCCTCACCGGCGGCCTCTACCTCGCCCACTACACGATGAACGACAAGTGGGCGCTGGGTAACCAGATGCTGATGACCAACACGCCGAACGCCCGGCCGATCCAGGTCAGCTACGTCGACGGCGGCGTCACCAAGCAACTTACCGACGGCCAGGGCTTCCTCGACTACGGCGGCTATAACATCGCCCAGCACGGCAGCGCCACCAACAAGGCGTTCTACCTGTCCGACGTGTGGCGCATCGGCAAGTGGCTGTTCGACCTGTCCGGTCGCATCGAGAACCAGAACGCGACGAACAACGTCTGCAACCTGACCAACCAGAACCTCGACGGCAACCTCAACACGCTGTACGACAACAGCGTCCCGGTGTGCAACGGCAGCTACGCGCGCACCAGCTACAACAAGACCCACCCGTCGTGGACCTTCGGCGTGAACTACGAGCTCACCGACAACATGAGCGTGTACTTCCGCGCCAACCGCGGTGCACACTTCGACGACTTCGACAACGGCATCCGTGGCAACACCACGGGCAACACCGCGCCGATGCAGAAGATCCAGAACTTCGAAGGCGGCTTCAAGTACCAGAGCGCACAGTGGTTCCTGGATCTGAGCGCCTACCATCGACAGTTCATCGGCCTGCTGTACCAGCCGACCGACTCCGGCGGCGTGCCGAACGGCCCGCAGAGCACCTACGGCTCCGATTCTAAGGGCGTCAACGTCAACGCGGCCTGGAGCCCGACCGAGGCGCTGAAGCTGCAGCTGGTCGGCAACTATCTGGACGGCCACTACTCGCACAACAACTCGTGCCTGCCGTACACCAACCCCGTCACCGGCAACGGGTGCGCCCTGATCAACGGGGTGCAGCTGCAGCGCCAGCCGAAGGTGCGCTATATGTTCACCCCCAGCTACAAGATCCCGTTCAGCTGGGGCGACGTGCTCGCCTTCGTGACCTATACCCACGTGGGTTCGCACACGCAGGACATCTCCGGACTGCAGCAGCTCGGCAGTTATCACACCTGGGATTTCGGCGTGGTGGCGAACATCGAGAAGAACTGGCAGCTGCGCCTGCAGGGCACCAACATGACCAACGAACTTGGACTGACCGAGAGCAACTCGCGTATCTTCGGCGCCGCCAGTGGCACCAATGGCGTGATCCTGGCCCGTCCGCTGGAAGGCCGCGAGGTCAACTTCCAGGTGAAGTACCTGTTCTGATGCTCTGAGCTGCCCGCAACAGTCCGGATCGCGGCAACCTCGCGATCCGGACCTTCTCTCGGCGCCACCAGGGAACCCCATGAACCGAATCCGCATGATCGTCGCGCTGGCGCTGATCTACATGGTCTTCGCGATCCTGCTCAACAGCGTCGGCACGGTGATCCTGCAGTCGATGGCCAGCTTCGGCATCGACAAGCCGCAGGCCAGTCTGCTGGAGCTGTTCAAGGATCTGCCGATCGCGGTCACCTCGTTCGTGGTGGCCTCGTTCCTGCCGCTGCTCGGCTACCGCCGGGCAATGATGGGCGCGCTCGCCATCGTCGGCGGCGCCTGCCTGCTGATGCCGATGTTTCCCGGCTTCCACACCACCGAATTCCTGTTCGCCTGCGTCGGCGTGTCGTTCGCGCTGGCGAAGGTCGCCGTGTACTCCTCGATCGGCCTGCTCACCGTCGATCGCGCCGAACACTCGCGCCTGACCAACACCATCGAGGGCCTGTTCATGGTCGGCGTGCTCGCCGGCGGCTGGCTGTTCAGCGCCTTCGTCGACCCCGCCGATCCTGGCGACACTGGCTGGCTGCGGGTGTACTGGCTGCTCGCGCTGATCTGCGCGGCGGTGATCGCGCTGCTGGCCGTTTCGCCGCTGGACGAATCCGCCGCGCGCGACGATACCCCGCGCTCGGCCGCCGCCTCGGTCGGACAGATGATCCAGCTGATGGCGCGTCCGCTGGTGTACGTGTTCCTGCTGTCGGCGTTCCTGTACGTGCTGATCGAGCAGAGCTTCAGCACCTGGCTGCCGACCTTCAACAACGAGATCCTC
The DNA here is from genome assembly GCF_049445995.1 of Dyella sp. KRB-257. Taxonomy (NCBI): domain Bacteria; kingdom Pseudomonadati; phylum Pseudomonadota; class Gammaproteobacteria; order Lysobacterales; family Rhodanobacteraceae; genus Dyella; species Dyella sp. KRB-257. Next base: position 68,594 of record NZ_JBMSDZ010000003.1, on the reverse strand, counting down.
AAGCTGCCCAACGCGATGAGCATCCAGATGGCCAGCATCCTGGCCGGCGCCACCGCACTGGGCCGCATCACGGCCGGCCAGGCGCTGCGCCGGATCAGCTGGCATCGCCTGCTCAACGGCTGCGTGCTGGCGATGGCCGCGCTGGTGCTGCTGGTGCTGCCGCTGGCACGCGGCGTGACCGTGTCCCCGGACGTCGGCTGGTTCAGCGCACCGGCGGCGGCCTATCTGATTCCGCTGATCGGCCTGCTGATGGCGCCGATCTACCCGGTGATCAATTCGGTGGCGCTGAGCTCGCTGCCCAAGCCGCTGCACGCGTCGATGACCGGACTGATCGTGATCTTCTCCGCGCTGGGCGGCACGCTGGGCTCGCGCATCACCGCGATGGTGTTCGCCCGCTTCGGCGGTATCCATGCGTTCTATTTTTCGCTGGTCCCGATGACCCTGGTGCTGGTGACGCTGTTCTTCTTCCGCCGCGAGACCGAGCGCGCCGGCGTGCTGACGCCAGTGGCCGCGGGGCTGGGCGGCAAGTAGTTTTCCCGATGTCGGCGGGCGCCCCGCCCGCGATGGAGTTCCGCATGCGACGCCGCGTGTCTGCCTGCCTGCTCCTCCTGCTCGCCGCGGCCGGTGGCGCCCGGGCCGCGAGTGAAGACCGCGCCGGTTTCCGCCTCACCGCCACCGCCGCCGACTGGCCGACGTACTTCCCCGGCCTGCTCGCCAACGGTTACCTGTCCACCCTCACCGCGCCACGCGGTACGGAAGGCAATGCGGCCGAACTGGTTGCGCTGATGGACTATGCCAAGGACGACATCGCCCGCCCCGCCGGCGTGCCTGGCTGGACCGGGGTCGACTACAGCGCGGGCCCTTCGGTGGCCGGGCAGTTCTGGATGAACCAGGTGCCGCTGGATGCCGCGCACTTCCGCGACTACACGCAGACGCTGGACCTGCGCGAAGCGACCCTCAACACCCGCTATCGCTATGTGGACGGCGACGGCCAGCGCGCCACCGGCGTCGACGTCACCACCCTGGTCAGCCAGGCCGCACCGCATCTGGCCGCCACCCGCGTGGTGCTGACACCGGCGTTCGACGGCGAGGTGCAGCTTTCGCTCGCCTTCGATCTGTGGGCGCCGACCCAGCCGCGCCTGCCGCTGGCCCGGCTGACCGGCGAGCAGATGCAGGAGGCGGTGGCCGCACAGCGGCGCAGCCTGACGCCGGTACCGCCGGCCACGCCGGATCGCGCCGCATTGTGGTATCCGGGCGACGTGCAGGTGCGCCGTGCCGGAGGCGATGCCGGCGACGCCACGCTGTGGCTGGACGGTCGCGCCGAACAGGGCCTGGCGATGGCGATGGCCGCCGCGATCGCCCTGCCGCCGCAAGTGCAGGCGCAGGACGTGCACGTCTATCGCAGTGCCTATCGCCTTGCACTGAACGTGCGGCTGACGGTGCAGCGCGGTAGCTCCTACGCGTTCACCAAATACGTGGCGGCCTCGCGCGAAGGCTGGGGTGGCGACGGCCAGGCCGATCTCGCATTGGCCAAGGCCGCGCGCACGGCCGGCTTCGACGCCCTGCGACGCGCGCACGTCGCCGCCTGGAACCACCTGTGGCAGGCCGACATAAGCATCGATGGCGACGAGGCGGCGCAACGGCTGGTGCATGCCGATCTCTACTACCTGCTGTCGAACGTGGCACCGGGCACCGCCTGGCCGGTCGGCGCCTGCGCGATGACCACCGGCTACGCCGGTCACGCGTTCTGGGACAGTGACTCGTGGGTGTTCCCGGCGTTGCTGCTGCAGCATCCGGCGCGGGCGCATTCGCTGGTGAGCTTCCGCAGCCGCACCCTGCCCGCCGCGCAGGCGCGGGCGCGCGCCCACGGCCTGCCCGGCGCGATGTACCCGTGGGAGGCCGATCCGGAATACGGCACCGAGCAGGTGCCCTACTTCGCCCATGTCCTCGGCGACCGCGAGATCCACGTCACCGCCGACGTGGCGATCGCGCAATGGCAGTACTACCTGGCCACCGGCGACCGCGACTGGCTGCGCGCGCACGGCTGGCCGGTGCTGCGCGAGGTGGCGCGTTTCTGGGCCGCGCGAGCCGGCCGCGGCGCGGACGGGCGCTGGCACATCCGCCACGTCACCTCGGTCAGCGAGCCGTACACCGACGTGGACGACGATACCTACACCAACGCCTCGGCCAGCCGCGCACTGGAGTTCGCCGACGCCGCCGCGCGCGTACTGGGCCAGGCGCCCGACCCGCGCTGGAAAGAGGTTGCCGACCGCCTGGTGCTGCCGATGGCCGCCGATGGCCGCCATCACGTGGACTTCGACCCCGCCACGCCGCACCGCCCCGGTGACCGCGAGGCCGGCACGGTGCCGCTGCTGGCCTACCCCTCGCTCGACTGGCCGATGGACCCAGCGCTGCGCCGTGCCGACTTCGCCGCCGCCGTGCCGCCGCTGACCGATCCCGACCACGTGCCCAACAGCATGGGCCTGGCACCCACCTCGATCGCCGCCGCCGCCGCGGGCGAACCCGACGTGGCGGTGGCCTGGTTCCGCGCCAACCTCTCCGCCGACGTGATCAAGCCGCCGTTCAACGTGCGCACCGAGACCGCCACCAACAACACCGGTTATTTCCTCACCGCCGGCGGCGGATTGCTGCAGAACATCATCTTCGGCTTCACCGGGCTGCGGCTGCGCGATGACGGTCTGGTTGCGGCCTATGCGCCGGTGCTGCCATCGCACTGGCGCGCGTTCACCCTGCATCGGGTGCAGGTGCGCGGCCGGCTGCTCGACATCACCGTTCGCCGCGACGCGCAGGGCCGACCGACGCTCGACCGCCGCGATCTCGGCCCCGCGCCCCCATCTGCTGCCGCTGGAGAAGTCCCATGATCCGCATCGCCGCATCCCTCGCCGCGCTCGTCGGCCTGCTCGCGCTGCATCCCGCTTCGGCCCAGGAAGCACGCGCCGGCGTGCAGCCCGACGGCACCGTTACCGCGCCAGTGTCCCGCGTGCCGTACTCGGACCTGGCCTCGCCCGAAGCGCACGCATTCTTCCCCAGGATGCTCGCCGAAGGCGCCAAGGCGCCGCCGATCACCGCGCCCATCGCTGAGAGCCGCGCGTTCTACGACCGCATGAACAGCGACCGCGCGGCCCGCATGGAGAAGCTCTATCCGGTGACGATCCATGCCGAGACCATCGCCGGCGTTGGCACCGACGTGGTGCTGCCGGCCAACGGCGTCGCACCGGCCAATCGCCATCGCGTGCTGATCAACCTGCATGGCGGCGCATTCCTGTGGGGCGCGCACAGCGGCGGCCTGGTGGAGTCCATCCCGATCGCCAGCCTCGGCCGCGTCAAGGTGATCAGCGTGGACTACCGGCAGGGGCCGGAGCACACCTTCCCTGCGGCCAGCGACGACGTCGAAGCGGTCTACCGCGCCCTGCTCAAGCAGTACCGGCCGGCCGACATCGGCATCTACGGCTGCTCGGCCGGCGGCATCCTCACCGCCGAGGCGGTCGCGCGCTTCATCCACGACGGCGTACCGGTACCCGGGGCGATCGGCACGTTCTGCGGTTCGCTGCTGGACCTCTCCGGCGACTCGGCCTGGGTGGCGCCGCTGTTGAACGGCCAGGGGGTGCCAACGCATCACCTTGGCATGGGCGATCTGCCGTACTTCCGTGGGGCCGATCCGAACGATCCGCTAGTGCAGCCGGGCCGGTCACCCGCGCTGCTGGCGAGGTTCCCGCCGACCCTGCTGATCACCGGCACCCGCGACATGGCGCTGAGTTCGGAAGTGCGCAGCCAGGCGCTGCTGCAGGCGGCCGGCGTCGAGGCCGAGCTGCACGTGTGGGAAGGCATGTGGCACTCGTTCTTTTCCGATCCGGAGTTGCCCGAATCGCGCCAGGCCTATCGCACCATCGTGGAATTCTTCGATCGGCACCTCGGACACGTCACCCGCCCACGTCGCCTTCACGCAGACGCCGACGGCGGGCGCTGAGCGACCCGATCAGCTTTGCCGGCACGGGATGCGGCGAGTATCCTGTCCTGCATCCCACTGACGCCATCACCCATGAGCCTACAGACCGTCCTGGTCGTCGACGACGAACGCGACATCCGCGAACTGCTCACCATCACCCTCGGTCGCATGGACCTGCAGGTGGAAGCCGTGGGCACCGTTGCCGAGGCCCGACGCGCGCTGGGCGAACGCAGCTACGACCTGTGCTTCACCGACATGCGCCTGCCCGACGGCACCGGCCACGAGGTGATCGAGCTGATCGCCGACCGGCATCCGGACACTCCGGTGGCGATGATCACCGCCTACGGCAATGTCGACGCCGCGGTGAGCGCGCTCAAGGCCGGCGCGTTCGACTTCGTCTCCAAGCCGGTGGACATCCAGATGCTGCGCCGGCTGGTGCGCACCGCGCTGAAACTGGCCGAGGAAAAGCGCAGCGAGGCCGGCAACGGCGAGGCGGCCAGCTTCAGCGAACGGCTGATCGGCGACTCGCCCGCCATGCAGCAGGTGCGCGCCACCATCGGCAAGCTCGCGCGCAACCAGGCGCCGGTGTACATCGCCGGCGAGTCCGGCGTGGGCAAGGAACTGGTGGCGCGACTGATCCACGAGCAGGGGCCGCGCGCCGGCGGCCCGTTCATCCCGGTCAATTGCGGCGCGATTCCCACCGAGCTGATGGAGAGCGAGTTCTTCGGCCACCGCAAGGGCAGCTTCACCGGCGCCGGCAGCGACAAGGAAGGCCTGTTCCAGGCCGCCAACGGCGGCACGCTGTTCCTCGACGAGGTGGCCGAGCTGCCGCTGCACATGCAGGTGAAGCTGCTGCGCGCGATCCAGGAAAAGGCCGTGCGCCCGATCGGCGCGCGCGAGGAAGTGCTGGTGGACGTGCGCATCCTCTCGGCCACCCACAAGAATCTCGCCGCGCTGGTCGAACAGGGCCAGTTCCGCCAGGACCTGTTCTACCGCATCAACGTGATCGAGCTGCGCGTGCCGCCGCTGCGCGAGCGCCGCGGCGACGTGCCGCTGCTGGCCGCGCACATCCTGCGCCAGCTCGCCGGCAAGAGCGGCGGCGCCCCCGGCAGGCTGCTGCCCGCGGCGCAGCAGGCGCTGGACGACTACGACTTCCCCGGCAACGTGCGCGAGCTGGAGAACGTGCTGGAGCGCGCGATGGCGATGAGCGACGGCGAGTCGATCGACGCCTCCGACCTGATGCTGCCCCAGCGTGCGCCGCGACCGGCCTTTGATGCCGGCATCGCCTCGCCGCCCGCGGCGGCGGCCGCCGCGATGGCCGTGCCGCCGGGAGCACCGGGCAGCGGCGTGGCGCTGGAGGATTACATCAGCAACCTCGAGCGCACCGCGATCATGAAGGCGCTGGAGGAGTCGCGCTACAACAAGACCGCCGCGGCGAAGAAGCTCGGCATCACCTTCCGCGCGCTGCGCTACAAGCTGAAGAAACTCGGCATCGACTGAGAGGCTGAGAAAAAATCGCCCGCCTACTGCGACCGTCGATGCCGCTCCGGGAGAGGCCGTCACTCAGGCGGCCTAGTCGTCTCCGAGCGCCTTGCGCAGGGTGCGCAGCAGCGACCGGGTCGTCACCGGCTTGTCGACCACATGCAGGTGGTCCAACGCCGGCAGCTCGTCCAGGTTGGGCGGCGACTCGGGACGGGCCAGCAGCAGCACGGGCCCCTGATAGCCGTGGTCGACCAGCGCGGCCAGCGTGCGCACGCCGGTGAACAGGTTCATCTCCGCGTCCATCACCACCACGTCAGGCACGCCCTGGGCCTCGATCCACTGCAGCGCGGCCGTGCCGCTCTGGCTGGCATGCGCCTGGTAGCCGTAGGCGTCGAGCATGTCCGACAGCAGCGAGAGCTGGGCGGCCTCTTCCACCACCACCAGCACGCGTTCGGCATTGCCCTCGAGGCTGCCCTGGTCGCCCTCCGCCGCGCCCCCTTCCTCGCGCAACCCCGTCAGCGGGACGTACAGCCTGAATGTGGTCCCCTCGCCCGGCGCGCTGTCCACCCGCATTACGCCGCCGTGGCTGGCCACGATGCGCTTGCACGAGAGCAGGCCCAGACCGGTCCCCGACTCCTTGGTGGTGAAGAATGGTTCGAACAGACGATCCAGCGTGTCCTGCTCCATACCCACGCCGGTATCAACCACGGTCAGGCACAGGTACTCGCCGGTCCGGGGCTTTTCGCCCTCGTTGAAAAAACTCTCGGGAAGCGTCACGCGCGACGACTCGATGCGCAGGCGGCCACCGTCGGGCATCGCCTGGATCGCATTGAGGCACAGGTTGAGCAGGCACTGCTGCAGCTCGGTGTGGTTGCCCTCGAAGGACAGGTCGGGGTCGTCCAGCGCCACTTCCATCGTGATCGAGCGGGGCAGCGAACCCTGCAGCAGCAGGTCCAGCGCCTCCATCAGCCCGCCCAGCCGCACCTGCTCGGCGCGACGGGCGCCGCGGGCGAAGGACAGCATCGACTGCACCATGTCCAGCCCGCGCTTGCCGCAGTCGCGCACCAGCGCACCGAGCCGTGCCAGGCGGGGATCGTCGGCGTAGTCCTGCAGACTGTCGCCGGCCAGCAGCAGCGGCTGCAGCAGATTGCGCAGATCGTGGCTGAGGCCGCCGGCCAGCATCGCCAGCGCCTCGAAGCGCTGCGCACGGATCAGCTCCGATTCGGCCCGACGAGCGGCGCGCTGCGCCTCGGCCTCGCTCAGCGCGCGACGCACCGCACTGGCCAGCCGCGCGGGATTCTGCTTGAGGATATAGTCGGTGGCGCCGTTGCGCAGCGCCTCGATCGCCGCCTCCTCGCCCAGCTTGGCCGAGACGAAGATGAACGGCGTGTCCGCGTCCCGCACGCGCAACAGCTCCAGCGCGCGTTGGCCGGAGAAGCCCGGCATGCTCAGGTCGGACAGCACGATGTGGGGCCGGAAGGTTTCCAGCGCCTCGACATACAGCCGTTCGTCGTCGACCAGCCGCGCCTCGTAATCGATGCCGTCGGCGTCGAGCTCGCCCAGCACCAGTTCGGCATCGAGCGTGCTGTCCTCGACCTGCAGGATGCGGATGGTGGGCATCGCGCGATTCAGACTGTTCGGCATGGAGGCTTCCCAGGTATCCCGTTCCTGATTGCCGCACGTTAGCGCGCAGCGGTTTTCGTGTCCTGGACCGGCTCAATCCAGCCCGGGCGCCTGGTTGAGCACCGCCCAGAACTGACCCAGCGTGCGCACCGCCTCGAAGAACTGGTCCACGTCCACCGGCTTGATCACGTAGGCGTTCACGCCCAGGTCCCAGCTGCGCGCCAGGTCGCTCTCCTCGCGCGAGGAGGACAGGATCACCACCGGGATGCGGCGCATGCGCTCGTCCGCGCGCATCCGGGTGAGCACGTCCAGGCCGTTCATGCGCGGCATCTTGATGTCCAGCAGCACCACCGCCGGATCGATCCGTTCGCGATCGGCCCAGGCGCCACGGGCATAGAGGTAGTCCAGGCACTCGACGCCGTCTTCCAGGTGGACCACCGGGTTGGCGAGATGGGCCTCGCGCAGGGCGTCCATCGCCATCTCGGCGTCGGCCTGGCTGTCTTCCACCAGGAGAATGGTGCGGATGCATCGGTCGTTCATGAACGGTCCTGTCTGCGCGTGTCGCCGGCGTCGGAGGCTGGCAGGGTGAAATGGAAGCGCGCGCCCCGGCCCGGCTCGCCCTCGGCCCACACGCGCCCGCCGTGGCGGGCCACGATGCGCCTCACGTTGGCCAGGCCGATGCCGTTGCCCGGGAATTCGGACGCGCGGTGCAACCGCTGGAACACGCCGAACAGCTTGCCGGCGTATTCCATATCGAAGCCGGCGCCGTTGTCGGCGACGGTGAACTGGTAGTCGCCGCCGGGGGTGCGCGACATGTCGACGGTGATCTTCGCCAGCTCGCGCTGGCCGGTGTACTTCACGGCGTTGCCGATCAGGTTCTGCCACACGGTGCGCAGCATGTTTTCGTCGCCCACCACCACCGGCAGCGGAGCGATCTTCCACTCGATGCGGCGACCGGCGGTGTCCGACTCGGTGAGCGCGCGCGCCTCTTCCGCCAGCGACTGCATGTCCACCGGCTGCATGCGCATGGCGCCGCGACCTAGCCGCGAGAACACCAGCAGGTCGTCGATCAGCTGGGCCATTCGCTGGGCGGAGCCGGAGATCACATCCAGGTAGTGGTGGCCCTTCTCGTCGAGCTGTTCGCCGAGATGGCGCTCCAGCTTGCCGGCAAAGCCGGCGATGTGCCGCAGCGGCGCGCGCAGATCGTGCGAGACCGAATAACTGAAAGCCTCCAGTTCACGGTTGACATCGGAGATCTGCTCCACCTTGCCCTCGAGCTGGCGGTTGAGCTCCTTCACCTGCTTCTCGACCAGCGCGCGCACGGTGATGTCGCTCACTGTCATCAGCAGCGCCGGCGCGTCGGATTCCTGCTGCAGGCGGCGGGCGTTGATCACCACGCGGCGGTCGGTGCCGTCGGCGGTGCGCTGGTTGAGCTCGTAATCCCACAGCTCGCGGTCGCGCAGCATCACGTCGGCGAGGCGCTGCAGCAGCGGGCCATCGTTCCACGCGCCACCGCCCAGCTCGGCCAGCGGCCGCGAGCGTTGCTCCTCCGGATCGATGCCGTACAACTCGGCGAAGGCGGTGTTCACCAGCAGGGTGTTGAGCTCGGCATCCAGCAGCACGATGGGCTCGCGCACGGCCTGCACGATCTGCCGCGAGCGCCGCACGGCCAGGCTCTCGCGCTCCTCGGCGCGCAGGCGCTGGCCGATCTGCCGCTCGGACACCACCACGATGATCCCCAGCAGCAGCAGCTGCGCCAGCGCGCCGATGCCCAGCACCAGCTTGTATTTGAACGACCGCGCCGCCGCGGCCTGGCGCCGCCGGGCCAGCAACTGGTCTTCGGTGCTCACGACCCTGTCGAGCACGTCGCCGATCGCGAACAGCTTGCCGGCATCGGCCAACGCCTTTTCCGCGCCGGCACGATCGTCGTGCCGCGCCCGCCACAGCGCCTGCCACATCAGGGTGGCACGACCGTTGACGATGGTTTCCAGCGAGCCCACCAGGGCCTGCTGATCGGCGTTGTCGTGGGTGTAGCCGCGCAGTTGCCAGATCAGCCTGGAGATTGGCTTGGTCGCATCGTCCAGGCGCTGCTGCGCGTCCTTGCTCTCGCCGCTCATCACGATCTGATACGTCGCCGCCTCGGCATCCCGGCTGAGGAAGGCGATGCGGTAGGTGATCGACTTCACCTCGGACGAATGCGTCACCCATTCGGAGGCCTGCAGGGCCTCGGTGGAGGTGTTGCGGGTGATCGTGTACGGCAACGCCACGATCACCACGACCGACAACAGCAGGCCGGCCACGCGCCAGCGCATGAAGTTGATGCTTCTCATGGGCATGACGGGGCGGATCCTGGACAGACGCATGGAAGCATTCTGGCATGCCGCGGGGCCGTGTCCGGCGCCCGCCGATCCGCGCCTAACCGGCTGCAGCCGTCGGCGCCGTTGCCGACGGTCATCGGGCCGGCGCGCCCCGGGTGGCCGCGCCCGGGGGCACCGCGACCATGCGGAAATGCAGCTCGCCGCCGGCGACCAGGTCGCGGTGGTGCACAAAGGGCTGCTCGAGTGGCTGGCCGTTCAACGTGATCTCGCCGACGTAGGGATGCAAGGCGTCGAAAGGTGCCGCGGTGATGGTGAAAGTTTTGTTGCCGGCCAGGTGCAGCACCGCCTTCGCCACGAACGGACGGCCGATCGCGTAGACATCGCTGGCCGGCGGGGAAGGTGCAGCGGTGCCAGCCGCCGCGGCGGCCAGCGGTGAGCTCGGCACGCCACACCCGAGTCCGCCAGCGTCACCGCGTAGTAGCCGGCCTGCACCACTTCGCTGGCGTGACTGAAGCACGAGCGGTAGCCGCTGCCCGGCACGGCCGCGTCGCCGGGATCGAGCTTCACCGCGCCGGCCAGCGGCATCACCCGCAGCCAGAAGATGCGCCCAGGGCAGCACCGCGCAACGATGTTGCAGCGCGCGATGGTCGATCCCGTGAAAACGGTTACATTCGCCCGGCTGCTGGCCTTGGCCCGGCTCCGGCCGGAGCGTTCGGGGCTTGTGGCACGCTTGCACCTTCGCCACTCCGGAAACCACGCCATGGCCTTTGCCGCTCCGCCCGCCGCCGCCGCCGCCGCCGCATCGACCGCGCCCGGCAACACCCGCTACACCACCTACCCGCTCGCGCTGGGCGTGCTCACCACGATCTTCTTCATGTGGGGCTTCCTCACCTGCCTGAACGACATCCTGGTGCCGCACCTGAAGTCGACCTTCCAGCTCAACTACACCCAGGCGATCCTGGTGCAGTTCACCTTTTTCGGCGCGTATTTCGTGATGGCGATGCCGGCCGGCAAGCTGATCGCCGCGCTGGGCTACAAGAAGGGCATCGTGGCCGGCCTGGCGATCGCCGGCGTGGGCGCACTGGGCTTCTGGCCGGCGGCCGCACTGCATCTGTACCCGGCCTTCCTCGGCGCTCTGTTCGTGCTGGCCACCGGCATCACCGTGCTGCAGGTGGCGGCCAACCCGTACGTGGCACTGCTCGGGCCGGAGGCCACCAGTTCCAGCCGGCTCACCCTGGCGCAGGCGCTCAATTCGTTCGGCACCACCATCGCGCCGTACTTCGGCAGCGTGCTGATCCTCGCCAACGCGGTGAAGTCGCCCACCGAACTGGCCGCGCTGGCGCCGGCCGACCAGCTCGCCTACCAGGCGCAGCAGGCGCAGTCGGTGCAGTACCCGTACATCGGCCTGGCGGTGGTGCTGTTTCTGCTGGCGCTGTTCGTGTGGGCGTTCCGCCTGCCGGCGCTGACCGAGGCCACCGACAGGGGCGACCACGAGCGCCACGGCTTCGCCGAGGTGCTGCGCCATCGCCACGTGCTGTTCGGGGTGATCGGCATCTTCTGCTACGTGGGCGCCGAGGTGTCGCTGGGCAGCTACATGGTCAACTACCTGTCGATGCCCGAGATCGGCCACTTGAGCGAGGCCGACGCCGCCAAGTACGTCTCGCTGTACTGGGGCGGCGCGATGGTCGGCCGCTTCGCCGGCTCGTGGATCATGGCGTGGTTCTCGCCGCGCAAATTGCTGGCGCTGTTCGCCGCGATCAACGTGGTGCTGGTGGCCACCACCATGACGACCACGGGCAACCTGGCGATGGTCAGCGTGATCGCCGTGGGCCTGTTCAACTCGATCATGTTCCCGACCATCTTCGCGCTGGGCATCGAGCGGCTCGGGCCGATGACCAGCAAGGCGTCGAGCCTGCTGATCATGGCGATCGTCGGCGGCGCGCTGATCCCGCAGCTGCAGGGCATGCTGGCCGATCGCTTCGGCCTGCAGCACGCCTTCGTGCTGCCGCTGGCGTGCTATCTGTACATCGTGTTCTACGGCCTCAGCGGCTCGAAGGTGCGCAGCGTCGCCTGAGCCTGATCGCCCCTGTGCCATCCCCGCCCCGGCGGCGGGGATGTGCCGTTTTTTCCGCCCTGCCCCGTGGACCGCACGCGCATGACCCTCGCCGCTCCCATCCCCGCTCTGCCCGACGTGCGCAGCGAAGCGTTCCTGCGCAAGCACATCGCGCAGACGATGGCGTTCTACGACGCCCATGCGCACGACCCGGCCGGCGGCTTCTTCCACTACTTCCGCGACGACGGCACGGTGTACGAGCGCAGCCATCGCCACCTGGTGAGCAGCACGCGCTTCGTCTTCAATTACGCGATGGCGGCGATCGAATTCGATCGCGCCGATTATCTTGAGGAAGCCCGCCACGGCCTGCGCTACCTGCGCGAGGTGCATCGCGACGCCAGCGACGGCAGCTATGCCTGGACGGTGCGCGACGGCCGGCCCGAGGATGTCACCCGCCACGCCTACGGCATGGCCTTCGTGCTGCTGGCCTACGCCACCGCGGTGAAGGCCGGCATCGACGAAGCCCGCGCCTGGATGGACGAAGCCTGGCAACTGCTGGAACAGCGCTTCTGGGATGCCGACGCCGGCCTGTACCGCGACGAGGCCGACGCGCAGTGGCGTTTCAGCCCCTATCGCGGCCAGAACGCCAACATGCACCTGTGCGAGGCGATGATCGCTGCCCACCAGGCCACCGGCGACGTGCGCTACCTCGATCGCGCAACCACCCTCGCCGACCACATCACCCGCCGCCAGGCCCGGCTCGCCGGCGGCCTGGTGTGGGAGCACCACGACGCGCAGTGGAACGTGGACTGGGACTACCACCGCGACGACCCCAGGCACCTGTTCCGCCCGTGGGGTTTCCAGAGCGGCCACCTCACCGAGTGGGCCAAGCTGCTGCTCACGCTGGAGCCGCTGCTCGCCGCGCAAGGACATGCGCCCGACTGGCTGCTGCCCACCGCGCGCCACCTGTTCGACACCGCGCTGGCTCGCACCTGGGACGACGTCTACGGCGGCCTCGCCTACGGCTTCGCGCCGGACGGCCACGTGTGCGACGACGACAAGTATTTCTGGGTGCAGGCCGAGAGCCTGGCCGCCGCCGCAAGACTTCACGCGCGCACCGGCGAAGCGGTCTACGACCAATGGTACGGTCGACTGTGGGCGTACGCGTGGCACACTTTCGTCGATCACCGCCACGGCGCCTGGTACCGCATCCTCACCCGCGACAACCGCGCGATGAGCGACGAGAAGAGCCCCGCCGGCAAGACCGACTACCACACCATGGGCGCCTGCCACGACGTGCTCGCCGTGATCCGCGCGGGAGGCACGCCCTGACCCTCACGAGGTACGCATGACCGCACCGCTGCTCCGCCCGCTCGCCGCCGCCCTCCTGTTCGCCGGCGCGCTCGCCGCCGACGCCGCGCCGGCCACGCGCTTCGATCCGCTGGAAACCTTCGCGCCATTCGCCTTGCCGCAGCCGGTCAACGCCACGCGCGACGCCAGCGGCCATCCGGGTCCGGCGTTCTGGCAGAACCGCGCCGACTACGCGATCCGGGCCACGCTCGATCCGGCCACGCGCCAGCTCAGCGGCTCGGAAACCATCACCTACACCAACCACAGCCCCGACGCGCTGGACGTGATCTGGCTGCAGGTGGAGCAGAACCGCTACCGCAAGGACGCCCGCGGCGCGTTCGGCGCCGGCAGGTTCCCTACCCGGTTCACCGACGGCGAGCACATCCGCTCGGTCGAGGTGGAGGACGCCTCCGGTCACCGCCGGAAGGCCGCGTGGGTGATCAGCGACACGCGCATGCAGGTGACCCTGCCCACCGCGCTGAAGGCACGCGACGGCCGGCTCAAGCTGCACATCGTCTGGGACTACACCGTGCCCGGCGAATTCGGCGGCCGCACCGACTGGAACGCCAACCGGCAGGGCGACATCTTCGAGATGGCGCAGTGGTACCCGCGGGTGTGCGTCTACGACGACCTGCGTGGCTGGGACACCCAGCCCTTCCTCAACAGCGAGTTCTATCTCGAGTACGGCGACTTCGATTACCGCGTCACCGTGCCGTCGGACATGATCGTGGTCGGCTCGGGCGAGCTGCTCAATCCGCAGGACGTGCTGACCAGGACCGAGATCAAGCGCCTGGACCATGCCCGCCACAGCGACGCCACGGTGATGATCCGCAGTGCGGCGGAAGTCTCCGACCCGGCCTCGCGCCCCAGGCAGGGCGGCACGCTGACCTGGCACTTCGCCATGAAAAACACCCGCGACGTCGCCTTCGGCGCCTCCAGGGCGTACCTCTGGGACGCCGCGCGGATCAACCTGCCCGGCGGCAAGACCGCGCTGGCGATGTCGGCCTATCCGGTGGAAAGCGCCGGCGACACCGCCTGGGGCGTGGCCACGCAGAACCTGAAGAAATCGGTGGAGTTCTTCTCCAGGACCTATTTCCCGTATCCGTACCCGGTCGCCATCAACGAAGCGGGTACCGCCGGCGGCATGGAGTACCCGGGCATCACCTTCGATCACAAGAAGGCCGCCGGCGCGAACCTGCGCATGCTGATCGCGCACGAGATCGGCCACACCTGGTTCCCGATGATCGTGGGCTCCAACGAGCGCCGCGACGCGTGGATGGACGAGGGCTTCAACACCTTCGTCGACGTGTACGAAGCGGAGGCCTTCGATGGCGGCAGGTTCGCGCCCAAGCGCGACGCCGAATACGCGCCGGGCAAGGGCACGCCGGCCGAGCAGATCGCCGCGCTGCTGAAGGACCCGGACGCCCCGCCGCCGATGACCTACGCCGACGCGGTCCCGGAGAAGTACCGCCACCCGATCACCTACTTCAAGACCGCCTTCGGCCTGGTGCTGCTGCGCGAGCAGATCATCGGCCCGCAACGCTTCGACCCGGCCTTCCGCCGCTACATCGCCACCTGGGCGTACAAGCACCCGAGCCCGTCGGACTTCTTCCGCTTCATGGCCAGCGACACCGGCGAGGATCTCGACTGGTTCTGGCGCGGCTGGTTCGAGCACAACTGGCAATTCGACATGAGCGTGGACAAGGTCGCGCCAGCCGACGGCGGCTGGAAGCACGGCGCGGACGTCACCGTGGCCAACCACGACAAGCTGGTGCTGCCGAACACGCTGCAGGTGACCTACGCCGACGGCAGCACCCGCGACGTGCGGGTGCCGGTGGAGACCTGGATGCAGCACACCCGCTACGTGGTGCACGTGGACGGCGACCAGCCGGTGACCTCGGCGGTGCTCGACCCGAAGCACGATCTGCCCGATGCCGACCGCGGCAACGACCGCGCATCCGCTCTGTAGGAGCGCACCCTGTGCGCGACCGCCACCCGCTGCACAGCGCCACATCCCGTCGCCCACAGGGTGGGCTCCTACATAGGCGCGCCGCCCGTAGGAGCGCACCCTGTGCGCGATCGCCCCTCGCCCCTGGCGAGCCCGGGTCGCCCACAGAGCCTGCCCTCGACTCGATCGAGGGGTGGGCTCCTACAGCGAGAATCTCGACATGACCGCCCTGCATTCTCCCCTCCGCCTCGGCCTGATCGGCTACGGCTACGCCGGCAGGACCTTCCACGCGCCGCTGATCCGCGCCACGCCCGGCCTCGAGTTCGCCGCGGTCGCCTCGCGTGACGCCCGCAAGGTGCACGCCGACCTGCCCGGCATGTGCGTGCACGAAACACCCGCCGCGCTGATCGCCGACGACCGCCTCGACGTGGTGGTGATCGCCACGCCCAACGACATCCACGCGCCGCTGGCCGCCGATGCCCTGCGCGCCGGCCGGCACGTGGTGATCGACAAGCCGATGGCGCTGGACCTGGCCGAGGCGCGCATGCTGATCGCCATCGCCGACGCCTCACCCGGCCAGCTCTCGGTGTTCCACAACCGTCGCTGGGACAGCGACTACCTCGCGGTGAAGCGGGCGATCGAGGAGGGGGTGGTCGGCGAAGTGATGCACTTCGAATCGCACATCGACCGCTACCGCCCCGCCGTGCGCGACCGCTGGCGCGAGTCGGCCGGCCCCGGCGCCGGCATCTGGTACGACCTCGGCCCGCACCTGGTCGATCAGGCGCTGCAGCTGTTCGGCCTGCCCGCGCGCGTGCAGGCGGCGCTGGCGATCCAGCGCGCGGGCGGCCTGAGCGACGACTGGGCGCACGTGCGGCTGGACTACGGCGCGCAGCAGGTGATCGTGCACGCCAGCATGCTGGTCGCCGGCGGTGCGCGACGCTTCGTCGTCCACGGTACCCGCGGCAGCCTGGTCAAGACCGGCGCCGATCGCCAGGAAGCCCAACTGCTGGCCGGGCTCGCACCCGGCGCTGCCGGCTGGGGCGAAGATGCCGATCCGCTCAGCGTGATCGACGCGCACGGCGATGCGCACACGCGGCCGGCGGCAGCCGGCGACCAGCGCCGCTATTACGCCGCCCTGCGCGACGCCATTGTCGGCAAGTCAGCCTGGCCGGTGACGCCGATCGAGGCCTTGGCGGTGATGGCCGTGATCGACGCCGGCTTTGCTTCGCAGCGCGCCGGATGCGCGATGCCGCTGCCGCTGACCGGAGCCGAGCAGGCCGCGTTCGCCGCCGCGCGCCGTTGAGCCGCGTCGATCCGGCACCCTCGCGCCCGCGTACGCTGCCTCCCACGTAAGCGGAACGAAAGCCGCGGCACCTAGCGTCGCCGGTGCACCGGGCCCACGCCGCCCGTCGCACGGGGAGCCCGATCATGCGCCGTCTATTCGTCGTCCTGTTTTCTCTCGCCACCCTCGCCGACACAGGCGCTGCGTCCGCCTCCGGCGGCCCGTTCGGCATCGACCATCGCCTGCACTACGACAACAGCGGCATCTGGAACCGCAACAACCAGAAGGCGCTGATGGTCGGCAGCATCCTCACCGTGGGCGTGGGTGCGCTCGCGCTGGGCGACGACAGCAAGCTGGGCGACACGTTCTGGCGCTCGGTCGACTCGATGGCGATCACCGCCATCGCCACCACCGGCATGAAGTACGGCTTCCGCCGCGAGCGCCCCTCGCAGACCGCCAGCCCCAACCAATGGTTCAAGAGCTCCGGCGCGCAGAGCTTTCCCAGCGGCGAGGTGGCGGCGATCTCCGCCGCGGTGACGCCGTTCATCGCCAACTACGGCGACGATCACCCTGCGGTCTACGCGCTGGCGCTGCTGCCGGCCTACGACGCGGTGGCGCGCATGAAGGTGCGCGGCCACTGGCAGAGCGACGTGCTGGTGGGCGCCGCGCTGGGCACCGGCATCGGCATCTGGTCGGCGCGGCGGCACTCGCCGCTGATCCTCGGCTGGCTGCCCGGCGGCTTCCGGGTGGGTTTCGTGCACCGCTTCAAGTAGGCCGCCGCACGATGCCGGGGCTGCCGCCGGGACGCGGCCCTGCCGGCATGCACGTAAGTCATGCCTAAGCTGCACAGGGGATGCTTGCCGCCTGTTTCTGCGGGGTGTAACTCATGCGCAGCGGTCACGTTCATCGAATCAGCCTGCGCGGGCATGTCTTCCGCTGGGTCGCCGGCCCGATGGCGCTGCTGGTGCTGCTCGATCTGCTGGCCAGTGCCACATTGGCCGTACGCTATGCAAGCCAGCGCTACGATGCCGACCTGCTGAACACTGCACGGGCACTGGCGCAGCTGGTTTCGCGGCAGGACGATCCATCGCGCCTGCCGGCCGCGGCGCGTTATCTGCTCACGCACGAAGGGCATCGCCCGCTCTATTTCGAGGTGCTTGACCGCAGCGGACGCCGGATGGCCGGCAACGCCTCGCTCGTGCCGGACCCCGTGGCGGGACGTCCGCCCACCGCGCCTCTGTATGACGTGCATCTGCCCGCGGGCGCCGCGCGGGTCGCGCGACTGCCTGTATCTCACCCGAGCGCGGCTGTCGTGGCAGTGGGTGAACCGCTGGCGCCGCGCCGGCGACAGGCGATGCGGCTGGTGTGGCTGGCAACGATCGTGCAGCTTCCGCTGTTGCTGGCAACGGCCATGCTGGCGTGGCTTGCCGTGGGAAGGGCGCTTGGCGCAGTGACCGCGCTGACCGCTTCGCTCGATCCGGTCGCCGCCCGGCCCCGCCTGATCGACGACCGGACCGTGCCGACCGAGCTGGCCGCGCTGACCCATGCCTTCCACCGGCTGCTGGCCCGCATGGATGCGGCCAAGCGGTCGCAGGAACGCTTCGTGATGAACGCCAGTCGCCGCCTGCGCGCGCCGCTGGATCGGCTGCACGCTGCGGTCGCGCAGGCCCGTGGATGCGACGATGCGGCCGGCAGGAGGGCCGCCCTGGAGGAGGTGATGCGGCACAACGAGCAGGCTACCCGCATCACGGGGCAATTGCTGGCGCTGGCGCGGGTGCGACCGGGCCATGAGCGCATCGACCGGCGCGCAGACACCGACCTGGATGCGTTGCTGCAGTCGCTGGTGGCACGCTGGGCGATCGAACACCGCGGCGGACGCGCGGATATCGGCTACGAGGGTCCGGGCGGTCCGTTGATGGCGCATGTGGACGCATCCTCCATCGACGACGTGCTGCATGCCTGGATCGACGACAGTCTGCAGCACGTCTCCCACGAACGGCGTATCACGGTGAGACTGCAGCGCGGCGACGATGACAGCACGCAGATCACTTTCACCGATCTTGCCGGCACCGGTCGCGACGGGCGCAGCTTTGCGCTGATGCTGGCCCGGCGCGTGGCCGGGCTGCATGGCGGGCAACTGGCGATCGGGCGCGAAGGCGGCGCACGCAGCCTCACGCTCGTCTTTCCCTCGCGGACGCACGCGTTGTCCTGACTCCCGCCGGCATGTTGCGGCTGCTTGCCGGTGACGCCGATCCCGCCCGTGCCCCGGGTGGCGGTGACGTCGAAGGCAGCACAGCTCGCCGCCGCCGGACGGGGGATTTCCACGGCGGCCGCGGTGAACCCCGCGGATTCCGGCACGAGAGGATCACGCTGCGCGCCCGGGCAGTTACGCCGATGCGTCCGCCGTCGCACCGGCGTTGGTCCGCCCGACCGGCATGCGCACGCGCACGCACAGGCCCTGCCCGCCCGGCGCATCGTCCAGCTCGATCTGCGCGCGGTGCATCTGCGCCACCCGCTGCACGATGGAGAGGCCCAGGCCGTAGCCGTCGCCGCGGCCGCCGGGCTCGCGGTGGAAGCGGGCGAACACCTCGGCGCGGCGCTCCGGCGGAATGCCCGGACCGTTGTCGATCACTTCGATCACGGCCACGTCCGCCTGCTGTTGCATGCGCAGTTCCACCGCACCGCCCCGCGGCACGTGCCGCAGGGCGTTCTCCACCAGATTGCGCAACAGCGCGGCCAGCCCCGCCGCAAAACCCTCCACCACCAGCGGCTGTGCCGGCAGGGTCAGGGACAGCTCCACGTTCCAGTCGGCGATCGGCAGCGCGAGCTCGTCGATCACCTCCATCGCGATGTCGCGCAGGTCGTGCGAGGCAGGCACCGTGGCGGCGCCCGCCTCGATGCGGGCCAGCGCCAGCAACTGCTCCACGCGCCGCGCCAGCATGGTCAGCGCCTGCTGGGTCTGCGTCAGCGCGATGTCGATGCCGGCCGCGTCCTGGCTGCCGAGCGCCGTCTCCACGCTGATCAGACTGGTGGTGATGGGCGTGCGCAGCTCATGGGCGACATCGGCGCTGAAGCGGCGCTCGCGTTCGAGCGCGTTCTCCAGCCGGGCCAACTGGTCGTTCAGCGCGGTGATCACGGTGTGCAATTCGAGCGGCACCTGCGCCAGGTCGATCGGCTCGCGGCTGCCCGGCGCGCGGCGGCGCAGGGCTTCGGCCAGGCGATCGAGCGGACGCAGGCCGCGGCGCACCGCCCAGCCGACCAGCGCCGCCACCAGGGGCAGCCCCAGCAACAGCGGCAAGGCGTGATCGAGCCACAGCATGCGGGTGATGTCGTCGCGGCTGTCGAAGCGTTCGCCGGCCAGGATGGTGATGCCAAGTGCCGGATCGTGCAGCGTGTAGGTCCGCCACTGCATGCCGCCCAGCCACAGCTGGCCGAACCCTTCGCGCATGGCCGCGTCCTGCGGCATGGAAGCGAAGTTCGCCGATTCCATCCGCACCGCCCCGGTGGCATCGACGACGCGAAAACCCACTTCCGCCTCCACTTCATGGCCGCCGATCGGGATGACGGTGCGCTCGGGCAGCGTTTCGTCGTCGGTGCGGTTCGGGTCGTCGTGAAGCGCCTCGATGCCGGCCTCGCGTATCAGCAGTTCGATCGTGCGTGCCGATTGCGCAAGCCGCGCGTCCGACAGTTCGTTCACCTCCACCAGCGTGCCGCGGAAACTGATGATGCCCAGCGGCACCAGCACCGCCACGAGCGCGGCGATGACCAGCCACAGCAGCCGCCAGCGCAGGCTGCCGCGACTCACATCGGCTCCCGCGGCAGCATGTAGCCGAATCCGCGCACGGTGCGCACGGTATCCGCGCCCAGCTTGCGTCGCAGCGAGTGCACGAGCACCTCCAGCGCTCCGCGACCGACCACGTTGTCGAGCCCGTAGATGGAGTTCTCCAGCGCTTCGCGCCGGACGATGCGGCCGGCGCGCTCGATCAACTGCTGCAGCAGCGCAAACTCGCGTCGGGTCAGCTCCACCCGCTCGCCGCGAAAACTCACCTCGGCGCTGGCCAGGTCCATGCTGATCGCGCCGACTTCGATCCGGTTCACCGCGCGCCCGCTCCGGCGACGCATCAGCGAACGGATGCGCGCGGCCAGTTCGTCCAGATGGAACGGCTTGACCAGGTAATCGTCGGCGCCGGCATCGAGGCCATTGATCCGCGCATCGAGGCCATCGCGGGCCGTCATCACGATCACCGGCGTATCCACCTGCGCACGGCGCGCCTCGATCAGCACGTCCAGACCGTCGCGGCCGGGCAGGCCCAAATCCAGCAGCACCAGGTCGGCGGTACAGTCGCCCAGTGCGATCAGCGCCTCGCGGCCGTCGCGCAACCACGTGACGGTATAAGTCAGCCGCTGCAGCGCGCGCCGGATCGCCTCACCCAACTGCGCGTCGTCTTCAACCAGGATGATGTGCATGTCTCGCTGTCCAGATTCCGCAACCGCTGCGACAGGCTGCCGCCACGATGCCTGTCTACTATGCCGCCAGCGGCTTAGGCCACCCTTAAGGATGCCCTGATCAAGGACGCCGTCGCGGCGGATAAGCTCAACAAAAGCTCGCTGTCCGAAGCTTGCTACAGTCGCGCCGACCCCAGCGGTTCGCCGCGACTGCATCGACCCGTCCACCCGGCTACCCACCGGGGTGGTCATGAATCTCGCCTTGCGGCCGCCGTGCCGCGAGAGTTCTGCATCTGTCGGGAGATACGCGTCATCGCCATGCTGCCACATGCCCCACGGCTGTCGTCACGGGCCCTCCGCACCGTTTGCCCGCGTCTTGCCACCGTGCTGACCCTCGCACTGGCCGGCTGCGCCACCTACCATCCGCGACCGCTCGGCGAAGGCCGGGGGGCGGCCAGCGTGGCGCAACTCGCCGCGCCGGTGAAAGACTTCGCGGGAATTCCGCGCAACCACCGCTTCGACCCCTCCGACGGGCTGGACGTGACCGAGGTGGCGACGCTGGCCGTGGCCAACAGTCCGGCCCTGAAGGTGCAGCGCGATGCGCTCGGCATCGCGCGGGCGCAGGCGTTTGCCGCCGGCCTGCTGCCGGACCCGCAACTGAGCCTGGGGCAGGATTTCCCCACCCCAGCGGGTCCGGGGCTGACCAGCGCCTTCACGCTGGGACTGAGTACCGACCTCACCGCCCTGCTCACGCGCTCCTCCCGTGTCGCGGCGGCGCGCGGCCAGGCGCGGCAGGTCAACCTCGACCTGCTGTGGGCCGAATGGCAAACGGTGGCGCAGGCCCGGCTGCTGTTCGACCAGGTCGCCACCCTGCGGGCGCAGAGCACCCGGCTGGATGCCGAACTGGCGGCGCTGACGCCGGTGGCCGTCCACATCCGCACCGCGCTCGACCAGGGCAACCTCACCTACGACGCGGCCAGCATCGGACTCAATGCGCAGGCGGATGTGCGCAAACGGCTGGCCGACACCGAGGTTGCGCTGCATCAGGCCGACGCGGATCTCCATCGGCTACTGGGACTGGCGCCGGACGCGCCGCTGACGCTGGTCGGCCCCGCATACACGACCGCGCCGACCGCGGCGCAGGTGCAGCGCGCGCTGGCCGAACTGCCGCGCCGGCGCCCCGACCTGCTCGCCCTGCAGGCCGGCTATGCCTCGCAGGAGGCCAGCCTGCGTGCGGCCGTGCTGGCGCAGTTCCCCGCGCTGAACATCGGCTTCAACCGCGCCCGCGACACCGGCGGCATCTACACCAAGGGCTACAGCCTGGGCATCAGCCTGCCGCTGTTCGACCGCAATCGCGGCAACATCGCCATCGCCCGGGCCACCCGCCAGCAGTTGCGGGACGATTACGCCGCGCGCGTGCTCGCCACCCGTACCGACATCGAACGCCTGCGCTCGGACCTGATCACGCTGGACCGGCAGCGCGCCAGCCTGGCCGCCCATGCCAGACGCCTCGCACGCGCCAGCCTGGCCGCCCGGCACGCATGGCAGGCACGCGAGCTGGACTGGCCGACCTACCTGGCGATCCGCAACAACACGCTCACGGCCGAGCTGGATCTGCTGGCCGTCAGGCAGCAGCAGGCCACCGAGGCGATCGCGCTCCAGGCGCTGCTCGGCAACACCGATCTGGCCATCCCCCCTTCCGCCTCCGCCAAAGCATCCACACCATGACCTGCTCCTCCTCACTGCGATACCTGCGCGTGTCCCTGCTCGCCGGCCTGGGCGCCGCCCTGCTCGCCGGTTGCAGCGCGTCGACCGCGGACAGCAACGCCCACGGTCCGGACAGCCGGATCGCGGTCACCACGACCACGCCGAAGCGGCAGACCTTCCACGACGCGGTCAAGGCCTGGGGCAGCGCGGCGGGCGATCCGCGCCATGCGCGCTCGATCAGCCTCGCCCACGGCGGTCTGGTGGCCGCACTCAAAGTGACTGCCGGACAGACCGTGGTACGCGGGCAGGCGTTGTTGACGGTGACCCCCGATCCGACGGCGCGCAGCGCATTCGCACAGGCGCAAAGCGCGTTCAGGCTGGCCACCAGCGAGCTGCGGCGCGTCGAACAGCTTGCCGCACAACGCCTGGCCACCCAGTCGCAACTGGCCAGCGCACGCAAGAATCTCGCCGACGCGCGCGCCGCGCTCGATGCGCAGCGGGCGCTCGGCGGCGGCTCGGCACAGGAATCGCTCACCGCGCCGGCCGACGGGGTGGTGACCGCCCTGAAGGTGGGGCTGGGCGAGCGTTTCGCCGCCGGCGCGCCGTTGCTGACGTTCACCCCCGCGCATGCACTGGTGGCGCAACTGGGGGTACAGCCGCCGGACGGAGCCAGGCTGCACGTGGGCATGACCGTGCAACTGCACAGCGTCTACGGCGAGCAGACCCCGTTCGCAGGCAAGCTGGACATGATCGGACAGGCGATCGATCCGCAGACCCGGCTGCTGCCGGCGCAGGTCGAACTGCCGGCCGAAGCCAGCGCCAGCCTGGTGGCCGGCGCGCCGCTGGTCGCCGACATCCACACCGCCGCATTCACCGCCTGGGCGGTGCCGCGCGCCGCGGTGCTGCATGACCGGCGCGGCGACTACCTGTTCCAGATCGAGCACGGCCACGCCAAGCGCATCGACGTGACCCTGCGCAGTCCGCACGGCGATCCGGTCGGCGTGCTGGGGGCGCTGGATGCCAAGGCGCCGGTGATCGTACTGGGCGTCTACGAGCTCAAGGACGGCGATGCGGTCAAGGAGTCCGCCCAGTGAATGTCACGATATGGATGCAGCGGCACCGCCGCTCGCTGCTGTTCCTGGCATTGATGCTCACCCTCGGCGGTATCGCCAGTGCACTGGTGATGCCGGTGGCGCTGTTCCCCAACGTGGCGTTTCCACGTGTGCAGGTGACCCTGGATGCGGGCGACCGCCCGGCCGACCAGATGGCGATCGAGGTGACCACGCCGGTGGAAGAGGCGGTGCGCCGCGTGCGTGGCGTGCGTGGCGTGCGCTCGACCACCAGCCGGGGCAGCGCCGATATTGCGGTCACCTTCGACTGGGGCGCGAACATGGCCTCCGCGTTGCAGCAGGTCAACGCGGCGGCCGGCCAGGTGTTGCCGCAGTTGCCCAGGGGCACCCGGTTGAGCACGCGGCGGATGGATCCGACCACGTTTCCGATGCTGGCCTACAGCCTGCGCTCGCACACCGTCTCGCCCAGTGCGCTGCACGACCTGGCCGAATACCAGCTGCGTCCGCTGCTCAGCGGCATCAACGGGGTCGGTCAGGTCAAGGTGCAGGGCGGCGAGGTGGCCGAATTCCACGCCGACGTCGATCCGGACAAGCTGCGCGCACTCAACCTCAGCCTGACCGAGGTGACGGCCGCGGTGACCCGCGCGGCGACCATCCAGGCGATGGGACGGGTATCGGACCACTACAAGCTGTACCTGCTGCTGGCCAACAACCAGCCCACCACCCTGGCCGCGCTGCGCGACATCGTGCTGCGCGCCGACGCCCGGGGCGTCGTGCGCCTGGGCGACGTGGCACGGGTGAGCCTGGACCACGTGCCACAGTGGATCCGGGTCAACGCCGACGGCCAGAACGCGGTGCTGCTGCAGGTATACCAACAGCCCAACGGCAACAGCGTGCAGATCGCCAAGGATGTGCGCAAGCGGCTGGCCGACTTCGCCCCGCAGATGCCCGACGGCGTGCGGATCGCCAGCTGGTACGACCAGACCCAGCTGGTCACCGGCGCGGCCGGCAGCGTGCGCGACGCGATCCTGATCGGCATCGTGCTGGCAGGGCTGGTGCTGTTCGTGTTCCTGCGCAACACGCGGGTGATCCTGATCGCGATGATCGTGGTGCCGGCGGTGCTGGCGATCACCGTGCTGCTGCTGTACGTGCTCGGGATGAGCTTCAACATGATGACGCTGGGCGGCATGGCCGCGGCGGTGGGGCTGATCATCGACGACGTCATCGTCATGCTCGAGCACATCATGCGCCGGCTTGGCGGCGACGACGAGAGCCGCATCCACGAGCGCATCGCCGGCGCCGCGTGGGAGTTCACCCGCCCGTTGACCGGCTCCAGCGCAGCCACGGTGATCATCTTCCTGCCGCTGGCGTTCCTTTCCGGGGTCACCGGCGCGTTCTTTAAGGCGCTGTCGCTGACCATGGCCAGCGCGCTGATCATTTCCTACCTGCTGACCTGGATCGCGGTGCCGCTGCTGGCCGAACGCTTCCTCGACAAGCGCCACCGCACCGAGCATCCGCCCGGCCGCTTCACCCAGCGCATGATGGCCGGCTATCAGCGCACCCTGCAGGCCTGGCTGAAGCGCCCGCTGCTGGTGCTGCTGCTGGTGCTGCCGCTGCTGGCGCTGGGTGGTTTTGCCTATACCCGGGTGGGCACCGGCTTCATGCCGAAGATGGACGAGGGCGGCTTCATCCTCGATTACCTGTCCCGTCCCGGCACCTCGCTGGAAGAGACCGACCGCCTGCTGCGCCAGGC
The DNA here is from genome assembly GCF_049445995.1 of Dyella sp. KRB-257. Lineage (NCBI taxonomy): Bacteria > Pseudomonadati > Pseudomonadota > Gammaproteobacteria > Lysobacterales > Rhodanobacteraceae > Dyella > Dyella sp. KRB-257. The sequence continues at coordinate 43,595 of NZ_JBMSDZ010000003.1, read as the reverse complement.
GGAAGTGATCATCCGCGCCAACCCCTACGTGGACACCTATTCCCGCCGCACCGGCCTGCAGCTGGGCGGCGGCCTCACCGAGGCCAACCAGGGCGACTTCTTCGTGCGCCTGAAGAACGGTTCCCGCCCCTCAACCGAGCAGGTGATGGAGCAGATTCGCACCCAGGTCGAACAGAAGGTGCCGGGGCTGGATATCGAACTGTCGCAGTTGATGGAGGATCTGATCGGCGATCTGGTGGCCGTGCCGCAGCCGATCGAGGTGAAGCTGTTCAGCGACAACGCCAAACAACTCGATGCCACTGCTGCCAAGGTGGCCAGCGCGGTCGGCAAGATCCACGGGGTGGTCGGGGTGCGCAACGGCATCAACCCGGCCGGCGATGCACTGACCGTGCAGGTGGATTCGGCCAAGGCGGCGCTGCAGGGGCTCGATCCGGTCAGCGTGACCGACCAGGTGGCGGCCGCCATCGACGGCACCGTGGCGGCACGCCTGCCCGAGGGCAGCAAGGTGGTGGGCGTGCGCGTACGCCTGCCGGAAGGTTCGCACCAGCAGCTGGAGCAGGTCGCGGCACTGCCGATCCGCGCGGCCGATGGCCACCTGCTGCCACTGTCGCAGGTGGCCACGCTCAGGCAGGTGCAGGGCCAGCCCGAGATCAACCGCGAAAATCTCAAGCGCATGGTCGCGGTGACCGGGCGCATCAGCGGGCGCAGCCTGGGCTCGGCGATTGCCGACGTGAAAAAGGTGATGTCCCGCAAGGGCCTGCTGCCCAAGGGCATGTATTACGAGCTTGGCGGCGTGTACAAGCAGCAGCAGCAGGCGTTCCGCGACCTCACCATCGTGATGCTGGCGGCGATCGCGCTGGTATTCACCCTGCTGCTGTTCCTGTACGAAAGCTTCCGCGTGGCGCTGGCGATCATGGCGATGCCGCTGCTGGCGTTGCCGGCGGTGTTCATCGGGCTGTGGGTCACCGGCATCGAGCTCAACATTTCCTCGATGATGGGCATGACGATGATCGTGGGCATCGTCACCGAAGTGGCGGTGTTCTACTTCTCCGAACTGCAGCAGGCAGAGACCGGGCAGGCCGCCGACATGACCCTGCACGATGCCCTGCACGAAGCCGGCCGCCATCGCACCCGGCCCATCCTGATGTCGACGATCGCCGCCATGCTCACCCTGCTGCCGCTGGCGCTGGCCATCGGCCAGGGCTCGCAGATGCAGCAGCCGCTGGCAGTGGCGATCATCGCCGGCCTGCTGGTGCAGGTGCCGCTGGTACTGCTGGTGATGCCGGTGCTGTACGCGCGCCTGCGCCGGCGCGACCACGACAAGGCGGCACAAGCATGAACGGTTCCCCAGCAGGCCGCCGCATCGCGCACGAGCATAAGGGCCAACTAAGCGCCTGCGCACACGCTGGCGTTGCCGAACGCCGACCGGCGCCCGGTCTACCGTCATCAAATGTCTGGAGACACTCATGCGTAAATTGCTGTTAGTTGCCTCGTCGCTTGCCCTGTCCGTCGCCGCGTTTTCGGCCATGGCCGGCAACACCGAAAAGCTTGCCGCGCAGGCCCACGTCAGCATGGCCCAGGCGCGCGCCATCGCCCTCAAGACCTCGCCCGGCAAGATCGTCAAGGAAGAGCTGGAGAAGGAGTCCGGCGGCAGCGGCCTGCGCTATTCGTTCGACATCAGCGCCGGCGGCGTGGTGCACGAGATCGGCGTGGATGCCAGGGACGGCAAGGTGCTGGAGAACTCGATCGACGACGGCAAGGACTGATCCGGCGCGGTGATCCGGCGCGGGCCGACCGGCCCACTGCGGATCGACCCGGTGCGGATCGATCCGCCCCGCTTGCCCGCCGCCGTGGCCCAGCCACGGCGGCGTGTTTCATCCGGCCCCACGGGGTCCACCGAAGGCGCTTGCCCATGAAGCCATCCCTGCGTTACCTGCTGACGATTTCCCTGGTCAACCTGACATCATTCGCCCCGGTGGCCCGCGCCGCTGTACCGGCCGCCGACATGCGTGTGCTGGCACGCCTGCCGCTGGGCGGCCCCGGCGGCTGGGACTACCTGTCCGTGGACGCCGCGCACCGGCATCTGTTCGTCAGCCGCGGCGACCGCGTGGCGGTGGTCGATCTGGCCAGCGGCAAGCCGATCGGCACCATCGCCGGCACCGCCGGCGTGCACGGCGTGGCCGTCGCCGACGACCTGGGCCAGGGCTTCACCAGCAACGGTGCGAGCGCCTCGGTGACGGTGTTCGACCTGGCCACGCTCACGCCGCTGGGCCGCATTGCCGGCACCGGCCGGAACCCCGACGCGATCCTATACGACCCCGCCTCGCACCATGTCTTCACCTTCAACGGCGGCGGCGCCTCGGCCAGCGTGATCGACCCGGCCAAGCGTGCGGTGATCGCCACCATCGCCCTGCCCGGCACGCCGGAATTCGCCCAGGCCGACGGCGCCGGCCACGTCTACGTGAACATCGAGGACAAGGCCGAACTGGTTGAGTTCGACTCGCGCAGCAACGCCGTGCTGCACACCTGGTCGCTGGCGCCGTGCGAATCGCCCAGCGGGCTGGCGCTGGACAACGCGCACCATCGCCTGTTCTCGGTGTGCGAGAACCGCATCATGGCGGTGACCGATGCAGACACCGGCAGGCAGGTCGCCACGGTGGCGATCGGCGACGGCCCCGACGCGGCGGCCTTCGATCCGACCACCGCCACGGTCTACAGCTCCAACGGCCGCAGCGGCACGATCACCGCCGTGCACGAAGACGACGCCGACCACTACACCGTCGCCGCCACCCTCCCCACGCAGAAGAGCGCGCGCACCATGGCGCTCGATCCGCAGACCCACCGCCTCTACCTCTCCGCCGCCACCCCGGGCACCAGGAAGAACGCACGCGGCTGGCCGGAGATGCTGCCCAACAGCTTCACCGTGCTGGTGGTCGGCCAGCGCTGATCGGCACTGATCCACGCCGCCTCCGCACCGGCAAAAAGCCCGCATCGCTGCGGGCTTTTTGTTGGGGGCTGGGCCGGTTCGATCAGAACGGTTCTTGATGCCGGGGAAAATGTCTGTGCGGCACGCACGGTCCTCCAGCGCGATACGGACGTACAGACGTCCGTAATCCAATACGGCCAGGGCGAGGTGGTCACGGAATCAGGAACGCGGAAAATGTCACGCAGTATTTTTTCGACCTTTTCAAAAAAAGATTTTTCTCTTCCGGAATAGCTGCGCTTTTTGCATCGTGAAAGTCTGCCGAATATGTTTATCCAGGCTCACCTGTCTGTTTTGCACCTGACCTTCCACAAAAAAAAAGCGGTTTCACGTCAGCTGCACGGACAGGTTAATAAAGTGTTTTTTGATGTTCCGGGGCGGCCGGCCGCGGCAGATTACGAGAAATACCCACTGGAGTAGCCGACCGATTGCGACAGGCGAATGGCGCAGGATCATCCGCATGGCGGCCGCGCCAGGCTGCATCAACTCGTCCGCGGTCGGGTGCCTGCGGCATCGACATTATTTCCTCCGACATGGGGCCGCAGGTCCCGGTATCCCCGGAATCGATATTGGCACTCCGACGCCGGGCACCTCAGACGCTGCGTTAATCGGGCATTTCGGGAAATTCATTTTGAAAATGACTTCACGGCTCCATGACGTGATGCGACGTAGCTGTGGATCAAATTTTAACCACTGCATTCAATGCACCAGTCGACGGTAAAAGTTCATCACCCCGAAAAAGCCCAAGAAAAACGCCCCGGAAACCGGTCAGCGTATTTGCCACATGACCCGCGCAAGCGGGTGCGCGAAAGCCGCGCCAGGAAGTACGACATGAAAAAGAACAGGTTATTGCCGCTGGTGCTGCTGGCGCTGAGCCATGGTGCGCTGGCCCAGCAGTTGTCGGGTGCCGGCAGTCAGCTGCGGCAGCTTCCGCCACCCCCGCTGCCGCAGCAGGCGGCGCCCGATATCCGCATAGAGGAGACAACTGCGCCGGCAGCAGCCGGCGCGGGGGCGGTCAGGGTGCTGGTGAAGGCTCTGCATGTGACAGGCGAGCACGCCTTTTCCGAGGCGCAACTGGTGACTGTCGCCGGTTTCCGCGCCGGCTCGCAGTTGTCGCTGGCGGATCTGCAGGTGATGGCTTCGCGCATCACCGAGTTCTATCGCAGCCACGGTTACTTCGTGGCCCGAGCGTTTCTTCCTGCGCAAAAGATCACCGGTAATGTGGTAACCCTCACTGTCAGTGAGGGCCGCTACGGCAAGGTGACACTGCGCAACAGTACCAACCTGTCCAACCGTCTTGCGCAGAGCAAGCTGGACGGGTTGAACAGCGGTGATCCGATCACGATCAAGCCGCTCGAAAGCCATCTGTTGCTGCTCTCCGATGTGCCTGGCGTGCGCGTGTCCTCGACGCTGACGCCGGGAGCGTCGCCGGGAAGCTCCGACCTGATCGTGGATGTGGCGCCCGGGCCGCGGGTGAGTGGAAGTGTGGATGCGGACAATGCCGGTAATCCCTATACCGGCGAGTACCGCATCGGAGCGACGGTGAACCTCAACAATCCGCTTGGGCGCGGTGACGTGGCCAGCCTGCGGGTGCTGACGTCGGGGCCCGGATTGCGCTACGGGCGCGCGTCGTACCAGATGGAGTTCGGGCGTGCCACGGTGGGCGTCGCCTACAGCAGGCTCGATTATGTGCTGGGCAAGCAGTTCAGGGCGCTTGGTGCGCATGGTTCGGCCGGGGTGGCCAGCATCTACGGCAGTTATCCGCTGCTGCGCTCTCGCGACAGCAACCTGGCCGTCGGGCTCGTCTACGAGGACAAGCATTTTCGGGACGTCATCGACCTGTTCCACTCGGTGAGTGACCGCAACGCACACGTCGCGACGGCGCAACTCTATGGCAGTCACCAGGACCGCTTCGGCGGTGGTGGCGTGAGCAGCTTCTTCGTGAGCCTTTCGGCCGGCTCGCTCGACATCCGCACGCCGGCCGCACGCCTGGCCGATGCAGCCGGTCCGCGCACCGCAGGGTCGTATGACAAGCTCTGGTTCAACGCAGCGCGACTGCAGCGTGTCACCGACCTGGTCTCGCTGTACGCCAGCTTCAGCGGGCAGCTGGCGTCGACCAATCTGGATCCCTCGGAAAAATTCGTGCTTGGCGGGATGGACGGCGTCCGCGCCTACCCACAGGGGGAGGGCTTCGGTGACGAAGGTTACCTGGCCAATCTCGAAGCACGCCTGCTGCTCTCCCGGTTGTCCGATCGCGTGGCCGGCCAGGTTCACCTGATCGGTTTCGTGGATACCGGACACATCACGATCAACAAGCATCCCTGGTATGCCGGATCCAACAGCCGGACGCTCAGCAGCGTCGGCGTGGGCGTCCGCTGGGAAGACCCGGGCGACTTCGCGGTGAGGGCGTACTACGCGCGCAAGCTCGGCGGCGCGAGCGCCATGTCGGCGCCTGACAGGTCGGGCCGCTTCTGGATCCAGGTGATCAAGTATTTCTGATCCCGCTTGGCCCTGGCACAGGGCTCTGAAAAAAGCATTCGAGAATTCATCATGAAGCACACTGATCGCCCGACTCAGCAACAACGTACCGATGCCACAGGCACGCCGTCCGCAAGCATTTTCCGCAGCAGGCCGGGTGCGGGCAGGTCGGTGGGGCCGGTACCGTTCAGCCTGCAGGCCCTTTCGGCATCGCTGATACTGGCGCTGGCCATGCCGGCCCACGCGAGTAGTCCCGCAAACGGCGTGATTGCCGCTGGCCAGGCCACCATCGTCAGCAGCGGCACCACCACCACGATCACCCAGTCCAGCGCGAACCTCATCATCAACTGGCAGAGTTTCAGCATCGGTGCCGGCGATACCGTGCAGTTCGTGCAGCCGGGTCGTACTTCAGTGGCATTGAACCGGGTGCTTGGCGGTGACCCCTCGATCATTCTGGGAAACCTCACGGCGAACGGCAACGTCTTTCTGCTCAACCCGAGCGGCGTGCTGTTCGGCCGCGGCGCGTCGGTCAGCGTGGGTGGCCTCGTGGCTTCCACCATGGGCATCACCGACGCTGATTTCATGGCCGGGCGCTATGTGTTTGCCAACGCGGGCACTGGTTCGATCCTTAACCAGGGGCGCATCAGTGCAGGCAATGGCGGTTATGTCGCCCTGATGGGACGCAGCGTCAGCAATCAGGGCGTCATTTCGGCGCGCCTTGGCAACGTGGTGCTGGCCGGTGGCGAAGCGGTCACGCTGGACGTGGCCGGTGACGGCCTGTTGAACCTATCAGTATCCAAGGGTGCAGTGAACGCGCTGGTGAGCAACGGCGGCATGATCCAGGCTGACGGCGGGCGCGTGCTGCTCTCGGCGCAGGCGGCAGGCAACCTGCTGGACACGGTGGTAAACAACACTGGCGTGATCCAGGCGCAGACGATACAAAACCGCAATGGCACGATCCTGCTGCTTGGCGACATGCAAGGCGGCAGTGTGAATGTCGGGGGCAGCCTGGACGCCAGTGCGCCGGCTGGTGGCGACGGTGGCTTCATCGACACCTCGGCCGCCCACGTCAATATTCGCGATGGTGCACGGGTCAACACCTCCGCAAGCCTGGGAAAGGCCGGTCAATGGCGGATCGATCCGCTGGATTTCACCGTTGGCAGCGCCCCCGGCGACAACATTTCCGGCGCCACGCTCTCGGCTGAGCTGGTTACCGGCAACATCTCCATCGACACCACCGGCACCGGTCCCGGCAACGGCGACATCTTCATCAACGACGCGGTCACCTGGACCGCCAGCGGCGGGCCCACCACGCTGACGCTGAACGCCAATCGCGACGTGAACATCAATGCCGCCGTAACTGCCACCAACGGCAATTTCTCGGTGTGCTGCGGACGCGATGTCAATCTCAATGGGGTCGTCGCCGCCACCAACGGCAGTGTCAAGCTCAGCGCAGGCAACGATATCAATCTGCGTGCGGCCACCACCGTGACGGATGGCAATCTGCTGCTGTGTGCCGGAAACAACGTCAATGTCTTCGCGGCGCTCACACTGACCCGTGGTACCGCCGACCCCACCCGCAGTCTGGGTCTGCCGGTAGGCATGACCCTGAGTGCCGACTCCGACGGCACCGGACCGGGGCCTGCCGGTGGCACGGTGGTGTTCGATTCACTGGCCCCGCTGGCGACGGTCACCGCGGCCCCGGTCAGTATCTATTACAACCCCGTTTCCTACGCAGCGCCGACGGATTACTCCAACAAATTCACCCTTACCCAGGGCGCCACCCTTACCCAATTCATGCTGGTGTTCGCCGCTGGTGGCGACAAAACCTTCGATGGAACCACCACAACCACGCTGAGCGGATTGAAGGGCAGTCCGACCGGGGTAACGCTCGTCAACGGCACCGGCAGCAGCGCGAACTTCGTTACGGCCGACGTGGGCGCGAACAAGGGCATCACCTATACCGGCTACACCCTTGCCGGACCCAATGCGGGCGCATATGCCCTGGCGTTGAATTGCTGCGGGCCGGTGGTTGCCCACACCACCGGGACGATCACGGCAGCCCCGGCCCCAGCTCCAGCCCCAGCTCCAGCTCCAGCTCCAGCTCCAGCTCCAGCTCCAGCCCCAGCTCCAGCTCCAGCTCCGGCTCCGGCCCCAGCTCCGGCTCCGGCCCCAGCTCCGGCCCCAGCTCCAGCTCCGGCTCCGGCTCCGGCTCCGGCTCCGGCTCCAGCCCCAGCCCCAGCCCCAGCCCCAGCCCCAGCCCCAGCCCCAGCCCCAGCTCCAGCTCCAGCTCCAGCTCCAGCTCCAGCTCCAGCTCCAGCTCCAGCTCCAGCTCCAGCCCCAGCTCCAGCTCCGGCTCCGGCGACAGCCCCACCCCCGCCCATGCTGGTCGAAGGGGCTCCTGTCCTGGGGATCCTGCCGCCGCCCGTCATGCCGTGGTCCGCTGTGCCGGCTACCCTGGTTGAACTGACGCCTGCGCCGCCGCTGGCCATGACCGTGGTGGAGGCACCACCACCGCCGCCGGTCCGCGAAGTCGCACCCTATGTGGCGCCTGTTTACAAACCCAAGCCGGAACGAAACTAGTGCGACGCGTGATCCCGGCTCCATGGCCGGTGGCTTTGAACGCAGCAGCGGGACACCATCGTTGGGCAATCGCCTGCCTGCTGGTGACGCTGACGACGATCGCCTGCCATGCCGCCAACGCGCGCCCGGAGGCGGTGGATGTGGCAGGGAGCCCGGTGTCAGGCGGCGTCACCGACCTCGCGCGGTGGGTAATTGCCACGCACAACAATGCAGGCATGCCCTACCTGATCATCGACAAGATCAATGCCGCGGTGTTCGCATTCGATGCGGCCGGTCACCTCCAGGGCACCACACCCGCCCTGCTCGGGTTGGCCCGGGGCGATCGCTCGGTCGAAGGGATTGGCGACCTGAAGATGTCGGCCATTCGACCGCAGGATCGGATCACGCCAGCGGGTCGCTTCGTGGCGTCGCTGGGTCACGATCCGCACGGCAAGGAAATCCTGTGGATCGACTACAAGGACGCCATCGCGCTGCATCCGGTGGTCAAGGGAACTCCACAGGAGCGCCGTGCCGAGCGTCTGCGCAGTGCCACCTCCGCGGACAACCGCATTTCGTACGGCTGCATCAATGTGCCACTGAAGTTCTATGAGCGGTTCGTCAGTCCTGCATTCGCGCACACCAGTGGGCTCGTCTACATCCTCCCGGAGTCCAGTTCGGCACAGGCGGTGTTCGGGTCGAGCGGGATCGAGAGCGACGCCAAATCCTCTGCTCCGGCGCAACCATAGTTGCATGGTGGTTGTCGCTGCCTGCTGCCCGCTTTCGGGCAGGAGACTTCATGGCTGGGGTAAGAGCGTGGCCAGAGATGGCAAAACGATCGCATCGGATCGAACGGTAAGCCTGGCGTGATTTGGGTCGAGATTCGTCTCGCCCAGCACAGCCATAGGGGCGCGTTCGATCTCAACCTCCGACGCGAGCATTTGAAAAAGGAAAAGCCCCGCAAGTGCGGGGCTTCAGGTAAATCTTTATCAACACTCCCAGTTAAGTGTTGTCTAGAACGGAATGTCGTCGTCGTCGAAACCGCCGGTGTCGGCCGGTGCGGGCGCCTGGCGCGGCATGTCGTTGCCGCCACCGCGGTTGCCACCACCGCCGCTGGAACGGCCGCCGGCCTGGCCGCGCTGCTGGAAGCCGCCACCGCCGCCCATGCCGCCGCCCTCGCCGCCGCCGCCGAGCATCTGCATCTCGTTGGCCACGATGTCGGTGCTGTAACGCTCCACGCCCTGCTTGTCGGTGTACTTGTCGGTGCGCAGCGAGCCTTCGATGTAGACCTGCCGGCCCTTCTTCAGGTATTCGCCGGCGATCTCGGCGAGGCGGCCGAACAGCTTCACGCGATGCCACTCGGTGCGTTCCTGCTTCTCGCCGCTCTGCTTGTCGGTCCAGCTCTCGGAGGTGGCCACGCTGAGCGAGGTGATCGCCGTGCCGCTGGCGGTGTAGCGCACTTCCGGGTCCGCGCCCAGATTGCCGACCAGGATGACCTTGTTGATACCACGTGCCATGGGACTACCTCGCTTTGCTGGGCCGGTGCGCGCATCGCCCGGCCGACGTGTGATGTGGCCGGGCGGCCGGCTGCGGCTGCGCCCGACAGGCTGCCTATCATAGCCGTCCGATCCGCTTTCGGCGTGGCCCGCGCCGCATCCGCGGCGGCTCGCCCTGCGTAGAAACCGTCAACCGCGTGCGCGCCCATGCGATGCGCCGGCCCGTTTCCCGATCCGGAGAAAGCGCTTGACGATCGCACCGTTGCCGGCCGCCCCTGCGGCCGCACTGACCCTGCTGCTCGCCTGCGCCGGCACCGCGCTGGCCGACGCGCCCACGCCGATCGGCGGCATCCGCCGGCTCGCGGGCAGCGCCCATGCCACCGACGACGGCCACCTGATGTACCGCGAGTCGCACTGGCTGTTCGGCGACGCCACCGTCGAGGGGCGCCCCGCGCGCCAGTACCGCCTGGGCCTGGCCAGTTGGATCGGCTTTGTGCTGCCGCACATCGACGTGGCCTACGACGCGCGCAGCCGGACGCTGTTGCGCTTCGTGGGCATCGCCAACATCCACGGCAGCGACGGCGACAACGTGCGCGCGCGGATCGTGTTCGATCCGGCGAAGGAGCGCATGGCGACGCCGGCCGAGCTGGCGCAGGCGCGGCAGGCGCCGCTGGACGGGCGCTGCCCAATTCCCTGAGTGTCAGGCCCCGGCCGCGGTGCACATGGGCAACGGTGCACCCACCGCCGGGCGCATCATCATCCGGCAAACGGGCCCGCTCGATGCTCGGCCCGCGGCGTACAGCGGCCACCCGAAACCGCCGGATCAAACCCGCAGCGAGGGCACCGGCGGCACTTCAGGGCGGACCGGCGCCTTTGCAATCGGCCGCCAGCGGCAGCTGCGACGCCGCCTCGGCGGCCGTGGCGATGCGCCGCGCGCCGAGCACCACCAGCGGCAGCCACAGCAGGGTGAGCGCCGCCGCACAGGCGAACACGCCGGAGGTGCCGAGCCGGCCCAGCGCGATGCCGCCGACCGCGCCGCCGACAAACGCACCCATGAACTGGCTGGTGGAATACGCGCCCATCGCCGCGCCGCGCAGCGCCGCCGGCGCGAGGCGCGAGACCAGGCTGGGCAGCGCCGCCTCCAGCAGGTTGAAGCCGGAGAAGAACATCGCCGCCGCCACGCCGAGCAGGGCGATGTGATCGCCGCCGAGCGCGAAACCCAGCAGCGCCACGCCGATCGCCACGATGCACACCATCACGACGCGCAGGCTCTGCGCGATCTCCTTCATGTGGTGCAGGCTGGCACCCATCACGAACGCGGCGATCGCCATCACCGGCAGGTACAGCTCCCAGTGGCGGCTCACCGGCAGGTGCAGGGTGTCCACCAGCAGCAACGGCAGGCCGACGAAGCTGGCGGTGAGCAGCAGGTGCAGGAAGAACACCGAGCCGTTGAGCACCAGCATGCGGCGGTCGCGCAGCATCGCCAGCACGCTGCCGAAGCCCGACGCCGCCGGCGCGCGCACGCGCTCGGGGGTGGGCACGATCAGCCACAGCAGGGCCAGCGCCAGCAGGGCGAGGATCGAGGTGGCGGCAAACAGGCCGGACAGCCCGTCGACCGCCTCCAGCGGCGGGCCCAGGATCAGCGCCAGCAGGAAGGCCATGCCGATCGACACGCCGATGATGCCCATCACCTTGCTGCGGTTCTCTTCGCGGGTGAGGTCGGCCGCCAGCGCGGTGCCGGCGCCGGCCACCGCGCCCATGCCCTGCAGCGCGCGGCCGATCGCGATGCCCATCAGCGTGTGCGACATCGCCGCCACCAGACCGCCCACGGCGAACACCGCCAGGCCCATGCTGATCGCCGGCTTGCGCCCGATGCGGTCGGACAGCAGGCCGAGCGGAATCTGCAGGCACATCTGGCCCAGCCCGTACACGCCCAGCGCCAGGCCGATCAGCAGCGGGGTGGAATCCGGCAGCGCCTTCGCGTACACCGAGAACACCGGCATGATCAGGAACAGGCCGAACAGGCGCAGGCTGATCACGCAGGCCAGGGTCAGCGCGCTGCGGCGTTCGAGAGGGGAAAGGGCGCTCACGGCACGATCGGGCAAGGACAAACCATCCGCACAGTATACGGAGCGCCCGCATGGCATCGTTGCGGCGGCGTGTCGCGCCGCCGGCCGGCGCCCGCCCAGCCGCAAACCCTATAATCGGCCGCTTGCCATTTCCCGCCATGAAAAACCCGATGCCCGCCGACGCCTCCCGTCCCGACGACTTCACCCGCGTACACGAACTGGCCGCCGGCGACATGCAGCACGTCGACGCGCTGATCCGCAGCCGGCTCGCCTCCGACGTGGTGCTGATCAACCAGATCGCCGAACACATCATCGCCGGCGGCGGCAAACGGCTGCGCCCGATGCTGCACGTGCTGGCCGCCGGCGCGGCCGGCTATGCTGGGGACAAGCACGTCAAGCTCGCCGCGATCGTCGAGTTCATCCACACCTCCACGTTGCTGCACGACGACGTGGTGGACGAGTCGGACCTGCGCCGCGGCCGCAAGACCGCCAACGCGCTGTGGGGCAATGCGGCCAGCGTGCTGGTCGGCGACTTCCTCTATTCGCGCTCGTTCCAGCTGATGGTGGAACTGGACGACATGCGCATCATGCGCATCCTCGCCGACACCACCAACACCATCGCCGAGGGCGAGGTGCTGCAGCTGCTCAACATCGGCAACGCCGACGTGGACGAGGCGGCGTACCTGGCGGTGATCGAGCGCAAGACCGCGGTGCTGTTCGCCGCCGCCACCGAGCTTGGCGGCCTGCTCGGCGGCCTGCCGGACGCGCAGGTGGCCGCGCTGCGCCGCTACGGCATGGAGCTGGGCTACGCCTTCCAGATCGCCGACGACCTGCTCGACTACGTCAGCGACGCCGACACGCTGGGCAAGAACATCGGCGACGACCTGGCCGAAGGCAAGCCGACCCTGCCGCTGATCTACGCGCTGCAGCGCGCCGACGAGGAGCAGCGGCGCTCGCTGCGCCACGCCATCGAGCACGGCGGGCTGGACTCGCTCGATCGCATCGTCGCCTCGATCCGCGACTCCGGCGCGCTGGAGCGCACCCGCGAGCGCGCCGAACAGCACGCCCGCGCCGCCCGCGCGGCGCTGGACAGCCTGCCCGCCTCGGCGCATCGCGACGCCCTGCTGGCGCTGGCCGACTACTCGGTCGCCCGCAAGCACTGAGGCCCACGCGCGCCCGCGCAGCATCGGCGCGCCGTGCCGGCAGCTCGACGAGCTGATCGTCACGCTCGCCGCGCAACGGCCGCACCTGCCGACCGCCTGGCCCATCCCGCGTCCCCGCGGTCGCGTGGCGGCCGCTTCCACGGAGAGAACCACCATGGTCACCCGCCGCCGCTTCCTGCAAGGCTCCGCCGCCGCCCTGCTGGGCGCGCGCCTGGCACCGGCCTCGCCGCTCGCCGCCGCGCAAATCCGGGGAGTTTGGTGAGCCAAATGACCCGGATTGCCCCCCAGCGCACTGCCGGCACGGGCGTTTGGCGGCGGTCGCAGCAGGCGGGCGATTTTTTCTCAGCCTCTCAGGCGGTACGCGTGGCGCCAAGCCGTGCGAAGCGGTCGGTCGCCTCGACCAGCTCGTGCAGGATGCCCGGCTCGAACGCCGAGTGGCCGGCGTCCTGCACGATGCGCAGATCGGCCTCCGGCCAGGCGCGATGCAGGTCCCACGCGCTGCGCAGCGGGCAGACCACGTCGTAGCGGCCCTGCACGATCACCGCGGGAATGTGGCGGATGCGCTCGACGTGGCGCAGCAATTGGTCGTCGTGCGCGAAGAAGCCGCCGTTGACAAAGTAGTGGCACTCGATGCGCGCGAACGCCAGCGCGAACTCGTCCTCGCCACTGGATTCGATGTGGCTCTGGTCCTGCCACAGGAAGCTGGTGGCGCCCTCCCACACCGACCACGCACGCGCCGCGGCGATGCGCGTGGCGGCATCCTCGCTGGTGAGGCGGCGGTGGTAGGCGCTCATCAGGTCGCCCCGCTCGGCCTCCGGGATCGCCGCCAGGTAAGTCTCCCAGGCATCCGGATAGAGCGCGTCGGCGCCCTTCTGGTAGAACCACTCCAGCTCCCGGCGGCGCAGCATGAAGATGCCGCGCAGCACCAGTTCGGTGACCCTATCCGGGTGCGTTTCGGCGTAGGCCAGCGCGAGGGTCGAGCCCCACGAGCCGCCGAACACCTGCCAGCGGTCGATCGCCAGATGCCCGCGCAGCCGCTCGATGTCGGCGACCAGATCCCAGGTGGTGTTGTCGGTGAGCTCGGCGTGCGGCGTGGACCGGCCGCAACCGCGCTGGTCGAACAGCACGATGCGGTACAGCGCCGGATCGAAGAAGCGCCGGCACTTCGCATTGGCTCCGCCGCCCGGCCCGCCATGCAGGAACACCACCGGCTTGCCGTGGGGGTTGCCGCTCTGCTCGTAGTACAGCGTGTGCAGCGGCGAGACCTTCAGCAAGCCGCTGTCGAACGGCTCGATTTCGGGGTACAGCGTACGGCGCTCCGGCGACATGCGTGCTCCTGGCAAGCGGGGTTGGCCGATCAGGCTAGCACGCGTGCAGGGGGGGGCTCACCTGGGCACGCGCAGGGCCGAGTCGCGCAATGCCTGATCGTGCAGAACCTCGTCGGATTCGGCCTGCTGCTCGGCCTCGTGGGCCTCGCCGGGAAGATGTGGGTGCGGGTGCACGTGGGCACCGTCGGCGGGATCGCTGCTGCTCGGGGTATCGGGTTTCACGTCTGCGCTTCGCGATGGTCAGTGGGCGCCGTCCGGCGACGGCAGCGGGATGAACAGCTTGCCAGGATTGAGGATCCCATGGGGATCGAACACCTGCCGCACGCCGCGCATCAGGGCGATTTCTGCCGCGCTGCGGGTGCTCTCCAGGTAGGCCCGCTTGACCAGGCCGATGCCGTGCTCGGCCGAGATGCTGCCGCCGAACTGCTGCAGCGTGGCGGCGAGGTGCCTGGTCACGTGCTCGCACTGGGCGATGAAGGCCGCGTCGTCCATGCCCGGCGGGGCCAGCACGTTGATGTGCAGGTTGCCGTCGCCGATGTGGCCGAACCACACCACCTCGAACTGCGGGTACTCGCGGGTGAGCAGGTCCTGCATGGCGTGCAGGAAGTCCGGCACCGCGCTGATGCGCACGGAGACGTCGTTCTTGTAGGGCCGGCGCGGCGCCACGGCCTCGGTGATGCCTTCGCGCAGGCGCCACAGCGCGCTGGCCTGCGCATCACTCTGGGCGATCACGCCGTCGCTGATCCAGCCCTGCTCCACGCCTTCCCCGAAGGCGGCCAGCGCGGCTTCCTGCGCGCGCTCGTCGGCCGCGTCGAACTCGGTGACCACGTAGTACGGGTGCTCGCCGTCGATCGCCCGCTGCGCGCCGTGCGCCAGCACGTGACGCAGCGCCACGTCGGTGAAGAACTCGAACGCCTGCAGCGCCAGTCGGGCGCGGAACAGGGCGAACACGCGCATCAGCGCGTCCATGTCCGGCAGCGCCAGCAGCATCACCTGCGAGGGCGGCGGTGGATCGGCGAGCCTGAGCGTGGCCTCGACCAAAATGCCGAGCGTGCCTTCGGAGGCGATCATCAGCTGGCGCAGGTCGTAGCCGCTGGAGTTCTTGATCAGGCCGCGGTTGAGTTGCAGCACCTCGCCGGTGCCGGTGACCACGGTGAGGCCGGCGATCCATTCGCGCGTGTTGCCGTAGCGGATCACCCGGATGCCGCCGGCGTTGGTGGCGATGTTGCCGCCGATCGAGCACGAGCCGCGCGCGGCGAAGTCCACCGGGTAGATCAGGCCGTGCGCCCGCGCCGCGTCCTGCACCGCCTGCAGCGGCATGCCGGCCTGCACGGTGAGCGTACGGTCGACCGCGTCGAAGGCGATCGGCTGGTTCATCCGCTCCAGGCTCAGCACCAGTTCGCCGTTCGCGGCCACCGCGCCGCCGGACAATCCGGTGCGCCCGCCGGAGGGCACGATCGCCACGCCGTGCCCGTTCGCCCAGCGCACCACCGCCTGCACCTCGGCCACGCTGGCCGGCAGGGCGATCGCCAGCGGGGCGGGGGTCCAGCGGCGCGTCCAGTCGCGGCCGTAGTGCTCCAGGTCGGACGGATCGGTCAGCAGGCGCAGTGCGGGCAGCACGGCAGCAAGTCGGGCAAGGCGGGGATCGGTCATGGGCGGGGCGTTGTCGGCGTGGCGCAAGTGCCTAGGTTGACATCGTGCCCCGAGGCGGTCCAGTGCTGCGCTGCCGCATTCCGCCTGCGGCTCTGGCATAGTGTCGGTCTGTCCCGCGACGTTGGATCGACATGAAGACCTCGTACCCCAGGCAAGACATCAAGGTGCTGCTGCTCGAAGGTGTCAGCCAGAGCGCCGTGGAAACCTTTCGCCAGGCCGGCTACACGCAGATCGAGTACCACCAGAAATCGCTGCCGGAAGCGGAGCTGAAGGCCCGCGTGGCCGAGGCGCACATCGTCGGCATCCGCTCGCGCAGCCACCTCACGGCCGAGATGCTGGCCGAGGCCAGGCGGCTGATCGCGATCGGTTGCTTCTGCATCGGCACCAACCAGGTCGATCTGGGCACGGCGAAGAAACTCGGCGTGCCGGTGTTCAACGCGCCGTACTCCAACACGCGCAGCGTGGCCGAGCTGGTGCTGGCCGAGGCGATCATGCTGCTGCGCGGCATCCCGCAGAAGAACGCGCTGTGCCACCGCGGCGGCTGGACCAAGTCGGCACTGGGGAGCTACGAGGCACGCGGCAAGACGCTGGGCGTGATCGGCTACGGCCACATCGGCACCCAGGTCGGCGTGCTGGCCGAGGGGCTGGGCATGCAGGTGATCTTCCACGACATCGAGACCAAGCTCTCGCTCGGCAATGCCCGCGCCGCGGCGAGCCTGGACGACCTGCTGGAACGCTCGGACGTGGTGAGCCTGCACGTGCCCGAGACGCCCGCCACGCAGATGATGATCGGTGCCGAACAGCTGGCGAAGATGCGCGCCGGCTCGCTGCTGATCAACGCTTCGCGCGGCACCGTGGTCGACATCGACGCACTGGCCAGCGCACTGCGGCGCGAGCATCTCGCCGGCGCGGCGATCGACGTGTTTCCGGCCGAGCCGAAGGGCAACGACGATCCGTTCGTCTCGCCGCTGGTCGGCATGGACAACGTGATCCTCACCCCGCACATCGGCGGCTCCACGCTGGAGGCGCAGGACAACATCGGCATCGAGGTGGCGGCCAAGCTGGTGCGCTACAGCGACAACGGCTCGACCCTGTCGGCGGTGAACTTCCCCGAGGTGTCGCTGCCGGAACATCCGAGGAGCCGTCGCCTGCTGCACATCCACCGCAACGTGCCGGGCGTGCTTTCGCGCATCAACGAGGTGTTTTCGGCGGGCAACGTCAACATCGACGCGCAGTTCCTGCAGACCGATGCCGAACTGGGCTACGTGGTGATCGACGTGGCCACCGAGGTGGCCCCGGTGCAGGCGCTGAAGGAACGGATGGCGGCCATTCCGGGCACGCTGAAGACGCGCGTGCTGTACTGACCGCCTCGGCGGCAAACCCGAGAGCCGAGCTCCCGACGGTAACGCAGCGCCCGCGCACCGATGACGGGCGGTCGAGGTGAGTCTCATCCGGCCGGTCTGATCAGAGTCCAGTTGATTTATTAGCTAACTAATAGCATCGTTATCACATGGACGACCGGCAACAGTTGCGTTTCCAGGTGACCAACGGCCTGCTGCCCAACGCCCGGCAGTGGCAGCGGATCGTGCAGGAGCGCTTGGGACACCACGGGATTTCCAGTGCCTGCATCGGCCCCTTCATGTTCATCGGCCGGTCCGACGGCGGCTTGCATCAGGTGATGCTGGCCCAGCAGTTGGGCATCGAAGGTCCGTCGCTGGTGCGCCTGCTCGACAAGTTGGCCGCTGCGGGTCTGGTGCGCCGCGAAAGCGATGCGAACGACCGGCGGGCCAACCAGTTGTGGTTGACCGAGGCGGGGCGGCGTCTGCATCGCAAGTTGGAGCAAGGGCTCACCCAACTGCGCGCGGACGTGCTGGCCGCCCTGTCCGACGCGGAATTGCGCGCCGTGTTGAAGCTTTACCGCCTCATCGACCAGGCAGCTACCCGGGTCGGCTGAGGCGTTTCCCCGGGGCCGTTCCCCGACCGGGCGGACTCCGCCGGGTTTGGGACGGTACGTATCCTTTTCCCATCGAACACCATCATTCGAGATTCCATGTACGGAGAATTCGGTCTCTACGGCGTGTTCATCCCGACCCTGCTGGGGCTCATGCTGCTCGCCTACCTGGTGCAGAACGGCTTGCGTCTGGTGCTGCTTCGGCTGGGCGTGTACCGCCATGTCTGGCATCCGCCGATGTTCAACCTCGCCCTGTACGTGTTGGTGCTGGGCGCACTGTTCGCTCTGCTGCGCAGGATTCAGGCATGAACGCCACGGTTCGCAAGGTCTTGTCGGTGGTCGCGCCTCTCGTGTTGGTCGTTGCCGCATTGCTGGTGCTGCGCCACCTGTGGCAGTACTACATGCGCGATCCGTGGACGCGTGACGCCCATATCGCCGCCGACGTCGTCCAGGTGGCGCCGGACGTGTCCGGGCTGGTGACCGAGGTGCGGGTTCGCGACAATGCGTCCGTACATCGCGGCGAGGCGCTGTTCGTCGTCGATCAGGCGCGCTACCGGATTGCCCTGGCGCAGGCACAGGGCGTGCTGGCGCAAAGCCGGGCGGCGCTGGCGCGCAGCCGGGCCGCACTGGTGCAGAGCCAGGCCACGGAACGCCAGTTGCAGCGCGAGGCGTCCCGCGACCGCGCCTTGCGGGACCTGGTCGCCACCGAGGAAATCGAAGCGCGGCGCGCCAATCTTGAGAAGGCGCATGCGGCCGTGGTGGCGGCGCAGGCCGGCATTGCCACTGCCGAGGCCGACATGGCCACGGCCCAGGCGGCGGTGGATCTGGCACGACTGAACCTCGAGCGCACCATCGTGCACAGCCCGGTCGAGGGCCGCGTCAACGACCGCATCGTGCGTGTCGGCGACTACGTGGCCGCCGGCAAGCCGGTACTGGCGGTGCTCGATACCGGTTCGTTGCGGGTCGACGGCTACTTCGAGGAAACCCGCCTGCACGGCGTCCACGAGGGCGACCGCGTGGACATCCACATCATGGGCGAGCCCGGCGTGCTGCATGGTCACGTGCGGAGCATCGCCGCCGGCATCGAGGATCGCTATCGCAGCGACGGTTCCAGAATGCTGCCGAACGTGACGCCGGTGTTCGAGTGGGTGCGGCTGGCGCAGCGGGTGCCGGTGCAGATCGCCATCGACGAGGTGCCTGCCGGTATGCACCTGATCGCCGGACGCACCGCCACGGTCAGCGTGGTCGCCGGCGAGACGGTGCGGGCGAAGGCACCGGCGCAGCTCAAGACGACGGCACAGGTCAAGACATCATGAACGGACCCGCATGGCGGGTCGCCAGCCTCGGCCTGCTGGCGGCCTTGGCTGCATGCACGACGGTCGGCCCGGACTACCAGTTGCCAAAGAAATCGGCGTTCGCGGCGGTGCAACGGTCGGCGCCGGCACTGGATGCCCGTGGCTCGAGGGCGGTCGCACCGGCGCACGCAGCCGTCGAGGGGCGCTGGTGGGCGCTGTATGACGATCCGCGGCTCGACGCACTGGTCGAGCAGGCGCTGCAGGCCAACACGGAGCTCAAGGTCGCCGCCGCGCGCCTGCACCAGGCCCAGGCGCGCTACGCCCAGGCGCGCGCGGCCGGCGGCTGGGAGGAGAACGTCCAGATGTCGGCTGCACGCGGCCGCGTCTCCGCCGAATCCCTGCTGCTGACCAAACCGCTGCCGGTGTTCAACTTTGCCGACGGCAGTCTCGCCGTGTCCTATCAATTCGACCTGTACGGCAAGATCAGGCGCGGGGTCGAGGCCGCACGCGCCGACGCCGAGGCCGTCCAGGCGGCCGGCGACCTGGCGCGCATCAGCGTGGCGGCGGCGGTAGTCGGCGCCTACGTCGAGATCTGCCACAGCAACCACGAGCTGGCCGTGGCACGCCGCTCGCTCGAGCTGCAGCAGCGCAGCCGCGACGTCGCCGCGAGGATGCAGGCCGCCGGCCGCGGCACGCCCACTGCGGTCGAGCGCGCGGCGGCACAGGTGGCGACGCTGCAGGCGGCACTGCCCCCCCTCGAGGCGCGCCGGCAGGCCGCCGGTTACGAACTGGCCGCGCTGCTCGGTCGCACGCCCGACCGGGTGCCGGCCGACGTGATGCAATGCGCGCAGCCACCGGAGCTGAAGCAGGCCATCCCGGTGGGCGACGGCGCTGCCTTGCTGCGCCGCCGTCCCGACGTGCGCCGTGCCGAACGCGAGCTGGCGGCCGCCACCGCCGGAATCGGCATTGCCACTGCCGAGCTATACCCCGACGTTCGCCTGGGCGCCTCGGTCGGCGCCAATGGGCTGCTGGAGGACTTCGGGAAACCGGCGACGCGGGAATGGTCGATCGGTCCGCTGATCTCCTGGTCGATCCCCGGCCGCGGTGCGCACGCGCGGATCGCCCTGGCGAAAGCGGGCGCCGAGGTGGCGCTGGCCGAGTTCGATCACGTCGTGCTGGAGGCGCTGCGGGAGACGCAGACGATTCTCGACGGCTATGCCCAGGATCTTCGCCGCGAAGCGGCGCTGC
Source organism: Dyella sp. KRB-257 (assembly GCF_049445995.1). Lineage (NCBI taxonomy): Bacteria > Pseudomonadati > Pseudomonadota > Gammaproteobacteria > Lysobacterales > Rhodanobacteraceae > Dyella > Dyella sp. KRB-257. Next base: position 23,372 of record NZ_JBMSDZ010000003.1, on the reverse strand, counting down.
GGCAGGCGCGCGATCGGGCCCGCACCGCCGCCGCCGACCTGCACCGCCTCTACCGGGGCGGCCGCGAACCCTACCTGTCCAGCCTGGATGCCGAACGCACGCTCGCCACGGCCGAGGCCAGCCTCGCCGGCACTGAGGCGCAGGTGTCGCAGGACCAGATCCGCCTGTTCCTGGCCCTCGGCGGCGGCTGGCGCCGGCACGAGGCCAAACCCGGCAACGGCCGTGCGGCGGCCGGCATCGCCCAACGGCCCTAGCCAGGACGCATCATGCTGCTACTCGACCGGCAGGCCTGGCTGCATTCGGCCAAATCGTTTCTGGCCGCCATGATCGCGCTGTACATCGCGCTGGCGGCCGATCTGGAGCGACCCTACTGGGCGATGGCCACCGCCTACATCGTGTTGCAGCCGGTGCTGGGCGGCACGAATTCGCGCGGCATCTACCGCATCAGCGGCACGCTGATCGCCGCGGTTGCGGTCATTGCGATCGTGCCCAACCTGCTGCAGGCCCCGGTACTGCTGAGTCTGGCGATGTCGCTGTGGCTGTCGGCCTGCCTGTTCGCCGCGCTGCTGCACCGCGGGCCCTCGTCGTACGTCTTCATGCTGGCCGGATACACCGCCGCGTTCGTCGGTTTCCCCGTCGTGACCCAGCCCGATGCGATCTTCGATACGGTGCTGGCGCGCAGCGAGGAGATCGTGCTGGGCAGCCTGTGCGCGGTGGTCGTCGGGGCCGTGGTATTTCCCGTCTCGATCCAGCCGATGATCCGTCAGCGCGTCGACGCCCTGATGCGCGACGCCCGCGCGTGGTGCACGCAGACGCTGGCGCGTGCGGGCAGTCCGCGTGCATTGCGCCGGCAGTTGGCTGGGGATCTGTCGCAACTGGACCTGGTGATTCCGTTCGCCAAGCGCGATGACCCGCGCCATGGCAAGCTCGACGAATGGCTCGAGGAGCTGCGCGCGCGGCTGCTCGGCCTGCTGCCGGTGCTGGCCGCGGTGGAGGACCGCCTCGGCAACCTCGGCGAGGTCGCAGTGCCCGACGCCGAACTGCAGGCGCTGCTCGCCGACCTGCGCGCCTGGATCGGCGAGGACGTGGCGCCCACGCGCGAGGTGCTCGAGGGCCTGCGCGCCCGGATCGCCGCCTTGCGACCCGCGCTCGACGCAGACCCGGTCGGCCTGCTGCGCAGCAGCCTGCTGCTGCGTCTCAAGGAACTGGCCGAGTTGTGGTACGACAGTGGTCATCTGCGCCAGTCGATCGAGGCCGGCCGGCCGCCGCCGGCGCCCGCCTTCGGTATCGACCTGCGCCGGCTGGTGCGGGCCAGCAACCGCCACATCGACTGGGGCATGCTGTCGTTTTCGTCCCTGGCCGCCGGCGCCACGCTGTTCGCCTACTGCCTGCTCTGGATCGCGCTCGGCTGGTCCGACGGTGCCTCCGGCGCGATGATGGCGGCGGTCGCCGCGGCGTTCTTCGCCGCGCAGGACGACCCGGCGCCAAACATCGTCGTGTTCCTGAACTCGGCCGTGGTGGCGATGCTGGCTGCCGGTGTGTACCTGTTCGGCATCCTGCCGGCGATCCATGACTTCATGCCGCTGGTGGTGGTGATTGCGCCGGTCCTGTTGCTGGTCGGGCTGATGCTTTCGCGGCCGAAGTTGTTCATGCCCGGCATGATCCTGGCCACCAACTTCGCTTCGCTGCTGTCGATCCAGAACCATTACGTGCCGGACTTCGCCCGCTACGTCAACTCGGCGATCTCGACCGTCCTCGGGCTGCTGTTCGCCTTGCTGACGACCCGGCTGTTCCGCTCGGTCGGCGCGGAGTGGAGCGCCCGGCGCCTGGTCCGCCAGGGGTGGGCACTGCTCGCCGCGGCCGCCGAAGGCCGCGGCCGCCAGGATCGCGACCGCTTCATGGTCCGCATGCTCGACCTGCTCGGCCTGCTGGCGCCGCGTCTGGCCTCGCTGCCGGCCGGCAGCGACGTCAGCGGCGTGGACATGCTCGACGAGGTGCGCATCGGCCTCAACATCCTCAACCTGCGCCGCGCGCGCAACGCATTGCCCGCGGCGAACGCACAGGCGCTCAATCGCCTGCTGGCGGATGTCGCCGCACACTACCGGACGCGTCAGCGCGCCGGCCGCCCGGTGCCCGCGCCACAGGCACTGAAAGTGGCCCTGGATGCCGCACTGTCGGGTCTGCCCACGCTGGCGCCGGGCGATGCACGGGATGAAGCCCTGCTGGGGCTGATCGGCCTGCGCTTCGGGCTGTTCCCGCATCAGCCGCCGGCCGGCACCTCGTCCGCCTGACGGCATCCGTGGATGCAATGAAGACACTGGGCATTCCACGTACGGCGGTCTTCTTCTCGCTCAAGAATTTCCTGGCCGGCATGCTCGCGCTGTACATCGCGCTGCGCGCCGGACTGGACAACCCGGCCTGGTCTGTCATCACCGCCTACATCGTGGCCCAGCCGCACGCGGGAGCCACGGTGTCCAAGGGACATCTATCGCATGTGCGGCACCGTCGTGCACGCGGTCGTCTTTCCCGTATCCACCGCCAGGATCCTGCGCGCGCGGCTGGCGGCCGCGCTGCAGGATGCCCAGGCCGTCTGCATCGACGCGCTCGCCGCGGACGACGCCGGGCGGACCGCACCAGACCGTCGCAAACTCGCCACCGCGATCAACGAACTGCACGAGCTGCTGCTGCACGCGCGTTACGAGGGGACGTATCTGCGGGGACAGCTCGAAGCGATCCAGTGGACGTTGGCGCTGGTCGAGCGGATCATGCCGCTGTCGTTGGCAGTCGATGATCGCCTGAGCGAACTCGCCCGGCTGGATCCGCTGCAAGAGGGCATCGAGCCGTTCCTGAGGGAGACGCAGTCGTGGTTCGCTGCCGCCGCCGAGGAGCCGCGGCAGCAAATGGCGCAGATGCAGCGCCTGCAGCAGCACTGCGACGCATTGCGCCCGGCGATCGCCCCGGGGCTGACCTGGCGCGATGCGCTGACCTGCAACCTGCTCGACCGCGTCCGCGAACTGATCGCCCTGAAGGGAGCGATCCTGCGACTGCGCGATCGAGTCGAAGGAGCCCGCGGACCCGCCCACCCCACCGCCGAGCGGTCGGCCGCCCTGGTGGGGAGGCGCCGGTGGCGGCCGATGGAACGCGACTGGCGCGGTGCGGCCGGCGCCAGCCTGGCCGTCATGGCAACGGTGTTTGTCGGCAATGCGGCGTGGATCGCCTCCGGTTGGCTTACCGGCTACAGCGCCGTGATGATGGCCGGCGTGTATTTCTCGATCTATTCGGCCACACCCGATCCTTCGCAGATGCTGAAGAACAAGTTTGTCGGCGTGGTCCTGCGCCTGCTGCTGGGGATGGTCTACGTCGTGCTGATCCTGCCTGCAATCAGCGACTTCGGCGCCCTGGTGCTGGCGATGGCGCCTGCGCTGCTGCTCAGCGGCCTGATGATGGGGACACCGCGCTTCAGCGCGATGGGCTTCAATTTTGTCGTGGGCGTGTTCAGTCCGAACATCATCGACCGCAGCTTCCACGCCGATTTTCAGCTCTATCTCAACGCCGGCATCGCCACCCTGATCGGTATCTACTACGCCATGCTGATGGTGAGCCTGACGCGCTTCCTGTGGGTGGACGGCATGGTGCGGCGGACGCTGGCGGCCGGACGCCGCGACATCGCCTCGTTGCGCCACCTCTCGCCCGCGGCACAGCCGCTATGGCGCAGTCGAATGGCCCATCGCATCGGGCTGCTCACGCTGCGCATGGCGAGCTCGCCCACGGGCGGGCCACCGGAGGATGCGCTGCGCGACATGATGACGGGCGGCGCGCTGGCCCAGTTGCATGCCGTCAGCCAGACGGCTCCCGCGGCGCAGCAAAAGGCCTTGCAGGCGCTGGTCCACCGGATCGCCGAACACTACCGCGCGCTACAGCGCGCACCGCAGTTGCGCGCCCCGCCGGCCCTGCACGAGCAGATCGATCATTGTCTCACTCTTGTCCTGGCCACCGCGGAGATCGACCCCGGAGCGCTGTCCGCGCTGACCAGCCTGCGCCGCAACCTGTTCCCCGAAGATCACTCGGCACCGGCAGGCATGGGCGGTCCGGACCCGGCGCATCCCCGCGCCGGGCTTGCATGAACCCTCCTGATTTCCCACATCACACATCCCATCCGTCAAGGCCAACCCGTCAAAATGGTTCCGCCGGGCCGACTTGGTCGGCTGGTGAGAAATGCGGGTTAGCCCGACAAGATATTGACGAGGGTCAATGTGGCCGGGTCCTGTGCCGTTTTCAATGAACCGGTTTCCAAAGCAGAGGAAGCGGAGCATGAAAGCACTCGTCTATGAGGGGCCCGGGCGCAAATCCTTGCAGGAGCGCCCCAAGCCCGGCCTGACGGCGCCGACCGACGCCGTCGTCAGGGTCACCAAGACCACCATCTGCGGCACCGATCTGCACATCCTCAAGGGGGACGTGCCGACCTGCGAGCCCGGGCGCATCCTCGGGCACGAGGGCGTGGGCGTGGTGGAGGAGGTCGGCGCGGCGGTCACCGCCTTCAAGCCCGGCGACCCCGTGCTGATCTCCTGCATCACCGCCTGCGCGAAGTGCGACTACTGCCGGCGCGGCATGTATTCGCACTGCACCAGCGGCGGCTGGATCCTGGGCAACCGCATCGACGGCACCCAGGCCGAGTACGTGAGAATTCCGCACGCGGATACGAGCTTGTATCCGCTGCCACCGGACTGCGAGGAGGAAGCGCTGGTGATGCTCAGCGACATCCTGCCGACCGGTTTCGAGTGCGGCGTGCTCAACGGCAAGGTGGCGCCCGGCGGCACGGTGGCGATCGTCGGCGCCGGCCCGGTGGGCCTCGCGGCGCTGCTCACCGCGCAGTTCTACGCGCCGGCCCGGCTGATCATGATCGATCTGGACGACAACCGCCTGGAGGTGGCACGCCGCTTCGGCGCCACCGACACCATCAACAGCAGCGCCGGCAACGCGGCGGCGGCCGCCCAGGTTCAGCAGCTTACCGCAGGCATGGGCGTGGACACGGCGATCGAAGCGGTGGGGGTGCCCGCCACCTTCGAGCTGTGCGAGGACATCGTCGCGCCCGGCGGCATCATCGCCAACGTCGGCGTGCACGGCGCCAAGGTGGACCTGCACCTGGAGCGGCTGTGGGCGCAGAACATCACCATCACCACCCGGCTGGTGGATACCGTCACCACCGGCATGCTGCTCAAGGTGGTGCAATCGCGCAAGATCGATCCCAAGCTGCTGATCACCCATCGCTATGCCCTGGATGAGATCGATGCGGCCTACGAGACCTTCGCCCAGGCGGCACGCAACAAGGCGCTCAAGGTGATCATCAGCAACTGACCTCCTGACCCGACGGGCCGGGCCGGTTCGGTCGGCTTGGCCCTTGCCGAATTGGTCGGGGCGGCCGGATTCGAACCGACGACCCTCTGCCCCCCAGGCAGATGCGCTACCAGGCTGCGCTACGCCCCGACGATCGAACAAGTCGACAAGTCTAGCAGCTTGCCGGCAGCGGCCGGAAGCCTCGGGACGTACCGATCAACCCGGTCGGCGCAGCAGACCGAGGATTTCCTCCAGTTCCATGCGCACCTGGCGCACGATCTGGTGCGACATGCTCGCCTCCATCCGCGCCTGCGGGCCTTCCAGCCGGGCGCGGGCACCGGTGATGGTGAAACCCTCGTCGTACAGCAGCGAGCGGATCTGGCGGATCATCAACACGTCGTGGCGCTGGTAGTAGCGGCGGTTGCCGCGGCGCTTGACCGGGTTGAGCGCGGGAAATTCCTGCTCCCAGTAGCGCAGCACGTGCGGCTTCACCCCGCACAGCTCGCTCACCTCACCGATGGTGAAGTAGCGCTTGGCCGGGATGGCTGGAAGTTCGGTGTTATTCCCTTGGTCCAGCATAGCTCTCGACCCGCACCTTGAGTTTCTGACCCGGACGGAACGTCACCACCCGGCGGGCGGAGATCGGAATCTCCTCGCCCGTTTTCGGGTTGCGTCCCGGACGCTGGTTCTTCATGCGCAGGTCGAAATTGCCGAAACCGGACAATTTGACCTGCTCCCCCCTTTCCAACGCTTCGCGGACCACCTCGAAGTAGGCGTCCACGAACTCCTTCGCTTCACGCTTGTTGAGGCCCACCTCGAGGAACAGGCGCTCGGCCATCTCCGCCTTGGTCAGCGCCATCTCAACCTCGCAATCTTGCCTTGCATGCCTTCTCCAGCGCAGTGACCGCCTCGCGTACGCAACGGTCCGCGTCGTCGTCGGTAAGCGTGCGTGAAGCGTCCTGCAAAATCAAGCCCATAGCGAGGCTTTTTCGGCCTGCTTCGACCCCCTTGCCGCTGTAGCGGTCGAACAGTTTGAGCTGGGCGAGCACGCCACCGAGCGTGTCACGGACCACCTGCTCGATCTGTGACCAGCTCACCGCCTCGGGCAGGTCCAGCGCGAGATCGCGGCGGACCGAAGGGAAGCGCGGCACCGGCCGCGCGCGCGGCAGGCGTCGGGCCAGCAGGGGATCCAGCGCCACTTCCAGCACGTGCACGTCCGGCCCCAGGTCCAGTGCCTTGGCCAGCTGCGGGTGGAGCGCGCCGAGGTAGCCGACGGTGACGCCATCGCGCGCCACGCGCGCGCCACGACCCGGGTGCAGCCAGGCCGGCAACGCGTCGGCATGCACCGACCAGCGCAGCGGCTCGCCGCCCCAGGCGATGATGGCGTCCAGCTCGCCCTTGAGGTCGAAGAAGTCCAGCGCACGCGCGCGCTCGCCCCACTGTTCGGCCTTGGCGCTGCCGCAGGCGGCGATCGCCAGGCTCGGCGTCTCGGCCGGCGGGTCGCCGGCGGCAAACACCCGCGCCAGCTCGAACAGGCGCACCCGCTCCTGCTGGCGCGCGCGGTTGTGGCGCAGCGATTCGACCAGCCCCGGCAGCAGCGACGGCCGCATCACCGCCAGGTCCGCCGACAGCGGATTGGCCAGCGGCACCAGCCGGTCGGCGTAGCCCCAGCGTGCCAGCAGCTCGGCCGATACGAAGGACAGGTTCACCGCCTCGTAATGGCCGCGTGCCGCCAACTGCTCGCGCAGGGCGAGTTCGCCGATGCGCGCTTCCGGCTCGGCCGCCAGCGCCAGCGCGCCGGCCGGCGCGTGGGTGGGGATGTTGTCGTAGCCGAAGATGCGCGCGACCTCCTCGATGAGGTCCTCCTCGCGCTCGATGTCGAAGCGGCTGCTCGGCGCGGTGACGGTCCAGCCGTCGGCGGTGGCCGCCACCTGCATGCCCAGCGCGGTGAAGATGCGTGCCACGGTGGCGTCGTCCACCGTAACGCCGAGCACGCGCCGCAGCCGCTCGCGACGCAATGCGACCGGCGTCGGTGGCGGGAGGTCTTCCGGCCGTTCGGCCACCAGCACCGGACCGGCCTGCCCGCCGACGATCGTCAGCAGCAGTTCGGTGGCGCGCTCCAGCGCGCGCCGCGGCAGCACCGGATCGACGCCGCGCTCGAAGCGGTGCGAGGCGTCGGTATGCAGACCGAGCCTGCGCGCCTTGCCCATGATCGCGGCCGGTGCGAAGTGCGCCGACTCCAGGAACACGTTGGCGGTGGCGTCGGTGACGCGCGAGTCATACCCGCCCATCACGCCGGCCACGGCCAGCGCCTTGGTCTCGTCGGCGATCACCACGAAGGACGAATCGAGCGCGGCTTCGCTGCCATCCAGCAGTTTCAGCGCTTCGCCGGCCGTGGCGTGGCGCACCACGATGTCGCCCTCGAGCGCGTCGTTGTCGAACGCGTGCATCGGCTGGCCCAGCTCGAGCATCACGTAGTTGGTCACATCGACCACCGCGCTGATCGGTCGCAGGCCGGCGCGGCGCAGCCGCTCGGCCATCCACAGCGGCGTGCGCGCGGCGGCGTCGATGCCCTCGATGACGCGCCCGAGGTAGCGCGGCGCATCCTTGCCGGCTTCCAGCCGGATGTCGCGACGGGCGTCGCTGCTCACCGGGGCGGCAGCCTGCGCCGGCACCTTCACGTGGCTGCCGAACAGCGCGGCCACGTCATGCGCCAGGCCAACCAGGCCCAGGCAGTCCGGACGGTTCGGGGTGAGCTTGAGCTCGATGCTGGCATCGGGCAGGCCGAGGCAGGCCGCCAGCGGCTGGCCCACCGGCGCGTCGAGCGGCAGTTCCAGCAGGCCGGAGGCATCGGCGTCGACGCCGAGCTCCTTGGCCGAGCACAGCATGCCGAACGATTCCACGCCGCGCAGCCTGGCGGCCTTGATCGCGATGCCGCCGGGCAAGGACGCACCGACCATGGCCAGCGGCACCTTGATGCCGACCCGCGCGTTCGGCGCGCCGCAGACGATCTGCAGCGGCTGGCCCTGCCCGGCGTCGACGCGGCACACCTGCAGCCGATCGGCTTGCGGATGCCTCTCGGCGGCGACGATCTCGGCCACCACCACGCCGTCCAGGCCTTCGCCCAGCGCGGTCAGTTCCTCCACCTCCAGCCCCGCCATGGTCAACGCATGAGCCAGTTGGGCGCGGTCGGCGCGGATCTCGACCAGTTCGCGCAGCCAGTTCTCGGAGAATTTCATGGGTTGACGTCCGGGATTCGAAATTCGGGATGGGGGATTCGTAAAGGCGGGAAGCCGAGGCTCTTGCAAATCCCCCATCCCGTCTCCCAAATCCCGTTCATGCAAACTGCTTGAGAAACCGCAGGTCGTTCTCGAAGAACGCACGCAGGTCGGATACGCCGTAACGCAGCATCGCGAAGCGCTCCACGCCCAGGCCGAAGGCGAAGCCGGTGTAGCGCTCCGGGTCGATGCCGCAGTTGGCCAGCACGTTCGGATGCACCATGCCGCAGCCGAGCACTTCCAGCCAGCGGCCCTGGCCGTCCTCGCCGCCCTTGTCAGGATCGGCCCAGCGGATGTCCACCTCGGCCGAGGGTTCGGTGAAGGGGAAATAGCTGGGGCGGAAGCGCATCTCGAAGTCGCGCTCGAAGAACGCGCGCACGAACTCGGCCAGGGTGCCCTTGAGGTCGGCGAAGCTGGAGGTCTCGTCGACCAGCAGGCCCTCGATCTGGTGGAACATCGGTGAGTGGGTCTGGTCCGAGTCGCTGCGGTAGACCTTGCCCGGCGCGATGATGCGGATCGGCGGCTGCCGCCCCTGCATCGAACGCACCTGCACCGGCGAGGTGTGCGTGCGCAGCAGGCGCCCGTCGCCGAAGTAGAAGGTGTCGTGCATGGCGCGCGCCGGATGGTGCGGCGGGAAGTTCAGCGCCTCGAAGTTGTGCCAGTCGTCCTCGATCTCCGGACCGTCGGCGCGCTGGTAGCCCAGCCGCGCGAAGATCGCCGCGATGCGTTCCAGCGCGCGGGTGATCGGGTGGATGCCACCGCGCTCGCCATCGCGGCCGGGCAGGCTGATGTCGATGGTCTCGGAGCCGAGACGCCGGTCCAGTTCGGCCTGCTCCAGCGCGGCCTTGCGCATGGCCAGCGCGTCGGCGAGCCGCTCCTTGACCCGGTTGACCTCGGCGCCGCGCGCCTTGCGCTCGTCCGGTGCCAGCGCGCCCAGCGATTTCAGCGCGGCGGTGACGATGCCGCTCTTACCGAGCAGGCCCACGCGCAGGGTGTCGAGCGCGTCGAGCGAGGCGGCGGCGGCGATATCCGCCAGGGCCTGGTTTGCGCGATTGTCCAGATCGTCCATCGGTGTGTTTCCGGCCTTATCTTCAGGTTCAGCGAACTGCCACATCATCGCTGTCGTCATTCCCGCGAAAGCGGGAATCCATGGTGACCTTGGGCCATCCGGGTAAATGGATTCCCGCTTTCGCGGGAATGACGGCCATGGAGCGTCACGAGGCACCCGAGTCGACGTCATTAAACAAAAACGGGGAGGAGGCGTTGGCCTCCTCCCCGCTTGCTTTACATCATATCGTCGGCGCCGCGGCGCCCGACAATCAAGCAGCCAGACTGGCCTTTGCTTTTTCCGCGATCGCGCCGAACGCCTTGATGTCGTGCACGGCGATGTCCGCCAGCACCTTGCGGTCGACCGTGATGCCGGCCTTGGCCAGGCCATTGATCAGGCGGCTGTAGGACAGGCCGAACTGACGGGCGGCGGCGTTGATGCGCACGATCCACAGCGCGCGGAACTGGCGCTTGCGCTGCTTGCGTCCGATGTAGGCGTACTGGCCGGCCTTGATGACGGCCTGGTTGGCGACGCGGAAGACCTTGCGGCGGGCGTTGTAGTAACCCTTGGCGCGGCCGATGATTTTCTTGTGACGACGACGGGCGGTGACGCCACGCTTTACACGAGCCATGGTAGGTCTCCTGCCTTAGAGGTACGGCAACATGCGCGCCACACCCTTGGTGTCGCACGCCTTGACGTGGTTGGTGGCACGGAGACCGCGCTTACGCTTGGTCGACTTCTTGGTCAGGATGTGCGACTTGAACGCGTGGCCTGCCTTGAACTTGCCGGATGCGGTCTTGCGAAAACGCTTCGCCGCCGCCCGGTTGGTCTTGATCTTGGGCATGGGAATGCTCCATGAGTGGGTCCTGCGACCCGGTTTCTGACTGATTCGGCGGCGCCCTCGCGGACACGCTTTCCGTCCTGCCGACATCGGTTCACGACCCGTCCGTGTGGGTCGAACCGACAATGATACGGGTTTGCCAACCCCGATACCAGTAGGAGCGCACCCTGTGCGCGAATGCTTCTGGTCTTGATGTCGATCAGGAGCAAAAGCATTCGCGCACAGGGTGCGCTCCTACGGGAAGCGGCCGGCGCCCTGGGCGCCGACGTGCTTATTTCTTCCTGGGGCCGATCATCATGACCATCTGTCGGCCTTCCAGGCGGGGATAGGACTCGACCTGGCCGTTTTCGCCCACGTCTTCCTGGATCTTCCTGGCCAGGTTCTGGCCCAGATCCTGATGCGACATCTCGCGGCCGCGGAAGCGGATGGTGACCTTGACCTTGTCGCCTTCTTCCAGAAACGCAAGCATCTTGCGCAACTTGATCTGGTAGTCGCCCACATCCGTGACCGGGCGGAATTTCACTTCCTTGATCTCGACCTGCTTCTGCTTCTTCTTGGCGGCAGAGGCTTTTTTCTGGGCCTCGAACTTGAACTTGCCGTAATCCATGATGCGGCATACCGGCGGGTCGCCATTGGGCTGGATCTCGACCAGATCCATGCCCGCCTCCTGCGCCAGAGCCAGGGCCTCGTCACGGGTAAGAATGCCAAGCTGTTCGGAATCCACGCCGATCACCCGAACTCGCGGGACGCGAATCTCCAGGTTGCGGCGATTACCCTTGCTGTCGGTGGTTGCGATACCGCTATCCTCCAGAAAAATTGATTGATCGGGACGGGCGCGCTCTCAGAGCCGCGCCTCGGCCTGCAGACGTTCGACGAAACCACCCAGCGGCATGCTGCCGAGGTCTTCGCCTGAACGGGTACGCACGGAAACAGCGCCGGCCTCCTTCTCGCGATCTCCGACGACAAGCAGGTACGGCACTTTCTGCAGCGTATGCTCGCGGATTTTATAGCCGACTTTCTCATTGCGCAAATCGGCCTCGACCCGGAAACCTTTGTCGACAAGGGTTTGCGTCACTTCGCGGACATAATCGGCCTGCGCGTCGGTGATCGAGAACACCACCGCCTGCACCGGCGCCAGCCAGGGCGGCAGCAGGCCGGCGTGGTGCTCGATCAGGATGCCGATGAAGCGCTCCATCGAGCCGACGATGGCCCGGTGCAGCATCACCGGATGCCGTTTCTGCGAGTGTTCGTCCACGTATTCGGCGCCGAGGCGCTCGGGCATCATGAAGTCGACCTGCATGGTGCCGACCTGCCAGGCGCGGCCGATCGAGTCCTTCATGTGGTACTCGATCTTGGGGCCGTAGAAGGCACCCTCGCCCGGCAGTTCCTCCCACTGCACGCCGGCCGCCGACAGCGCGGCACGCAGCGCGGCCTCGGCGCGATCCCACACCGCGTCGGTGCCGATGCGCTTGTCCGGCCGCAGCGCGATCTTCAGCGCGATGTCCTGGAAGCCGAAGTCCGCGTAGACCTGCATCGCCTGCTGGTGGAAGGCGGTGACTTCCGACTCGATCTGCCCGGCCGTGCAGAAGATGTGGCCATCGTCCTGGGTGAATGCGCGCACGCGCATGATCCCGTGCAGCGCGCCGGACGGCTCGTTGCGATGGCAGCCGCCGAATTCGCCGTAGCGGATCGGCAGCTCGCGGTAGCTGTGCAGCGTGGTGTTGAAGATCTGCACATGACCGGGGCAGTTCATCGGCTTGAGCGCGTAGGTGTGCTTCTCCGACTCGGTGAAGAACATGTTCTCGGCGTAGTTGTCCCAATGGCCGGACTTCTTCCACAGCGACACGTCCAGCACCTGCGGGCAGCGCACCTCCTGGTAGCCGCTCTTGCGGTACACGCCGCGCATGTACTGCTCCACCTGCTGCCAGATCGCCCAGCCCCTGGGGTGCCAGAACACCATGCCGGGGCCCTCTTCCTGCTGGTGGAACAGGTCCAGCGCCTTGCCGATCCGGCGATGGTCGCGCTTCTCGGCTTCCTCCAGCTGGTGCAGGTAGGCCTTCAGATCCTTGTCGTTGAGCCAGGCGGTGCCGTAGATGCGGCTGAGCATCCGGTTGTTCGAATCGCCGCGCCAGTAGGCACCGGCCACCTTCATCAGCTTGAACGCGCGCAGCTTGCCGGTGTTGGGCACGTGCGGGCCGCGGCACAGGTCGGTGAACTCGCCCTGCGAGTACAGCGACAGTTCCTCGTTCGACGGGATCGACTCGATGATCTGCGCCTTGTACTCCTCGCCCAGGCCGCGGAAGAACGCGATCGCCTCGTCGCGCGACTTCACGCTGCGGGTCACCGCCAGCTGCTCGTCGACGATCCTGTGCATCTCCGCCTCGATCTTCGGCAGGTCCTCCGGGGTGAAGGGCCGCTCGTAGGCGAAGTCGTAGTAGAAGCCATTCTCGATCACCGGGCCGATCGTCACCTGCGCCCCGGGAAACAGGCGCTGCACGGCCTGGCCCATCAGGTGCGCGGTGGAGTGGCGCAGGATCTCCAGCGCCTCGGGGCTCTTGTCGGTGACGATCTGCAATCTGGCGTCGCGGTCGATGGTGAAGCTGGCATCCACCAGCCTGTCGTCGACCTTGCCGGCCAGGGTGGCCTTGGCCAGACCGGCGCCGATGGAGGCGGCCACGTCCTGCACGGTCACAGGGTGCTCGAACGGCCGCTTGCTGCCGTCGGGAAGGGTGATCTCGATCATGTCGGTAAACCAGTGACAATAAAAAAGGGCGCCGCGCGCCCTTTTCGTCGAACGGCCACGGTGGCGCGGAAGATCATCGGGAAGTCTGGATAGTCTCCATGTCGCACGCTCGACCCGCAGCCGCCTGCCGGCCACCTTGTCGCTGATGATATCGCCGCAAAACTAGCCGCCGCCCGGCGCGATGTCAACGCCGGTGGCCGGGAAACGCGGCATCGGGACCCACCGCGACCGCACCCCGGTCCGCACGGTCCCGCTCGTCAGAAATAGAAGCCGAAGTTGATGTTGAAGCGGTGCTCGACCCCACCGTCGCCCGCCATGCTGCCGCCGATGAACGGCTGGTTGCGACCGATCACATAGTCGAAATACGTGTAAAGGTCGCCTGCGGACACGCCCACACCGAGCACGTTCATGAAGGTGCTCGGCAGCATGCCGGACTTGTGGGTGACCAGTGAGTAGTCGTTGTAGAAATCCAGACTGTGGACCGGTCCCCACTGCACCGGCTGGTGGTATTTCACGTTGAACGTGTAGGAGTCCGCGCGCGCGGCGATGGTGTCGTAGAAGTGATAGGCGCCGACCGCCAGCCGGGTGGCGCCACTCCCGGTGCGATAGTCGTAGTGCGATGCCTGGGCCTGCACGTTCCACTGCAGGTAGTCGGCATTCAGGTGCAGGGCGTAGGCGTCGTAATGGCCGATCCGCGCGGACGCCCCTTCGAGTCCGCCATGCAGTGCCGAGCCCCCCAGTTCCAGCGACAGGTCGTCATCGGGATGGAAGGTGTAGGCCACGCGCGCGGCGGCGGTATCGGCGCTGCCCGCGGGCTGCTGCGGCGTGTCGTAGATGCCTTCGCCGGGTGCGCGCACGCCGAGCACGTTGTAGGAATAGCTGTCGGTGCGATTGCCGACGTAGCCGTCGACGCCGCCCATCGCGTCGTTCTTGAAGAAGGCCAGCTGCACGTTCCAGGGGCTGCCGGAGAACACGTACTCGACGCCCGCGTGGTAGGTGTCCTCCAGCCCCAGGTAGTAGTTGGAGCTGAAGAAGTAGTTGTGCGAGTTGTAGGGCTGGTTGCCGAACGGGATACGGGTGATGCCCGCCTGCACCTGCGAATGCCTGCCGAAGTCGTAGCCCAGCCAGGCGTACTTGATCGCGCTCATGTACTGGAACCAGCGCCACTCGGCCTGCAACTCGATATGGTCGACCTTGCCACGCATGTTGAGCCGGAAGATGTCGAAATCGGTGTCGCCGATACGGCGACGATTGCCGTGGTTGTAGTCCTCGTACGAGTACTGGAAGCGCATGGCACCACCGATGTGGATGCCGTCGTCGGATGCGGCAGCGGTCTTGGCCAGCTTGTCGAGCCTGGCCGCCTGCACCTGCTGGCTCTTCGTCGCCTGCGTCCGTTCGGTGGCCGCCCGGGCCTGCGCCTGCCTGAGCTGGAGCAGTTCCTTCTGCAACGCGTCGATGCGCGTCTGCATCTGCGCGATCTTCCGGTCCACCGCCGACGACGGCGAGGCGGATTCATCGGTGCCGGCCCGGGCCTGGAGTGGCAGCCACAGGCCGGCGCACAGCGTCGCGAGGATCGCTGTCCTGATTGGATGGATGGTCATGATCGTCCCCTGGTTGGGAAGGAAGTCCGCGCCGGCAGGCGCGTGGTCCGGCGCGCCGGCATGCGGGCGCCACGGGGCGGTGCCCCGCGGTGTCGCCTTCGGCCGCGGCCGAAGGCGCGGCGGCCCGGGCCGCGCCGGGCCCGGGCGAGGGCGCGCTCAGTGACTCCAGCCGGCCACCACGTCACCGTGCTGCCGGAACCACTGCTTCGCCACGTCGTAGGGCCTGGCGCCGGGCTCGCGGCCGGCGTCCATCACCTGCTGCATCTGTTCCGGCGTCCAGTGGAAGCCGTCCAGCAGGGCGTAGGCATCGGGCGAATCGCGCCTGAGCCCTTGCCTGACCAGCGTGTCGATGTTCTCGGCGTTGCCGTAGATGCCCTTAGGATCGGCCAGATACTTGAGCTTGAAGCGGGCCCACATCCAGTGCGGGGTCCAGCCGGTGACCACGATCCACTGATGGTTGTCGATGGCGCTCTTCAGCGCCGCGGTCATGGTCGCGCCGCTGCCGTTCATCAGTTTGAGCGGCAGCTTGTACTGCTCGATGACCTTTTGGGTGAGACCCATCTCGCCCGCGCCCGGATCGATGCCGACGATGCGGTCCTGGAACTGGTCGGCATGATCCGCCAGTTCGGGGATCGAATCGATGGTGACGTAATCCGGGACCACCAGACCGAGCCTGGTGCCCACCAGGTTCGGGCCAAGGTTGTCCAGCTTGTCCCGGGTGCGGGCGTAGTAATTCGCCTGCGTGCTCGGCAGCCAGGCGCAGACCGTGGCGTCGGCGTCGCCGTCGGCCACCGCCGCGTACATCGCCGCGGCGCTCACCGAGACGGTCTGCACGTCGTAGCCCTTCTGCTCCAGTGCGGCGCGCGCCACGTTGGTCGCCGCCACGCAGCTGGCCCACTCCACGTAGGCGAGCTTGATCTCCTTCGTGCCGATGCCTGAGGCGGCCGGCGCCGAGGCGGACGACGCCGGCGCGCTGGCGCCCGACGACGGGGAGCCGGACGGCGAGCAGCCGGCGACGGCGATGGCGAGGGCCAGCGCGGGGACCGGCGCGAACCGGCCGAAACGGGGTTTCATCTTCATGGCATGTCTCCTTTGACTACTTTCCGGCAGACGCCTGCGAACGACGCCCGATGTTTTGGGTGATGCGGTCCAGGATCATCGCGAGGATGACGATGGCGATGCCCGACTCGAAGCCCTTGCCCGGCTCCAGCCGCTGGATCGCCTTCCACACCTCGCCGCCCAGCCCGCCGGCGCCGATCATGGCGGCGATCACCACCATCGACAGCGCCAGCATGATGGTCTGGTTGATGCCGGCCATGATCGTGGGCACGGCCATCGGCAACTGCACCTTGAACAGCTTCTGGCGCGGCGAGGAACCGAAGGCGTCGGCGGCCTCGACCAGTTCCCCGGGTACCTGCCTGATGCCCAGTGCGGTGAGCCGGATCGCCGGCGGCATCGAGAAGATCACCGTGGCGACGCTGGCCGACACCGCGCCGAGCCCGAAGAATGGAATGGCCGGGATCAGGTAGACGAACGCCGGCATCGTCTGCATGAAATCGAGCACCGGCATCACCACCCGCGACGTTCGCCGGCTGAGCGCGGCAGCGATGCCCAGCGGCAGGCCGATGACCACGGCGATCAGCGTGGACATCAGCACCAGCGTGATGGTCTCGATGGTCGGCGACCACAGCCGCAGGTTCCACAGGAACAGCAGCCCGACGGCCGACAGGATGGCCACCCGGCGCCCGGCCATGCGCCATGCCAGCGCCGCCACCGCGAGTATCAGCAACCACGGCGGCAGCCACTCCAGCCCGGCGACCACGCCGTCGATCGCCGCCGCAGTGGCGTGGCTCAGCGCCTTGGTGATGAAGGAGAAATGGCTGGTCAGCCAGTCCAGCGCCACGTCGATGATGTGGGCCAGCGGAAACTTGGGAATCTCGGGAACCAGGATGCTCATGCGCTGGCACTCCCCTGTTCGGCGCCCTGGGGCAGTGCCGGCTCCCGGCCGCTCTCGGCCAGCGCCGCGAGCAGCCGTGAACGGGTCACCACGCCCAGCAGCTTGTTCTGTGCATCGACCACCGGCGTGATGTAGCGCCACCCGGCCATCACGTTGATGATGCTCATCAGCGGCTCGTCGGGGGACACCGACGGCGCCTCCTCGATCAGCCCCTCGATCGACGCGGCGCCTGCCTTCACCGCCTCGGACACCCGCTCCAGGCTGATCGCGCCGAGCAGGGTGTAGTCGCGCCGCACCACCAGGATGCTGGCGAAGTTCTCCTCGGTCATCTTGTGCAGCACGGTACGCGGTCCGTCCTGCGGAAACGCCACCACGCGGGCTCGCGACAGCACCGAGCGCGCAGTCAGCACCCGCGACATGTCCACGTTCTCGACGAAACGCTCGACGTAGGCGTTGGCCGGATTGCCGAGGATCTCCTCCGGCGTGCCGATCTGCACCACCCGGCCATCCTTCATCAGCACGATGCGGTCACCGATCTGCAGGGCCTCGTCCAGATCGTGGGTGATGAAGACGATGGTCTTCTTCATGCGCTCCTGCAGGGAAACCATTTCGTGCTGCATGTCGCGACGGATCAGCGGGTCGAGCGCACTGAAGGCCTCGTCCATCAACAGGATGTCGGGATCGACCGCCAGCGCCCGCGCCAGGCCCACGCGCTGCTGCATGCCGCCGCTGAGCTGGACCGGGAAGTTGTCGCCCCAGCCCTTCAGTCCGACCAGTTCCAGCGCCTCCTCCGCGCGACGGCGACGCTCGGCCGGCTCCACGCCCTGGATCTCCAGGCCGTAGGCCGCGTTGTCCGCCACCGTGCGATGCGGGAACAACGCGAAATGCTGAAACACCATGCTGATCCTGTGCTGGCGGAAAGCCAGCAATTGCGCGCGGTCGTAGCGGGTGATGTCCTCGCCATCGACGAAGATGCGCCCGCGGGTCGGTTCGTTGAGCCGGTTGAGGCAGCGGATCAGCGTCGACTTGCCGCTGCCGCTCAGGCCCATCACCACCAGCAATTCTCCCTCGTGCACATCGAAGGACACGTCGGCGATGCCGACCGCGTGACCGGTCTTCTTGCGCACGTCCGCGTTGCTGGCGCCCTGCTCGATCATCGTCAGCGCCTGCTCCGGGCGCGGTCCGAAAATCTTGGTGAGCCTGTCGACTTTGATCTTGATCATGGATGCGTCGCTCCCGCTCCGTTGAAGGCGGTGACCCCGCATGGCAACGGGATCCGGACGCAAGGCAGACAGACTGAACGGGCCGGGCGCTCATGCGAGCGGGCCTTGCGTCGAAGATGTGGATATCCTTTTTACCTTAGTCGCTCAAGCGCGATGGCTCAACCCGCGGGAGTCGTCAGACGTGTCGCCGCACGTCGCATCGCACCGACCGTCCGCGCCAGGGAACGCGATGGATGCGTCGACGGTGGTACCGCGGCAACGGTTAAACTGCGCGGCGTCCAGCAGCGGATTTCCCCATGCGCATCCTCGTCACCGGTTCGGCCGGCTTCGTTGGCGCCGCACTCGTCGAACGCCTGCTCGCGCGCGGCGACGAGGTCTGTGGCATCGACAATCACAACGACTACTACGACCCGGCCTTGAAGGAGGCTCGACTGGCTCGCTTCGCCGGGCACGCGCGGTACCGGCACGTGCGCGCGGACATCGCCGACCGCGACACGCTGCAGCGCGCCTTCGACGCATTCGCGCCCACACGGGTGGCCAACCTCGCCGCCCAGGCCGGCGTGCGCTATTCGCTGGAGAATCCGCAGGCCTACATCCAGAGCAACCTGGTCGGCTTCGGCCACATCCTGGAAGCCTGCCGGCATGCTGGCGTGGAGCATCTGGTGTACGCCTCGTCCAGCTCGGTGTACGGCGCCAACCGCAAGCTGCCGTTCGCGGTGGAGGACGCGGTGGACCACCCGGTGAGCCTGTACGCGGCAACCAAGAAGGCCAACGAGCTGATGGCGCACACCTACAGTCACCTGTACGGCCTGCCGACCACCGGGCTGCGCTTCTTCACCGTGTACGGGCCATGGGGCCGACCGGACATGTCGCCGATGCTGTTCGCCGAGCGGATCAGCCGCGGCGAGCCGATCGACGTGTTCAATTTCGGCAACCACAGCCGCGATTTCACCTACATCGACGACATCGTCGAGGGCGTGATCCGCACGCTGGATCACCCGGCGCAGCCCGATCCGGCCTACGACCCGATGCAGCCCAACCCGGGCACATCGAATGCGCCCTACCGCGTGTACAACATCGGCAGCGACCGGCCGGTGCAGCTGCTGCGCTTCATCGAGCTGATGGAGCAGGCGCTGGGCCGCACCGTGGAAAAGCGCCTGCTGCCGATGCAGCCGGGCGACGTGCCCGACACCTGGGCGGACGTCTCGGCGCTGCGGCGCGATGTCGGTTATGCGCCCGGCACCTCCATCGAAGACGGCGTGGCACGGTTCGCCGCGTGGTACCGCGACTATGCCTCCCGCTGACCACCGGCAGGAGCGCACCCTGTGCGCTGTGCGCGAATGCTCTTCGGCAAATACCCGACGCAGAGCATTCGTAGGAGCGCACCCTGTGCGCGAACGCCCTTTGGCAAATACCCGACGAAGAGCATTCGTAGGAGCGCACCCTGTGCGCGAACGCCCTTTGGCAAATACCCGACGAAGAGCATTCGCGCACAGGGTGCGCTCCTACCCGGCCATGGCTAGCAGCCTGTCGGGCTTTGCTGGTCGAGGCGAGAATTCGGCTGTGCGAGGACAGATTTTCGCCGCTTCGCCGGCCCATAGTGGTTCCATGGGTCAAGAAGCGGCGGAAATAGGGACCGCACAGACGGATTCGCCGCCCGGCCGAGCAAAGTCCGACAGGCTGCTAGAACGGCTTGGCGATCACCAGGAAGATCACGCCGAGCAGCAGCAGCACGGGCAGCTCGTTGAGCCAGCGCAGCGCCCTGGATGACGGCAGCGGCAGCCCCTTCTCGCTGCGCTTGAGCGCGCGTCCGGCCCAGATGTAGTACGCCAGCAGCAGCGCGACCAGCGTGAGCTTGGCGTCGATCCAGTGCATCGATCCCGCCACGTTGGGCAGCGCCTGCGCAAACACGTGCCAGCCCTGCCAGAGCACCAGCCCCAGCACGAACGCAATGCCGAACATGTTGTGGCCGAACTTGTACAGCCGGCGCCCCATCAGGTGCAGGCGCGCGCGCACCGCGGCGTCCTCACCGGCCTCGGCCAGGTTGACCAGGATGCGCGGCAGGTAGAACACCGTCGCCATCCAAGCGATGGCGAACAGCAGGTGCAGGGACTTGATCCACAGGTAGGTCATTTCGACAGCTCCGCAGGCCCGGCAGCGGGCGTGGAAACAAAAACGGCGCCACCCCGAGGGCGGCGCCGTTGTGCTGAATCGTGTTGCCTTGGCTGGCTTCGGACCCGAAGGGTCGACCCGTCGCCGGTGTCTTGGTGGGCGGTACAAGGATCGAACTTGTGACCCCTACCATGTCAAGGTAGTGCTCTACCGCTGAGCTAACCGCCCAAGAGCCGCGAAGTATAGCCAAATGCCGGAAATCGGCGCAACACGCCACGACGCCGCAACCGCTTCTGGGAGCGTGGGCCGTAGAAGCCATTCGGGCTGCAAAGCTCTTCGCCGCGAACGTTTCTACAGCCCACGCTCCTAGCGCAAGGCCTGCTCGCGCAGCTTGCCGATGCGGTCGCGCACCTGTGCGGCCTCCTCGAACTCCAGATTCTGGGCGTGCCTGTACATCTGCGACTCGAGCTTCCTGATCGCCGCGGACAGCTGTTGCGGATTGAGCGATTCGTAGCCGGCCTCCGGTTCGGCCACGGCCTTCTCGCGCTCGCGTCCGGCGCCGCGCTTGCCGCGCCCCTTGCCGGCGTGCGCCTCGCTGCGCGCTCCCTCCATGATGTCGGCGATGCGCCGCACCACGGTCTGCGGGGTGATGCCCTGCGAGGCGTTCCAGGCGATCTGCTTTTCGCGGCGGCGCGCCGTCTCGTCGATCGCCGCCTGCATCGAGCGGGTGACTTCGTCGGCATACAGGATCGCGCGGCCGCGCACATTGCGCGCGGCGCGGCCGATGGTCTGGATCAGCGAGCCGGTGGAGCGCAGGAAGCCCTCCTTGTCGGCATCCAGCACGGCCACCAGCGAGACCTCGGGCATGTCCAGGCCCTCGCGCAGCAGGTTGATGCCCACCAGCACGTCGAACTCGCCCAGGCGCAGGTCGCGGATGATCTCGCTGCGCTCCACCGTCTCGATGTCCGAGTGCAGGTAGCGCACCTTGATGTCGTGCTCGGCCAGGTATTCGGTGAGGTTCTCGGCCATCCGCTTGGTCAGCGTGGTGACCAGGGTGCGGTCGCCCAGCGCGATCTGCTTGCGCACCTCGCCGAGCAGGTCGTCGACCTGGGGGCGCACGGGGCGCACCTCCACTTCCGGATCGACCAGGCCGGTCGGGCGCACCACCAGCTCCACCACCGCGTCGCCGGACTTCTGCAGCTCGTAGGCGCGCGGCGTGGCCGATACATAGATCGCCCGCGGTACGCGCTGCTCCCATTCCTCGAAGCGCAGCGGGCGGTTGTCCATCGCCGACGGCAGGCGGAAGCCGAACTCCACCAGCGTCTCTTTGCGCGAGCGGTCGCCCTTGTACATGGCGCCGAGCTGCGGAATGGTGACATGCGACTCGTCGATCACCAGCAGGCCGTCGGCCGGCAGATAGTCGAACAGCGTCGGCGGCGGCTCGCCGGGCAGCCGGCGGGTGAGATGCCGCGAGTAGTTCTCGATGCCCTGGCAGTAGCCGACCTCGGCCATCATCTCGATGTCGAAGCGGGTGCGCTGGTCCAGCCGCTGCGCCTCGAGCAGCTTGTTGGCGGCGTATAGCTGGTCCAGCCGCTCCTTCAGCTCCACCTTGATCGTCTCGATCGCGTTCAGCACGCTCTCGCGGGTGGAGGCGTAGTGGGTGCGCGGGTAGACCGTGTAGCGCGGCACCTTGCGGATGACCTCGCCGGTGAGCGGATCGAACAAGGCGAGGTTCTCCACCTCGCCGTCGAACAGCTCGATGCGCAGCGCCTCGGTTTCCGATTCGGCCGGGAACACATCGATGATCTCGCCGCGCACGCGGTAGGTGCCGCGGCGCAGCTCCATCTCGTTGCGGGTGTACTGCAGCTCGGTGAGCTGGCGGATCAGCTGGCGCTGCTCGATACACTCGCCGCGGGCGAGGATCAGCCGCAGCGAGAGGTAGTCCTCCGGATTGCCCAGGCCGTAGATCGCCGACACGGTGGCCACGATGATCGAGTCCCGGCGCGACAGCAGCGCCTTGGTCGCCGCCAGCCGCATCTGCTCGATGTGCTCGTTGATCGAGGCGTCCTTCTCGATGAAGGTGTCCGAGGCGACCACGTAGGCCTCGGGCTGGTAGTAGTCGTAGTAGCTGACGAAGTACTCCACCGCGTTGTGCGGGAAGAACTCCCTGAACTCGCCGTACAGCTGCGCCGCCAGCGTCTTGTTCGGCGCCATCACGATGGTCGGCCGCTGCACGCGCTGGATCACGTTGGCGATGGTGTAGGTCTTGCCCGAGCCGGTCACGCCCAGCAGGGTCTGCGCGGCCAGGCCGGCCTCGAAGCCCTCGCTCAGGCGCTCGATCGCCTGCGGCTGATCGCCGGACGGCTGGTAGGGAGAGACAAGTTCGAATCGTTCGGTCATGGCCTGACAGCATGCGGGCGCCGACCCGCATTTTAAATCGCCCCTGCTGACACCGCCTGTCAGCAGTATCCGACGCCGGAAGGCCGCCTCGGGTGGCAGTCGGCGCGTTCCGCCCGACCTAGCATGATTACTGGCCCCGCAGGAGCGCAGGCATGCACGACCGGAACGGACACCACGACCGCACCCGCCGGGCGGGCTTCACCCTCATCGAACAGATCATGGCAGTGGCGATCCTGGCCGTGCTGGTCAGCATTGCCGCGCCCTCGCTGGGCAGCCTGGTTTCGCGCAACCGCCTGCAGACCGCGCAGATGGACTACATCGCCGGCCTGCAACATGCCCGCGCTACGGCCATCACCCACGGCTTGCCGGTAGTGTTCTGTCCCAGCCGCGATGGCCAGCATTGCGAGGCCACCCCCGTATGGGAGAACGGCTGGCTGCTCGGCGAGGACCGCAATGGAGACAACCAGCCCGATCACCGCGCACTGTTCACCGGACCTGCCGTCGCATCGCCGCTGCATGTGCGCAGCAGCGCTGGCCGATACCGCGTGCGCTTTCATCCGGACGGGAGTGCCGCGGGAACCAATCTCACACTCACGCTGTGCCTTGCCGGCAAGCCGGAGCAAAGCCTGAGCGTGGTTGTGTCCAACGCCGGCCGGATCCGCGGCGACACGCCCTCGGCAGCCCAGTCCACGGCCTGCGCCAGGGACGACTGAGAGGGTGTCGACAAAATAATCAGCTTGCGAGTCTGGTAGCAAGGATACGCGCCTCGACCAGCCAAACCCAAGCCACCGGTGCCCATGACGAACGGTCGTGGTGCGCCATCAGGCGGCGGGCG